>JAZKEP010000143.1:8043-52037 GCA_040387015.1 Bacteroidota bacterium
GATATCCACATTATACAAGTTCTGATTTACATTGACAGGAGTAGCATTACCCCAGTTTAAAACATCACCATAATAGGTAGGTAGAAAGTTTAGTGAATCGGGATCACCGTATCCAAGAGAAGCCTTTATGTAGTATTGTCCTTGTGGCACATTATTAAAATAGTAAAATCCGGGGCAATTGCCGCCTGAATCAATGGTGTATGCCATTCCTAAAAAAGTAAGAACCCCGATGCTGTCTTTAATCAGATATGCATGTCCCTGACAAGCATTTAAGCTTCCTTTTTTAATAATCCCTGAAATATAGTATGTGGGTGGTGGTGGAGTCTGGATCGTTATTGTACGACAAGCTGTATCTGTGCAATTCTGTCCGGTAACTGTGAGGCAAACATTCCACGAACCATATCCGCCAAAATCATGAACCGGGTCTCGGTTTACATCGGTAGTTCCATCGCCAAAATTCCAGGTAATTAGTATTTACACTATCGAAAGGGAAACTGTAAAACTGAAAGCTTGTTGAGTCAATACGATAACTTGAAATATACGCCTCACATGGATTAGAAAAATAAATCCAGGTCAGAGAACTATCTGTGCAGCCATTTTGAAGTGTTACTTGCAGCGCGACAGGAAAACTTCCATAACCCGGAAATGTAAACTGAGGATTTTGCAGGTTCGAACTATCTAAAAGCGCACCGTTGGGCGAATAGAAAAACCAAGTATAACTACTTCCGCTTTGCGGATTGGTCGGAGCAAATGTGACTGTATTTCCGGATGTGTTATAATTAAACTGTGGATTGAAATTGCAAACATCAATTGTAAGCGAATCGCAAATGCTGACATTGCAAACAGAATCAGTATAGTTAAGACAGACGATATAAGAACCCGATTGATAAGTGTGAGCCGGATTGGGCGAATTCGAAATATTTCCATCACCAAAATTCCATTGAAAAGATGAAGCAAAATTCAGGGAGTCAAGGTCGCCATAAAACTGTACATCAGCCCCATTCGGATACAAATAAATCCATGAAGGACAATCCGGTGTCGGAGGGGGCGGGGGTGCAAGTGTTATACTTTCACAAACTGTATCGGTGCAGGTTGGACCTGTCACTATCATACAAACATTCCAAGTTCCGTAGCCTCCAAAATTATGAGTTGGGTTTTGTGTATTATCAGATGTTCCGTCACCGAAATCCCAGCTATAGGTAAACTGAGTCACACCCATTGAATCCTGGGGCCATGCGTAAAAAGCTAACTCAGCCGTATCAATGTTATAGTGAAATACATGGGCATCGCATGGATTAGGAACATAGAAGCCTGTTTGCGAACTATCCACACAACCATTTGGTAAGGTTACAACTACAGAAGCAACATGATAAACATTATAACCACTAAAAGTAAACTGCGGAGCCGGCTGTGTGGAAGTAAAAAGGGTATTGTTGCTGTCATCAAGTATTGTCCAGCTGTAAGAGGCACCAGCTGTTGGATTATAAATCTCGAAGGCGATGGTAAGGTAATTGCCCGAATAGGTAATGTATGGATTGAAATCACACACGTCAACTGTTACTGTTCCACACGTATCTCCGCTACAAGGTGTGCCGGTATAATGCAGGCAATAATTATAGACTCCCGATTGGGCGTATGTGTGCTCTACATTGAAACTATGGGAGGTATCGCCATCGCCAAAATCCCAGTACCACGATGCAAGTGTGTTGGTTGAATCATAGCCCCAGTTGAACTGAACATTTGGCCCCGAAGGGCTCGCCCAGATTGGAATCTGACACTGGGCATTGGCGGTATTGTATGCTGCCAAGAGCAGCACTGAGAGTAAAATGTTTTTTAGTGTTTTCATAATCGTCATTTTTTGTTTCAATAATTTGTTTGACGATGCGAATGTGTGAAGATGTTACACTGAAAACAATCTGAATGTGCTAATTTCTTACACGCTTAAAAGTTGAATACTCAGAAGTCGCACATAAACTGAAGAAGGAAAAGGTATAATTTTATTAAATTTCTTACCTACCAAGATTATTGAGTTGAAGCAGATTTTTTGCTCAACCAACCCCTGTACTTAATCAATTCAGACTCTTCAAGGGTCTCCTCCAGTTTAAATTTCAACAAGGTTTTAATTCTTTTCTGAATGCTTTCATCCCGTTTAATATTTTTAGAATGTGCCATTGCCTCAAGTAATTCCATTACTGCAAAATCTCTCGAATAGACTTTTTCAGAGACAAAAGCTTTGAAATCTTTTCTTATTTGGTTGATGCGATATAGTAATGTTTCGAAGTCTCCGGCTTCATGGGTTATAATCAACTCGCTCATTTCCACTTTAAACCGGAAGGTTTTATCTGCCGTACGAAAACTGTCGCTTACATACAATTTCACTAAGCTTTTTAAGGCCTCTTTGTATCGTGCTGTGTCATATAATAAACCTGCTCTGTTCAGATAAATGAAAGTATCGTAGTAATAGTTTTTCTTTTTGTGAATTTCGCTTTGAAACTCATCCAGCTCCTCAAGGGCCTGCGAAGGGTTTAAAACAGAGTTATTCAGTATTTGAAGGTTATAGAAAAAGAAAAGGTAGCGGTCGTAATACAGACGGTTATGTTGTTCAATTTCTGCTCCCAGCAAATTAGTAAGCGATAAGGACTCTTTAAGTTTTCCGTTCTTATACAAAGCATTTGCATAGTAAGTGAGCATTTGCAATTTCAAATCATGGTTTTGCTTATCAAACCATTTTTGTGCGTTAAATTGCTGATAATTTTCCTTCACAACTTTCTCCAATGCAGGGTAATTATGTTGCTGCAAAAAAATCTGACTAACCGCTTTGTAAATTTTGGTTTGCAGATTTCTGCCGAAATAAGAGGTAGTTTGTTTCGATATCTGTTTGACTTGTTTCTGAAGTAATGCCAGTTGCCTTTTATCGGAAGAACCAAAATTTTGCGAAAGCTTTAGCCGATAGGTAACCGTAGCGAGTAAATCATCAAGTTCTCGAAGTTGTGAAATCAATTCAGCATTTTCTTCCCGAAGGGTAATGTAATCGTCAGGATTTACTTCCACTAAATCTGCCGAAAGCCGAATAAAATTAGAATAAACCATATCCAGTAATTCGTAGTTTTCGATACTTCTTGCCAATCGTTCCGCCTTTTTTAAATAATAAAGACAGGGTTTGAAAAGTGTTTTTGAATAGTAGATGTGATACAGGGTTAGATAATGTTGCAATTCATATAGTTCATTTTTATGGGTGTGGAGGAGAGAAAGTGAATCGCCAATATCCTGGATGACTCTGTTCTTTAAGCGGTAGTAACTGTTTTTATCTGTTGTATCATATTTCAGTTTGCGGATAATTTTTTCTTCGTCAAATTTATTTCCCGATTGACGCACATAATCTATGAGCAACAAATCTTTCCGATCATCTCCCGGAATAGCACCCAAATAGAATTTGAAAAAACGAAGTTCATCCTTGGTTAGCTTCTCTACTATTTGATTAAGTATATCCATTAATATCAATTATGTATGTAAGATTAAAATTAGATAGTTTGCGTAAATACATGAACAAATTTTACATTCACGTAAAACCACCGACTATGAGAAAGGCCATAAGGACGCTTTTTGTTTTACTAGCATGCCTGCTCGTGCATTCAGGGTTTTCCCAAAATGCATTGCGAATCCAGTTGGCAGACACTTCTACTATTCCGCCTTCAGCCGATACGGCCACAACATTTTCCTTCTACGTATGGGTAATAAACGATAGCGCATTTGAATATACCGGGCAGATAGGTTTTGGCTATAAAATAGATACAACAGTTTATACAACCTCCAATACAACGAGCGGTTTTGGATATACCACCAGCACTGATACCATTCCCCCATTCGATACTATTGCAAAGAGTATCACCGGCTACGTAAGGCTGCCCGCTTTTAAAACCGGACCTTCGGTAGTTGTTATCTGGCCTATTGCCAATGGAGCGGTCGCTACGGATTCTCTTACATTCAATATTTTAATCGGACGGCCACAAGGAATAGAAGAAACCGATACCGAACGATTACAGCTTTGGGTAATGAATAGCTTGCTGCATATTAAAAGAGATGCAGAAATTCAGCTTAAACAGGTAAGAATTTATGACCTGTTGGGCAAGGAAATTTTAAACCGGCAAAACCCAGCGGATAATATTCCTTTACCGCAAACAGCTAAAGGAATTTATTTGGCTGAGGTTATCTACAATGATAATCAACGGAAACTGTTTAGATTTTATCGGTAATTATTTAGCAATAACCATTCCTCCGAAACCGCTCAGAATGATGTTGTCATCTGATATTTTATCGGCTGTTGAAATCGATAAAAGCAGACGAGAGAATTTTTCTGGAAGGTTGAAGGCCTGAGTGTGCTTTCCGAAATTCATTACCACCAGCACCTCCTCCGTTCCTACTTTTCTTTTATAAGCGAGAATATTTTTCGGAAGCTTCTTTCTTTCTATAAACTCTAATGAACCACTATTGATAGCTGACATTTCTTTTCTGATTTTTAAGACCCTTTGAATTGTTTTAAGTAATGACCGTTCATCACTTCTCTCTTTCTCAACGTTTGTAGTAGTATAATTATTATGCACTGCGAGCCACGTTTTTTCAGCCGTAGAAAAACCGGCATTCACCGAATCATTCCATTGCATAGGAGTTCGCAACTCATCGCGGTTTGGGGTTTCGCCAGCTAAATCGAAAAAGAAGCGCGGCACTTTTTTCATTTTTTGTGCAATGGGGTCTAATCCTTTTTTGAAAGGGATGCGCGCATCTGTCATTCCTATTTCTTCGCCATAATACATACATGGCACTCCGCGAACCGTTAGCTGAAAAAGGTGTAGAAGCTTTGCTTTGCTTACATTGTTCTTCATCCTTTTTATACTCCGTCTCCTGTCGTGATTACTGAAAACATAAACCGGCATAAAGGGTCCGGGGAAATGTTTCTCTACGTTTTCAACTAACTCTCGGAAAAAATCTGCCTTGAATTTAAACCGAAGCATTTCGAAATTAAAGACCAAACCAAGCCCGTCATTCTTTTCTCTTCCGGAAAACTTACGAATTGCTTCGTGGCTACCGCTTACTTCGCCTAATAACATTCTATCGCCAAACTGATCGCACACACTTCTCAGTTCTTTGGCAAACTCAAAACTCTCCGGCTGATTAATGGTGTATTTGAATTTTTGAAAAAATCCATCCGGATTCTTTTCATCGGGAACCGCTTTCCATGAAAATGGATTATCTGTTAAATGAGAGTCCTTATAAATAACATTGAAGATATCCAGTCGAAAACCATCTACTCCTTTTTTTAGCCAGAAGCGAACATTATCAAGCATAGCTTGCTTTACTTCCGGATTGCGATAATTTAAGTCGGGTTGAAAGGGAAGAAAGCTTGCCCAATAGTATTGCTTGCGCTCCGGTGAATACTGCCAGCCGCTTCCGCCAGTCATACTTTTCCAGTTGTTGGGTTTGTCTGCCCAGATATAGAAATCCTTTCTTGTGTCTTGCGTCTTGTGTCTTGAATCTTCTTTGAACCACGGATGTTGAATGGAAGTATGGTTCATTACCATATCAAAAACAATTTTCATTCCTCGCCTATGTGCTTCCTCTATTAATTGCTGTGCATCTTCCATTGTCCCATATTCAGAGGCGATGTCGCAATAGTCTGAAATATCGTAGCCAAAATCCTGTTGTGGTGATTTAAAAAAAGGCGAACACCAGATTGTTTCGTAACCGATAGATTGGATGTAATCCAGTTTCTGAATGATTCCCTGAATGTCTCCAATTCCATCGCCATTGCTATCGTAAAACGAGCGCGGATAAATTTGATAAATGGTTGTGTGATGATACCAGGGCATTTGAGAAAATATGAAGTTAGAAATCAGACATACGAAAGAAAAACAAAGAAGAAACTGCTTCATGACTGTGTGTTGAGCGAAGAAAATAAAAAAAGGCAGTAAGCTAACGCTCACTGCCTTTTGTATTTGTATTGACTGTCAACTGTTCTACCAGCTCAAATCATCATCAAATTTCTTCATAAACTCATCTACCACCGATGAATCACCTTTCCTCTTTAAAGGCTTTTCTGTTGTAGCTGATTTTTCTAAGTAGTCTGTCAACTTGTTTTCGCGTTTACGAACCGGTTTTGTTTCCGAGGTCGCATCAGCAGTTGCAAATTCTTTCTTTTCGAAAGGTTTGTCGAAACGATCTTTATCTACCGGCTTGCGCTCGCGGCTGAAAGATTTCTTACCATCTGCAGAAACACGCTCACCGCCAAAAGATTTCTTTTCGCTGTATGGTTTCTTTTCAGTAAAACTTCTCTCTCTGCTTTCATCGTTCAGATTATTGCGATGGCCACTTGGGCGATCTCCGCCAAAGCGTTTTCCTCCGCTGCTATCTCTGTCTTTAGCTTTTGTAATAAGCGGCTTTCTGCCTTCCTTATTTTTGCTAAATACTGCCAATAGTTGTTCTGCTTCCATAAACGTAACGCTGATGAAAGAAAACTTATCGAACACCTTAATGTCTTTGATTGCAGTTTGTTTAATAGTTCCTTCTTCTTCTAGAAACTTAGCAAGTGTTGCCGGATTGTATCCTTGCTCTCTCCCAAGGGCAACGAACAAACGGGCGGTTCCTTTGCTATCTACCATACTGCCTCTGCTCTCACTTATTTCGCGGTAAGCATCTTCCTTCAATTCATCTTTGAAAGTGTATTTCAGCAAGGCCGCTACTACACGCTCAGCAGTTTGACCTTCGTCAATCAGCTCGTGAGCCATGCTCACGTAATCCTGATATTCTCCGGTGTCAATCATCTCAACAATGTCGGCTTTAATTTTATTTCTGCGGATTTCAATTACATCCTTAACCGTAGGCACTTTCTCTTTCTTGATAGTAGCACGGGCAATTTTCTGAATGAACAAAAGCTCACGTAGCTCGTTCGGAGAAATGAAAGTAATAGCGGTTCCCTGTTTTCCGGCACGTCCTGTTCTTCCTATTCGGTGAACATACGCCTCTGGGTCTTGGGGTAAGTTGTAGTTGATTACGTGTGTCAAATCGTTTACGTCAATACCTCTAGCCGCTACATCCGTAGCCACGAGTATTGTTGCTTTCTTCGCTTTGAATTTTTTGATAATCAATTCGCGCTGGCTTTGCGAAACATCACCGTGCATGGCTTCGGCTTCGTAGCCGCGGTCGTTCAGGCTATGTGCCACTTGGTCGGTTTCAACTTTTGTACGGCAAAAAATAATGCCGTAAAAGTCGGGTTCCACATCAACAATTCTGCATAAAGCCTCAAAACGCTCGCTGGCGCGAACTTCAAAATAAATTTGCTCGGTTAACGAAGTAGTCACCTGCGTGCTCTTCATTTCTACCAGGTCATAATCTTTCATGAAATTCTTTGCAAGGCGAAGAATTTGTGCAGGCATAGTAGCGCTGAACAACAACATTCTTCTTTCTGCCGGAATAGTTTTCAGAATTTCACGAACTTCTTCTTCAAAGCCCATGTTCAGCATTTCATCTGCTTCATCTAAAACCACATGCGTTACATGCTCCAGTTTCAAAGTTTTTTTGTCAATCAAATCGCGGATACGACCGGGAGTCCCTACAACAATCTGAGAACCGCGCTTTAAACCGCGCTCTTGAATAAGGTAGCTCTGTCCGCCATACACGGGCAACACCCCAAGCTTTTTCTCTCCTTTATAAGAGTTAATTTCTTCCGCCACCTGTATAGCAAGTTCACGTGTGGGGCATAACACCAAAGCTTGAACATTACGGTTGTTATCATCCAGTTTTTCGATAAGCGGTAAGCCGAAGGCAGCGGTTTTACCGGTGCCCGTTTGTGCCTGTCCTACAATATCTTTTAAGCCGCTGAGCAACAGCGGAATTGTTTTTTCCTGAATAGGCGATGGTTGCTCCCATCCTTTTTTCGCTAACGCATTAAGTACGTTTTCGCTCAATCCGAGCTCGCGGAATTTTGTCATTTCCATTAATAAAATTGTTTTATGTCAGTTTGAACGCAACCGAGCCATCTGAGAAAGAATTCCGAAAGCTTTCGGAAAGGAGTGATAATTTAATTATCAGCGCAGAACCAGATATCCCGCCATCGTTCGAGATGACGTTTTTAAATAAGGGCGCAAAGGTAAGATAATAAACCATAATTTCTAAGAATGACTTACTTATCTAAAATATATTCATAGCTTCTAACTAGTTTTTTGTAATTCAGATAGTGGTCTTCAGATAAAAAATAAATTTTTGCCAAAGGTCGGGATGTTTTTATTTTCGCACCACATTTAAAACCAAAAGACATGTCAAACATCGCAGAAAGAGTAAAGAAAATCATTGTTGATAAGTTGGGAGTAGAAGAAAGTCAGGTAACCCCTGAAGCTAGCTTCACCAATGACCTGGGAGCGGATTCATTAGACACAGTTGAGCTGATTATGGAATTTGAAAAGGAATTTAATATCTCGATACCGGATGAACAGGCAGAGAATATTGGCACTGTAGGACAAGCCATTGAATATCTTGAAAAAACAATAAGTAAGTAATAAGAGTAAAAAGCAGGAGGTGGCAGATGATAAATCTGCCACCTTTTTTTATACCATGTTTAAGAGAGTAGTAGTAACAGGCATGGGGGCGCTAACGCCCATCGGCAACACAGCACCGGAGTTCTGGAGCGGCTTATTGAATGGCGTGAATGGTGCCGGAACTATTACCCGTTTTGATCCCGAGAAATACAAAACAAAGTTCGCCTGCGAGGTAAAGAATTTTGATCCCGCTAGTTTTATTGATAAGAAGGAAGTGAAACGTTTTGACCGTTTTGCCCAGTTTGCTGTTGTCAGCAGCGATGAAGCAATTAAAGATTCAGGGCTGAATACAGCAGATATAAACAAAGATAAAGTTGGTGTAATTTGGGCATCGGGCATTGGTGGATTGGACGTATTTATAGAGGAAATTACGAACCTAGCGTTGAACGAAACTCCCCGATTCAATCCCTTCTTTATTCCGAAGATGATTATTGATATAGCAGCCGGACATATTTCGATGCGTTGGGGTTTTCGGGGTCCTAACTATGCTACGGTTGCGGCCTGTGCTTCGACCAATATTGCATTGATAAATGCTTACGACTTGATTCGCCTTGGCAGATGTAATGCCCTTGTTGCAGGTGGTTCAGAAGCTCCTATCAGCGAAGGTGGCGTGGGAGGATTTAATGCCATGCGCGCCATGAGCGTACGCAATAATTCGCCAGAAACGGCATCACGGCCATTTGATAAAGACCGTGATGGTTTTGTGATGGGTGAAGGTGCGGGCGCTATCATATTAGAAGAGTTAGATCATGCCATTGCCCGCGGAGCAAAAATTTATTGCGAAATGGTAGGTGGCGGAATGAGTGCTGACGCCCACCACCTAACCGCACCTCATCCCGAAGGGTTAGGTGCGGTGTTGGTTATGAATAACGCGCTGGAATACGCAAGCCTAAAACCTACTGAGGTTGATTACATTAATGTTCACGGAACATCGACACCACTCGGAGACATTGCAGAATTGAAAGCCATCAAAAATGTTTTTGGCGAACATGCTTATAAACTGAATATTTCCTCTACTAAATCAATGACCGGGCATTTACTGGGTGCTGCAGGAGCGGTGGAAGCAATTGCAAGTATTATGGCTGTGAAAGATGATATAGTGCCACCAACCATCAATCACTTTACAGACGACCCTGAGATTGATCCTAAACTCAATCTTACTTTTAATAAACCACAAAAGCGAACAGTAAATGTTGCCATGAGTAATGGCTTTGGGTTTGGCGGACATAATGCAACAGTGGTTTTTAAAAAATTCGAAAAGTAAATTCGCTTTCTTTTTAAGAACTTGTAACTTCCCATCTGTAATCCGTGAAAATTGATCCGAAAATTCTATAACACCTTTCTATCCTCCGATAAAGAACTTTCCTCATATCTGAAGGGGATTACAGGAATTACTCCCTCCAACCTGCGCGTTTACAAGCAGGTTTTTCAGCATCGTTCTAAGTTCAGCGAGCCGAAAGAGAACAATGAAAGGTTAGAGTTGCTGGGCGATGCCATTCTGGATGCTATTGTTTGCGAATTTATCTTTAAGAAATATCCATATAAAGAAGAGGGCTTTATGACGGAGCTGCGTTCGAAAATTGTGAATCGAAAATCGCTGAATGAAGTTGGAACAAAACTCGGCTTGCTGGATTATTTAAAAGTGAACCGCAAAAGCATGAGCGATATATCCAAAGACCTGGCGGGGAATACTTTTGAGGCATTGGTAGGAGCTGTTTATTTAGATGTGGGTTTTGAGTTAACGCGTAAATTCATTCTGAAAAGAGTGCTTCAAAACCTGATTGATATTGATTTTCTGGAGGCAACCAATAGCGATTATAAGAGCCAGATTTTCCATTATGTGCAGCGAGAAGGAAAAAATATTGACTTTAGGCTAGTTCAGGAAATTGCCAAAAACCGAAGGGCTTACTTTATTATTGATCTGGAGATTAGCGGAAAAATAATAGCGCGTGGTGAAGGCTTCAGCAAAAAAGTAGCGGAGCAAAATGCCGCTATGAATGCTCTCAGGATCTTAGAGACCATTAAAGAGGGGCTAAATGTTTAAATGTAAATAACAGTGTAGGTTTTCACCTAAACCTTAACCATTTAAGCCTCGTTGTTATATTTGGCGGCTCTTAAAAAAAATAATAGCATGCTTAACATTGTTTTATTCGGCCCTCCCGGAAGCGGGAAAGGGACTCAGGCAGAGAACATTATATCGAAGTATCAGTTGGTGCATATTTCAACCGGAGATATGCTGCGTGCTGAAATTGCCGGGCAGACAAAACTCGGGCTTGAAGCGAAAACATTGATGGATAAGGGGGATCTGGTTCCTGATGCGGTGGTGATAGGGATGATTGAGAATAAACTTGCTGCCAATCAATCGGCAAAAGGTTTTGTGTTTGATGGCTTTCCGCGAACCGTAAAGCAAGCGGAAGCACTGGACGCCCTCCTGGGAAACCACAAAACACCAATCAAAATTGTTCTGTCCTTATATGTAACCGAGGCGGAGTTGACCCAACGAATTTTAAAACGTGGCGCAACATCGGGCAGGGCCGATGACCAAAATGAAGGAATTGTGAAGAACCGTGTTGCTGAATACAGAGCCAAGACCGAACCGCTTGCCAAATATTACGAAGAACAGCATAAATTACGACAGATAATGGGAGAAGGATCTATCGAAGAAATCTTCGACCTGCTTTCAAAGGAAATTGAAAAAGTGAAATAATCCTTCCTATATTAAAGCAGGCATCTTGTATTGGAGGTTTTAGGAATACAGGATTTTTCACTCTGCAAACGCATAGCTATCGGGAGCGTTCAGAATGACAAAGGCATATAAACTTCAACATTAAAAGTGGCTACAGAAAATTTTATTGATTACGTTAAAATATTCTGCAAAAGCGGAAGTGGCGGCAAAGGCGCTTCAAGTTTCAGAAGAGAAAAGTTTATTCCCAAAGGCGGGCCCGATGGAGGCGATGGAGGAAGGGGTGGCCATATCATTCTGCGTGGCAATGCACAACTTTGGACCCTGCTTCACCTCAAATATCAAAAACACATTATTGCCGATGACGGAGAAAGAGGCGAAGGCGCTCACCGCTCAGGTCGCGATGGAAAAGATAAGATTATAGAAGTGCCACTGGGCACCGTAGCTAAAGATTTTGACACCGGTGAAGTGGTGGCAGAGATAAATGAAGAAGGGCAGGAATTTATTCTGGTAGATGGCGGTATGGGCGGCAAAGGCAACAGCTATTTTAAAACCTCGACACACCAGGCCCCTACTTATGCCCAGCCAGGCATTTCCGGTCAGGAATCATGGAAGGTTCTTGAGCTTAAATTGTTGGCCGATGTGGGATTGGTGGGCTTTCCCAATGCCGGCAAATCCACGTTAATTTCTGCCGTATCTAATGCTCGCCCCGAAATTGCGGCTTATCCCTTTACTACCCTTGTGCCCAATTTGGGCATAGTGCAATATAAAGGAGGCCGCAGTTTTGTAATGGCTGATATACCCGGCATTATCGAAGGCGCTGCCGATGGCAAAGGATTAGGCGTTCGCTTTCTTCGGCATATTGAACGCAACTCCATTCTGCTTTTTATGGTTCCGGTTGATAGCGAAAATATAGTAGAGGAATACAAAATTCTATTGAACGAATTGAAGAAGTATAACCCCGAACTTCTTACCAAAGAAAGGATTCTCGCCATTACCAAATGCGATTTGGTAGATGAAGAACTACGCAAGATGATTGATAAGGAACTAAAAAAGGAACTGAAAGGCAAAGAAAAAATCACGCCTACCTATATATCTGCCGCTACTGGCCTCGGCATTGATAAGCTCAAAGATGAGATAATGACGAAAACTAACCGTTAGAAGGTAAGTTAAGTCATCTTTTAGTTTCTTACCTTGTCTTTATTCTCAACTCTTCCAACAAGGTATGCATATTTTGGTGTACCATTTACACTAAGACAGCGACAATAACCCTTAAAAAAGCGGGCAGATTGCTTTAGCTGACCAATCTGTGATTTAAAACATAGGGAATGGGAGTTGAATAAAAAGAATTGTCGTTCTGGCAGAAGATCATTCTAAACTATGGCTACAATAAATGACAAAAAGCACATTAAAAAAGACGGTTTTATGTTTATAACAAACAATACCGTTACACAAGATGAATAAATGACTACAATAGTTAACAATTTGATGATAAAAGGCGATGATTGGCTAACGAAAGATGATGATTCGCAATTAATACGTAATTAATTATTGATGATTAACATAGAATACGAAGTCTGCTAATTAGCAGATCAAACCGCCCATCTGTTAATTGGTTTCTTTAACTTCGGAGCGGATGTTTAAATGATTATCCCAAATTTCGCATCTTCGCACCGAAATTTAATTTTCAATTTTCATCCCTCCATTGTCCAATTCCTCTCATCACAACGTTCAAAACTGGATCCTTCTTTCATTGCTCATACTCATTTGGGGCACTTCCTACATTCTTATTAAAAAGAGTTTGGTTGCTTTTTCTCCAGTTGAGCTGGCCAGTCTTAGAATCAGCATCTCCTTTCTATGTGCTTTACCTTTTGCGATAAAAGCGTTGAAGATTGTTCCGCGCGATAAATATTTCACCATCCTTCAAATAGGCGTTTTGGGTAGCGGGGCACCGGCATTTCTGTTCGCCCTATCTATGACCAAAAGCGGCAGCGCTGTCAACGGCATTCTTAATTCGCTTTCCCCAATCTGGACGCTCATCATCGGCTACTACCTGTTCAAAATTCATATTTCATATACCAAGGTGATGGGTGTTATTTTAGGTTTCCTGGGCGCTTTGGTATTGGTGCTGGGTAAAAGAGGGGAGAACTTCGAAGTAGATCTGCTGTATAGTTTACTGCCGGTGGTTGCCACCTTTTGCTACGGATTAAGCACCAACATTACCAAACAGCGGTTGCAGAACCAAAGCCCTGTTTATACTACTGGCCTAGCCATGAGTATGGTAGGCATTCCGGCTTTTATTCTTCTATTTTTTACCAATGCCCCTGCAAAAATATCGGGAGGTGACGTATGGCTTCCATTTATGTATGTGGCCACTCTTTCCATTTTCGGGACGCTTATTGCCTGGATGCTTTTTTACCGGCTGGTACAGCGCACCGATGCACTGTTTGGCGCCAGCGTTACTTATTTAATTCCAATAGTTGCCATTGCATGGGGCCTGTTCGATGGCGAAGTGCTATCGCTGCTACAACTAGGAGGAATGATTTTAATTTTGGTTGGGGTTTATTTTACTACAAAAAACCCAACACCCTAAAGGGGCCTAAAAAACCAAGCAACCGGAATTGTATTTCTGTATTAAAGTTCCCTTTAGGGGATTTAGGGATTATAAAGCAGCAATCACCGAAATCTCAACGTTCACTCCTTTCGGTAATTTCGAAACTTCCACGGTTTCTCTTGCCGGAAAATCAGCAGTGAAATAAGACGCATACACCTCATTCACTTTTGCGAAATCATCCATGCTTTTAAGGAAGATGGAAGTCTTTACAATATGATTGAAAGAATAATCGGCAGCTTCCAAAATGGCAGAAATGTTTTTCATCACTCGATGGGTTTCGGCCTCAATACCTGAGGCTATTATATTACTTGTTTCGGGGTCAAGCGGAATCTGTCCTGATACAAAAAGTAAATTGCCTGTTTTTACGGCTTGTGAATAGGGCCCTATGGCGGCAGGAGCCTGGTTGGTTTTTATAATCTGTTTACTCATGATAAGATTGATTGAAGAGAAAAATTTATTTTGCGGGTCGAAAGTAAAATAATATGAAGATACTGTTGGTAGGCGAACAACAACGAGCTGATGAATTGCGGGCAAAACTTTCACATAATACAGAGTTGGAAATTGACTACACCGATGGTGAGGAAGAAGACGACTACAAAGAATACGATGTAATTTTTGATGTAAATGCCGATGATGACCCTTCGCATGTTCCCTCCTATTTGTCGCTGAAAGAAATCCCGGTGTTTGTATGCGCGGTCAAGCTTAGCCTGGCCGAAACAGTTTATGCTGCCGACTCCAAAGTAAAATGCCGTTTGTTCGGAATAAATGCCTTGCCTGGTTTCCTGAGCCAATCAAATTGGGAAATCAGTTTATATCGCAAATTCGAAACACCCGAGTTGAACAAACTGATGAAGGAATTTGGAATTGAATATGTCACCGTTGAAGACCGCACAGGCATGGTGAAGCCGCGTATTATTTTCATGATTATCAATGAAGCATGCTACACCCTGCATGAAGGCACTGCCGATATTGAGGACATTGACAACGCGATGAAACTGGGAACCAATTATCCTTTGGGGCCTTTTGAGTGGTGCGATAAAATAGGAATCAGCGATGTGTTCGAAACGCTGACCGCTTTGTATGAAGATACGAAAGATGAGCGCTATAAAATTTGTCCATTGCTGAAAACAAAATATCTGCGCAACGAAACTTTTTATAAGAAGAAAAAAGTGGAGCCCATTTCTACAGACAATGATTGGATTTAAAAATGAGCAGCCTCCTTATATATACGGAACAAACCTCCAATCGTCTTACTTACATTTTCGATTTACTGATAGGAGACCTCCTCGGATTGGATTATGAGCTAACGGGGGATAAGGAAAAATTTGCGACCTATACCGAAGCAAAATTTTCTTATGCCAATCAACCTGTAGCCGATGAAATCTTTTTTGCCTCAGCCCTCCTACTTTTCGAAAAAAATATTGACCTTCAACCCATCACCTTTTGCCATCATGGAGGATTAAGTGGCTTCTATCCTGTCTCAAAACAATCTACCATTCCGTTCGATATTTTTGCTTCCGCTTTTTTTATGCTTACCCGCTATGAAGAATATCTGCCTGCTAAAAACGACAAATACCATCGTTACCGGGGCAGCAAAAGCTTGAATTACATTGGCGAGTTTCTGGATAAGCCAATGGTGAATTATTACGCTATTGAGTTAAGAAAAATGTTAAGGTCAAAATTTCCAACCCTCACTTTCAAAAAACATAAATTCAAGCACATCGTCACCTTCGACATTGATATGGCGTATTCGTATCTCGAAAAAGGGTTCATCCGAAATCTTGGGGGCTTTGGACGATCCTTCATCCTTTCTGAGCATAAAGCCATGAGGGAACGCTTGTTGGTTCTGGTCGGTAAAAAACCCGACCCTTTCGATACTTTTGATTACATCTTTAATATTTGCACTACCCATTCGCTTTCTCCAATCTTCTTTTTTTTATTGGCGGATGGATCGGAACTTGATAAAAATATTCCGCACTGCAGTAATAGATTCCGAAAGCTGATACAGGGTATTTCCAGCAAAAACGAAGTAGGAATTCACCTTTCTTTTAATAGCCACACATCTTCAGAAACTATTGGAGAGGAAATCAACCGGCTGGCGGAAATAACCGGGAGTAAGGTCGTTCGGAATAGGTATCACTATTTACGTTTTCATCTTCCAAAGTCATATGAGCAATTGATAGATCAGGGTATATTGGAAGATTATTCAATGGCCTATGCACCCAGAACAGGTTTTCGGGCGGGTATTTGTAGCCCGTTTTATTTTTTCAATTTAAAAACCAACCAAAGCACCCGTCTCCGCATTTTTCCTGTTTCAGTTATGGATGCTACCTTCACTCAGTACAAAAAATCAGACGCAGAACAGGCAGTTAGTGAGATAAGAGAGATAATGAATGTGGTAGAAGAAGTCGAGGGAACTTTTATCAGTCTTTGGCACAATAGTTCATTTACTGAGGAGGGTGTTTGGAAAGGTTGGAGAAAAGTATTTGAAACGATTACTCGAGAAGCAGCAGAAATAATGAAACGTCCGTGAGTGCCATTCAATTTTTAACACAGAAGGAGATAGATAGGCACAAGTGGGATGCTTGCATAGCGCGTTCCTTAAACAGTCTGCCTTATGCGTTCTCGTTGTACCTCGATTCGGTTGCCGAAAACTGGGATGCACTTGTTTCGGGTAATTATGAAGTTGTAATGCCAATAGTCTGGACCCGTAAATTCGGAATCAAATGTTTGTATCAGCCTTATTATTGTCAGCAGCTTGGTGTATTTGGTGACATGCCGAATAAAGAGACATATCGTGAATTTCTTAATTACGTAACCCAACGATATGCTTATGTCAATATCAATCTTAATCCATCTGCTCAAATTGTAGCCGAAGAATATAACCTAAAGGTTAAAAAGAATCTCTTTCTAAGCTTAAATGAAAAATATGAATTGCTCAAAAAGGGATATTCGGAAAACCATAAAAGGAATATCAGAAAAGCAGCAAAAGAAAAAATTACCTTTTCATACGAAACCACAGTGAGCAATTTTCAGAAGTTTTATCTTGAAAACGTAAATCGCAAACAGGAGAATTTTAAAAGCAAGCACGAAAAAATTTTCAGACTTCTTACAAAAGCGCTTATCGAAAACGGAAGCGGGAAATTATTTTCGTGCATCAGTGAAGAAAAAAAACAATTAGCATCCTGTATGATTGTCCGCCATGAAAAGCGAATCATTAATATCATTAACACATCCTCCCTAGAGGGGAAAAATACCGGAGCGTCTCATTTCCTTTTTGACGGCATTATTCAAGCGTATTCGGGTAAGGATATAACACTGGATTTTGAGGGCTCCTCCGTGCATAGTATTGCCCGATTCTATGAAGGTTTTGGGGCGCAACAGGAAATTTTTTATAATTATCACACCTCCGTTTTCAAGAAATACGGACAACGTTTTTCCCAAAAATGACATCTTAGTAAAACAGATTTGGTAAAAATCATTTTTTACTTAATCTTAGCACCTCTTAAATAAAAATTGGTACATGAGAAAACTTTACTTTTCGCTGTTAGTTTTGGTTTTTTCTGCAACGACATACGCGCAGGATATTCACTTTTCTCAGTACTCTGCCTCCCCGCTCACACTAAACCCGGCATTAACAGCCAATATCAATGGTGTATTTCGTGCGGCCCTCAATTATCGTAATCAGTGGTTTACCATTCCTACCCAAAACTCAATTGCTCCATTTCAGACTTACCAATTTTCTTTTGACGCTCCGATTTTGCGAGAGAAGCTTGGAAACGATGGCTTTGGTTTTGGAGGAATGTTTTATGCGGATAAAGCCGGTGACGGAGCGCTTACTACTTTCTGCGGTATGGCTTCAGTTGCCTACCATAAAGCTGTGGATCGCTATGGAAGAGCAAGAGTTTCGTTAGGAATTCAGGCAGGCGTGGTTTCCAAACAAATTAAAATCAACAACTTAATTTTCGAGAGCCAGCTGGATAACTTTGGATGGAATTCATCTCTGTTTAATGGGGAATCAAATTTTACCAATAAAAGCATTCTTTATCCCGATGTAAATGTTGGCGCCCTGTGGAGTCATGCACCGAAGGATTTATTCCGCTACTATTTAGGTTTTGCAGCCAACCATGTGTCCAGACCGAAAGAATCATTTCTTCAGGATTCAAGAAACAGGCTGGGGATTCGCTACAATGTTCATGCAGGAATGGAAATCTTTACCAACAGCGATTATTCATTTAGTATTTCTCCAACTTTTTTATTCATGCTGCAATCGAATGCCCAGCAATATAATTTCGGTGTCGGCTTAAACTATTGGGTGAATGATGATGTAGCTGTGTTTGGCGGTGGCTGGTATCGCGTTAAAGATGCGGTAATATTTAATGTGGGCGTGGAATTCTATGATGTAAGGGTTGGGTTGAGCTATGATGTGAATCATTCAAATCTGAGAGCAGCCTCCCGCGCACAGGGAGGACTAGAGGCTTCCCTTATCTACGTTTTCAAAAAAGAAAGACCGCGCTCTATTCAATACGAAAAATATTGTCCCAATTTCTAAGACAACTATTAAAAGGTTGTCTTCGGTCTAAAATAAATCTTCTAACATTTGATTTAGGTCTTTCCTATGCAATTTGATGTTGATTATCCCGCATAGGGGAGGGGATTTTCTCTTACAGAGCAAGTTCAGTTTCAGAAACAATTATTCCATCTTCATCGCAATAAACAAATTCACCTGGATTGAAATCAATTCCCGCAAAGTGAAGAGAGATGTTTTCCTCACCTATATTCTTTTTGTTGCTTTTTATGGGAATAGTGTTCAGTGCTTTTACCCCTAGCGGTAAATTTCCAATAGCTGCCGAATCGCGGATGCATCCGTATACTATTATACCGTTCCATTTGTTTTTAATGGCCAAATCAGCCAGCATGTCACCAAGCAATGCGCAACGCATGGATCCTCCCCCATCTACCACCAACACTTTGCCTTCGCCATTTGTTTCGAGCGCTTTGCGCACAAAGCTGTTGTCTTCAAAACATTTTACGGTGTAAATTTTACCATTGAAGAGTTTCTTTCCTCCGTAATCTTTAAAGCCGATGGGCTCGGCAATTTTTACTTTGTCTGCATGGCTGTCGCAGAGGTCGGTGGTTTTAAGTTCTTTCATTATCATTAAGCTTTTAGTGGCGCGGTCTTCAAAACCGGATATTTCATGTGAAGCGCTTCGAGCGTATCCACTATTTTTTTCGCAATTAAATATTCTTTATACCAGTTCTGGTCGGCAGGAATAATGTTCCATTCAGCACTTGCCGAACAGTTTTCGAAAGCGCTTTCGTAGGCCTTCATATAATCGTTCCAATGTTCGCGCTCCTTCATGTCATTCTCATTGTGCTTCCACATTTTGGTTTTGTCGCTCAGGCGCTCCTCCAGGCGTTGCAGTTGCTCCTCCTGCGAAACATGCAAAAAGAATTTGAGCACTACAGTTCCTGTTTCCATCAATAGCTTTTCAAAATTGTTGATATGCACAAACCGTTCTTTAATTGTTTTTTCATCTACCCAGGCATGAACCCGTTGTACCACTACATCCTCATAATGCGAGCGATTGAAAACATGTATCATACCTTTTTCAGGAACTTGCTGATGCACCCTCCACAAAAAATCGTGCTGCATTTCCGGCTCGGTTGGTTTTTTAAAAGGAATCACCCGGCAGCCCATGGGATTCACCGGCTCAAAAACATTGCGTACCACACCGTCTTTTCCCGAAGCATCCATGCCCTGCAATATTACCAGCAGGGCGTGTTTGTTTTCGGCAAACATCAAATTCTGCAGTTCTTCCAGCTTAAACCTCAGCTTCTGTGTTTCTTTTTTCAAAGCCTCTTTCTGAAACTTTTTAGGAGCGCGTGTATCAAGGGAACTAAGTTTTATTTTCTTCATAGTAAGGTTATCTTCATCTAAAATATAATATTACATCAAACCGACTTAGTAAGATGAAAGCAATATACATAGTAAAACATGGAAAAGCAGAAGAGGCATTCGAAATACGGGATACTGCCAAGCCGGTTCCCAAACCGGGCGAAGTATTAGTAAAGGTAGAAGGCTTCGGGCTGAACTTTGCCGATGTAATGGCGCGCAAAGGATTGTATCAGGATGCACCACCCATGCCGAGTTTAATCGGTTATGATATTTGTGGTATTGTTGAACGGGTGGGCGCGAACGTTACGAACGTGTCAGAAGGAGACCGCGTAACTGCCATGACCCGCTTTGGCGGGTATGCCGAATATGCAGTGACAGATGCCCGCGCCACAGCAAAAATTTCTGACCGATTAACCGTGCCCGAAGCCACTGCACTCACTACTCAGTATTGCACCGCCTATTTTTGCATTGCCGAAATGGTTAATTTGTTTGAAGGTGATAGAGTGCTGATACACTCCGCATCGGGCGGTGTGGGAACGGCTTTGTTGCAATACGCAAAGTACAAAGACTGTGAAATTTTTGCCACCACCGGAAGCAGCAGCAAAGTTGCCTTGTTGAAACAAATGGGAGCGCAACATGTCATCAATACCACAGAAACAGAGTTTGATGAATACATTACTGATACAACGAAGGGAGATGGAGTGGATGTAATATTTGATGCAATGGGAGCAGGTTTCCTCAGGAGCGGTATTAAGATATTATCACCGGGCGGAAGAATGGTCAGCTATGGAGCTTCGGAGATGAGTGATTCAACGAACGTTTTTTCTAAGTTAAGTAAGGGTTTGCAGTTTGGCATTTATCACCCCGCTGAATTTATTATGACTTCCAAGAGTTTGATTGGTGTAAACATGCTTCGCATAGCAGATGGTAAACCACTTGTCCTGAAACGCTGCCTCGAAAATGTAGTGCGGCTGGTAGAAGAAGGAGTATTTAAGCCGCAAGGCGGGAAAATATTCAAAGCGGAGGAGATTGCTGAAGCGCACAAACATTTAGAGGGTAGAAAAAGCACAGGCAAGGTAGCTTGCATCTGGTAAAAAATCCCTCCCGAGGATTCGGGAGGGATGATCAGCATTTTCACAGGATTTCAAAGCTGATCGCAAAATAACAAGTACAAATTTGCGTTTAATAAAAGTGAGAAGTGTCACAGAAATGTAAAAAAACGGGACATCTGTTGAAACTTTACAAATCCTGCTGCGTAAACACTACTCAAAATTCTAAAAGATGAAAAAGGGACTATTATCACTTATAATTATATCAATTGCTGTTTCTTCCTTAATGCTTAAGGCGCAGGATGAAAATTCGAATGGCATCTATAAATCTGTAGATGAAGAGGTGGGTTTAGAAATATTTCGTGGTACGGGAGAGGTGAAGCTATTGATTCAGGTAAAGGATATTACCCAATATCATCACATTGTAGTTGAAAGAAGTGCAGAAACACTGAATTACTTTGGTAAATGCAAATATATTTCGAGTGCAGGTGTTAAACTTACGGATGGAAAAATATCTGAAGCAGATAAGTATCCCTATTCAGCTGCAAAAAATGTTTACTACCGAATAAAAACCGTAACTACTGACGGGATTGAAAGAGCTTATCCAGCAGTTTTACTGCCTGCAATAACTCAATAGATAAGACTTGTAAAAGCGAAATTATTGAGCGCACTTTCGAATACAATCCTGTGCATTTTTCCTTTGCTGTTCAGTAAATCCTTGAAATTCCGAAACTTTGCTGAGATGTTCGGTTGCATTATTACAATCGTTATTCCTGAAATAAAGAAAACCGAGGTTAAGGGTAATAGTCGGATTGTCAGGATTCAGTTTATCCGCTTTCCGGTATAAATTAATAGCGCGCTTTATATACTCCCCTGATTCTGCATTATTCAGGTTTATAAAATACATGCAACACTCTGCCGCAAAGTTGTAGGCATTCAAATTGTTTTTGTCATGCTCAATACATTTTTCAAAATTGGCTAATGCCAGTAGATAATTTTGCTGCTGAAAATAGACCGCACCCAACCCAAGATAGGTTTGTGCATAATCGTCCTGCTCATTCAATGATTGCTGATAATAACTACCCGCGTAAACAAGCATCTGTTTCTTAGTTTCCAAATCTTTAGCCTGCAGCGCCTTGTTGTAAAATACCTCGCCCATTATTTCTTTGCCTTTATAATTTTCAATGTTATTCACTGAAGATTTTTGCGCAAACACCTCTGCTTCCTGAAGCCTTCCAACATTGATTGCGTAACCAGCCGCCAATAAATCGTTATCGGTTGATGAATAATCGAACGAAGAATAAAGTGGATTTAGAATTTTATTAATGATGAAAGCTGCCGAAGAAATCTTCACCGGTTGAACAGGGGTGAAGGAAATTGTGGATGAGTCTGAGGGGGATACTTTTGGCACATACACAGCAGCTACCGCATCGGCAAAGGCAAGCTTGAAACGGCTTTGATTGAAGAGATAATTGTGGAGGGTAGAAAACTGAGGACGATAAAGAACCAGATAATTAAAATGATGAGTTGAGTCCAGCTTTTCAAGTACTTCAGGAAAAGTAACTGCCTCAGCAAACGTGCTGAAAAAGTCAGAAGGGAAAACATCTAAATCGCGCAGATCAATGAACGTTTTGAATTCCGGCTGCAGCTTCCATAGCAGGTAAGATGAAGTCAGATAGTCGCTGAAACATCTTCCCTTCAAATTATTTTTCTTTACAAATTCGGCAGCACCTGACGGATTAAAAGTGGAAAGAACTTCCATGCCAAAACGGTCGCGGCTTTTAGTTAGTTCGTAATATTTGTTTGATACAATCAGGCCATAAAAACCAACAGCTATTACAACGCTGGCAATAGTTAACTGTGTGTAGTAGCGCTTTGCTTTTGAAAGCAAAAAATCAATTCCAAAAACAAGCAACGGAAAGAAAACAAGACCTAGAAAAATAATGTTACGGTATGCCGTCAATGCCAGATAACTAAAGGCAACCAATACAAACAAGTACCCAAAACCAAATTGCTCAAAAAATAGCTTGAGCCGGTTTGATTTTGTCTTTACTCCTTTAAAATAAAACCAATTCGCAAACAGCCCCACAAGTAACAGCCCAATCATCCAATACACATTCCACTGCCAGTACTCGGGGCGAGTGAAATCAAAAAGCTCGGTGGTGTATTTGTTTTCGTAAACCTGTCCTAGAATATTAAGTGGTTGTGTGAGGAGTGTTATTCCATTGGGGTTGATAACGACAGCCGCAACTTGTACAAGCAAGAGGATGGAGATATTTTTAGGCACTGGTTTATCTGCGAAAGCAATTTTCCTTTTCGACAAATAATATTCCACCCAACTTCCGGCTGTAAATATTGCGGTTAGCACCAGGCCGATGCCGAACGCTTCATGAAAGTTTGCCCAGAATATCTGCAGCGGAACCAACCAGAAGATTTTGTTCGATTCTTCTTTATGGTTGCGAAGTAGAACGAATAGAAAGACAACTGTAAAGAGATGGCTGAACATTTCGGGGCGGCCGATGATGCGATATTCAGCAGCAACAAGAGTAAAAAGAGCTGCGAGGGAAAACGAAAGATTAAAAGATGAAAGCTTAAACTGTTTTGCTGTTTTGATGAGGAAGAAAACCAGAAGACAACTAATAATTGCCTGAAGAATAAAAATACTTTCGGGCCCTGACACTTTTGCAATGAGGGCAGCAAGAACTTCAAACCCCCATTTTACATTTATCCATTTAGCACCCTCATAAGTATAACTAAAGACATCCTGTTTAGGAATCTGATGATTTTCAAGAATCCATTCCCCGGTGCGTATCTGCCACCACAAATCGGGTTCCCGCAAACTTTTTATGCTGAATGCAATGGCAATCAAAAAACATAAAACAAGAGGAAGTTTATCCTGAAATTTTTTCAAAGAGTATTCTTTCGACTAAAAATAAAAAAGGCTTGCATAAAGCAAGCCCTCAGTTATTATTTAGTTGCCGTTTATTCTGCTTCAGCAATCACTTCTTCCACTTCAGGCACCATTCTCTTCAACAATCCTTCTATACCCGATTTAAGAGTGAGGGTGGAAGATGGACAACTGCTGCACGAACCTTGCAGCGCCAGTGTAACTACTCCTTGCTCAAAGGATTTGAATTCGATATGGCCGCCATCCATTTGCACGGCAGGCTTTACGTATTTATCCAGCAGTTCTTTAATTTTTGTTTCCGGATCCTGGTCGGCAGCAGGTGAATTTTGCTCTTGCAATACATCTTTTGGCAATAGTGAATCATCGACAGGTTTCTTTCCGCTTTGTAAAAACTTTGTAACCGCATCTTTTAACTCAGGAGCAATTTCAAACCACTCGTATTCCTGCTTCTTGGTGATAGTTACAAAGTTGTTGGCGATAAATACACCATTCACAAATGGAATTTCGAAAAGGGCAGTTGCCAATGCTGAGCCACTTGCCAGTTCCTTTGTTTTAAAGTCGAGCTGAAAGTTTGGAAGAATGTGACGGTTGGTCACAAATTTCTGGCTTTCAGGGTTGGGAGTCATTTCGGTATAAATTTCAATTACTTCTTCTGCGGTCATAATTTCTGATTGAGATTGCAAATGTAGTGTAACTGTGCTTAACAACTCGTTATTCGCTAATCGGGCACGTATATTTTAAGGCTTCTTAAGGAATTATAGCAACCCGGGAATAACCGCCTTCCGCCCTTTTGGATAATCAGCAAATTTTTGAAAGTACCATTTGTGATGGTCAAGAGCACGGGGTAAAAGATTCACGGGTGTCCATAGAGCAAAACTCCATCCGGCCAAAGAATTCATCATGATAGCAAAGCCAATCCATTCTATTACTTCACCAAAAAGATTGGGGCATGAAATGTATTCGAACAAAAAACCTTTGGGAATTTTGTAGCCTGTTTCGCCCGGCTTGCGCAGGTTAATGAGCATGTTGTCGCTTTTTACATTGATGAAAACACCTGCTACGAAAACAATAAGCCCAATTATAAACTGCGGACTAAGAAAATATTCATCACTATAGTTTCCTCCAACGTTTCCGAGAAAATAGCCGATTACAAAAGTATTGCAGACGTTAAACAAAATGGCGGAGCCGGAAATAACCAGGGGTATTTTTTTGTCTTTTGTGTTAGTTCGGAAAGGGAAAATATAACTGCGGTAAACGTAGTGGGCCACATACAATGCGTAGAAAAAATAACTGGCGTTAGTCTTTTGTATATCGCCTGTCCAGAACCAAAAGCTGATAAAAAAAGGAGCAAAGCCTTCCATCAGCATCCAACCTATCTGGTTGGGAATCATGGGGCCCCAGCCTGCTGATGTATGCCTGCCATAAGGCGCAGTCTTCATCAGTAGAAAAGGAAATGCAATAACACCAATTGCAATCCAGGAATAAAGGATGAAGTAGTAGGTTTCGGTTGTCATAGTGTTACTCCTCCGTCCACACTCAGCACGGTTCCTGAAATAAAAGCGGCTTCATCACTTGCCAGAAAAGCGTAAGCATTTGCAATATCCTCTACGGTGCCCAATCGCTTAAGAGGAATTTTATCCTTCATCATTTCAATTACTTTTTCGGGAATAGTGGAAATCATATCGGTTTCAATGAAACCCGGAGCCACAGCGTTAACAGTAATATTATGCTTGCCCAATTCGCGCGCCCACGTTTTAGCCATATTTATTACTCCTGCTTTGGTTGCGCCATAATTAGTTTGTCCATAGTTGCCGGCCAAGCCAACAATAGATGAAGTGTTGATGATTCTTCCGTAATTATTTTGAATCATGTTAGGCGAAACCGCTTTGGTACAATTAAAAACCCCGGTAAGGTTAATATCCATTACCTGCTGCCACTGCTCAATCGTCATTTTTTGCAGCGATGCATCGCGGGTGATACCTGCATTGTTAATGAGCACATCTATTTTGCCAAATTGTTTAATCACTTCCTTAGTGGCGTGTTCAACTTCTTCAAACTTTGCAGTATTCACTTTAATGAACCGCGCAACAAACCCTTCGTTCAGCAACAGAAGTTCAAGTTCTTTGCCCTGCACTTCGTGTATATCCCAAATGGCAACCGCGGCACCCTCGCGTACAAATTTTTGAACTGCTGCTTTGCCAATGCCCGAGGCACCACCGGTTATAACTGCTACTTTGTTTTTAAATTTCATGGGGCGAATGTAAAGGAATTGTGCAATGGCGAACGGGTTAAGAAAGTCAGAAAATGTTTTTTTATTTTTGAAGTAAACGGAACGCTTATGCAAGACAACGATTTGCTCCAACTCCGAAAAGAAATTGCCCTGCGTGGGCGTATTATAGAAACTATCGTTTCCGGCAATGAGGAACTGAGAGGAAAATACATGGCGCTCGTTTCCTTCCTTCAATCAAAAGCCGAAACTTATTCCCCTGCCGAAAAGGAAATGCTTGAAAAAATAACCGGAAACACGGTTCACGGAAAAGGCAAGGGAATAACTGAACCGAGTTATTCCCTTACCGAAAACGCGAAGGCATATCCGGAACTTAGTTATTCCAATGTCGAAAAAGAAAAAGGAATAACTAAATCAAGTTATTCCTTTATCGAAAACGTGAAGGCATCTCCAGAGTTTAATTATTCCATTCCCGAAAAAGAAAAGGGAATAACCGAGATCGGTTATTCCGTTACTGAAAAAGAAAATGCATCTCCAGAGTCCGGCTATTCCCTTACCGGAAACGATAAAGGAATAACTGATGACAGGAACCGAGTTACCGGAACCGGAAAGGTGACTCATACTCCCGAGTTTGCTTTTCGCGTAAACGTTAAGTCGCATTTAAAACATAAAGGAAGGCGAAGCACTTTAGACGCCACCACTGCTTTGCTTAAACATATATATGACGGGGGCGACTGCGGCTATCCAACGCTAAAGAAGGTTACTCACCTTTCCACCGGGGGCCTTGGCAAGCGGCTGATGAGCCTTACCAAACGCGGATTGATAAAACGAACAGGTTTGCAAAAGCTTGCCCTAACCGAAAGCGCCCTGAATTTACTCCGGCATGCCTATGACGGTTCAGCCAAGCACTAAAATTATATTTGTTGAATGGCGACCGATTATAGTTTTCTCACCGTTTGGAAGTTTGATGCTCCTCTCGAAAAAGTTTACTACGCTATTTACGATGCCGATAACTATCACGTTTGGTGGCGGGGGCAGAGCAAAGTGGAAACAATAAAACCGGGAAACGGGCTTGGAGTAGGAGCCGTTAAAAAATTCCGCACCAGAAGTTTTCTTCCCTATACATTAACTTATGAGGGAACCGTTCGTGAAGTTGAACCGCTAAAGAAAGTGATGGGCACAACCATTGGAGAATTGGAAGGCACCGGCACCTGGATTTTTGAAAGCGAAAACGGAACCAGCACGGTAAAGTATTACTGGGTAGTGAAAACAAATTCTTTCTTAATGAATTTTCTTTCGCCCATATTTAAACCATTGTTTGAATGGAATCATGATGTGGTGATGAAGTGGGGGGGAGAGGGCCTTGCCAAATATTTGGGATGCAGGCTGGTGGAGGAAAACTCTAAATCCGAACTCTAAACAAATTCGAATGAATAAATGATAAATCCGAAACAAAGAGCCTTGTATTGGTTTTGTTTCGGATTTCGATTTCGTATTTCGGTTTTACCGTTCCGGTTATTTCATATTATGAAACACCTGTTGCACATCGTCATCCTCTTCCAGCTTTTCAATCAGTTTGATAACTTCTTCGGCACCGGCATCATCTAATTCTTTGAAGAAGTCGGGTGTTTTATCGTAGCCCGATTCGGTTGCTTCAATTCCTTTTGCTTCCAAAGCTTTGGCCAGGTTTCCAAAATCGGTGAACTCGGCATAAGTAGTAACTAAGCCTTCTTCTTCGGTAATTTCAATCAGTCCCGCATCAATCAACTCCAACTCAAGTTCTTCTACATTCCAATTTCCTTTGTTGAATTTGAACATAGCTTTCTTCTTAAACATATACTCCACCGAACCGCTGGTGCCTATCACTCCATGGTTCTTATTAAAGATGGTGCGAAGATTGGCAATGGTTCGTGTTGGATTGTCGGTGGCAGTATCTACTACTATTGCAACACCATGTGCTCCGTAACCTTCGTACGTATGCTCTTCGTAGCCCGCAGTATCTTTTGAAGTTGCTTTCTTGATAGCCGCTTCCACCGTAGTTTTGGGCATGTTGGCAGCTTTGGCATTGTTCATCAGCGCCCTCAAACGGGAGTTGGTGTCGGGATCACCGCCACCGGCCTTTACAGCAATAGCAATATCTTTTCCAATTCGGGTGAAGGCTTTCGCCATAGCACCCCATCTCTTAAATTTTCTTTCCTTTCTGAATTCAAATGCGCGACCCATATTCGAATAGTTAATGGTTATTGATTAATCGTAGTGTTGCAGAGCGAAAGTAAATTTCAAAATTGAATTTGCAATCTTAAATTTAGCCGATGATTAAATTCACCGTCACCATATTAAAGTTCGACTCGCAAGGCGAAAAAACCGGGTGGACTTATATTCCTGTTTCATTTGAGCTGGCCCAACAATTAAACCCCGCAAATAAAAAGTCGTTTCGTGTGAAAGGGAAGTTGGATAGTTATTCATTTAAACAGGTTGCGCTGATACCCATAGGCGAAGGCAATTTTATTATGCCACTGAATGCGGCTATGCGAAAAGCTATAGGTAAGCGCAAAGGTGCCGAAGTTGCAGTTCAAATGGTGGTGGATGAAGCGGCCTTTCAGTTCTCAGAAGATATGGTGGCTTGCTTAGAAGATGAACCGAAGGCAAAGGAAGGATTTGAAAAACTGTCAGGTTCCGAACAAAAGTATTTCAGCAAATGGATTGAAAGCGCCAAAACAGATTCTACCAAAGCAAAGCGAATTGCACAAATGATGAACGCTATGTTGAGAGGATTAAAATATGGAGAAATGATAAGGTCGCTGAAATCAAATAAAATTGTTGAGTAGAACTTAAAATATATTGTTTCGTAAGCAGTCTTATGTATCAACCCAAACCAAATAATGAGTAAAGAAATTTTCACGGTAGATCTACACTGTCATCCACACATCAAAGCATTTAACTCGGGTTATCCCAATCCTAAAGCAAACATATGGGACAAGATTCATCACAAAATTGAAACCGACTTTGCCAAATCAATCAGCGGTATATCACAAAAAGTATTGAAAGAAACTCAAACCAACCTCGATGCCTTATCGGCAGGTAACGTGCGGGTGTTTCAGGTTTCGCTTTATCCGCTCGAAAGAGGATTTCTGCATTTGCGCAACATTCCGAAATTTTTGATTGGCAAAAAGCGCATCAACATTATGCAGGAGGTGATAACCGGCTATGATGTTTCGTGTATTGAAAATCAAATGTCGCATTACAATTATTTCGAAGACCTGGAACGCGAATATGCTTATGTAACCGAGCAGCAGGGTAAAAGCCCTGATGGCAAAAACGAGTTTGTGCTGGTAAACAACTTTGACGAGCTTGAAAAGGCACTGAAGAAACCGAATACCCTTATAGGTATTATGACTATTGAAGGGGCCCATGTATTAGGCACCGGCAGTCCCGATGCCGATGTAATGAGTGTAGAGGATTTAAAGAAAATGCTGACCGAAAATATCCTGGCTTTGAAAAGATGGGAGTATCCGCCCTTCATGATTAATCTGGCGCATCATTTCTGGAACCATCTGAGTGGGCATGCCACCAGTTTCAAACCGCCCATCAATAGTATGGTCAACCAAAACAAAGGCAAGAATAAGGGCATTACAGAACTTGGATGGCATGTGGTTCGTGAACTTCTTAGCCGCGAAAACGGCAAACGTATTTTGATAGATACCAAGCACATGAGCGCACTGGCGCGTAAAGAGTATTTCGCTTTTATAAACAATTACAACTCTATTAATCCGAACGATATGATTCCGGTGGTAAGCAGCCATGCCGGTATGAATGGCTTTAATACCCTCGATAGCTCGATGAAGGAAACCGATGTACTTGCTAAAGCCAGAGCACATAAACTTTATCGCTGGAGCATTAATATAACGAATGAAGAAGCAAGGGTTATTCATCAGTCGGGTGGTTTGATTGGAGTAATGATGGATAAGGGAAACTTAGGTGGAATACAATATGTAAGGCAGGTTACCGATATCACCGATTTAAAAAAGCAACGCGAGGAGTTCAGCAAAATGTTTTGGGATAACGCTTTTCAAATTGTAAAAGCGGTGGAAGACAAATCGGGCTGGGATGCAGTGGCCATAGGAACGGACTTTGACGGTTCTATTACACACATGGACCCTTATGAATCTGCAGCCAAATTTCCCTTGTTTCAGCAGGACTTAATAGAATATCTTGAAGCAAACCGCTACCAGGAAGAACTATGGTATGGCTACACCCCTAATGAGTTGGTTGAAAAAATAATGAACGGTAACGCCATGCAGTTTTATAAAAGGTTTTTTGTGTAAGGTTTCCTTTTCTGTTCAGCAGCCATCAGCAAAGTGGGAAACTTCCGCTAAAGAGCAGTGAAATCTGCATACGTTTGAAATATGAACTTCAAACATTTCCTCCTCACCGGATTGTTACTACCTCAATTTTTGTTTGCGCAAATTATACCGGCAGACCGAAGAACAGACTGGGGCCTGTCGGGTTATCGTGATACCATTCCAACTTATACCAACGAAGTAGATATTACAACCTTTGGTGGTGTAGGTGATGGCACTACTTCGAACAACCTAGCTTTGCAAAATGCTATCGCTTCACTCAATGGTGCCAGCGGTACTATTTATTTTCCTTCAGGTAATTTTTTATTTACCGCAAGCATCACCTTGCGCGATAGCATTGTCCTGAAAGGAAGCTCGTCCGACAGCACCACGCTTAGTTTTAATCTTGGCGGCAATGGCGATTTGATTCGTATGGCGGGAACTGTTTCCTCTACGACAGCAATCATTACATCCGATGCTTATAAAGACAGCACCTTTATTCTTGTAGACAATCCATCTTTATTTACTTCGGGCGATTATATTAAAGTTACACAGAATGATAGCACCCTGGTCCTATCAAGCTGGGCCTACGGAACGGTAGGGCAGATATGTGAGGTTAAAGATATTGTAGGCAACAGAGTTAATCTGAATAGTTCCCTCAGAAAAAACTATTTAGTTGCTGAGAATTGTAAGACACGCAAAATAACTCCACGAAAAAATACAGGTATCGAGTGTCTTAAGGTGAAACGCCTGGATTCAAGCGTAGGCCAAACCACTAATATAGACTTCAACTACGCGGTTAAGTGCTGGGTTAAAGGTGTGGAAGGAGACATGTGCAACTTCGGTCATATAGTAATCTCCAATTCGAGCAATATTGAAGTGTCGGGCTGTTTCCTTCATGATGCTTTTGCGTATGGTAGTGGTGGGCAGGGTTATGGCGTTGTTATTCAATACACATCAGGCGAATGTTTAGTCGAAAACAACATCTTCAATCACCTTCGTCATTCAATGCTTTTGCAGGCAGGTGCCAACGGAAATGTTTTTGGCTATAACTCATCCACCAATCCTTATTGGGTAAGCGGATTTCTTCCTTCCAACTCGGCAGGTGATATGGTGCTTCATGGCAACTATGTTTTCATGAATTTGTTTGAAGGAAACCAAGGGCAAAACATTGTGATTGATGATTCACATGGAAGAAACGGACCTTACAATACGTTCTTTCGCAATCGTGCCGACCTTTATGGAATTTTCATGAATAGTAACCCACCAAGCAACAATCAAAATATCGTTGGCAATGAAGTAACAAGTACAGCTTCTTTACAAGGGCTTTATACCCTTTCAGGAACCGCTCATCTTGCACATGGCAATAATGTTAAGGGAACTATTATGCCTAACGGGACAACCGTTTTGGCTGACACTTCTTACTACAGAAAGAGTATGCCCGGATTTTTTAATTCCTATTCAACTTATCCAAACATAGGAATACCCAACACCATTAGCAGCGGCACTATTCCTGCCCGGCAGCGATACAATCAAAGTTCAGACCTTACAGATTGCAGAGTCAACTATCCTTATGTTTATCCGAACCGCTACACTTCTGTAAATGACACTTTTTGCAACGGATCAACCTACAACTTCAACGGAACAATAATTAATTCAGGAGGAGCATATTCTGACACTATTAACACCGGCAAGGGTTACGACTCAGTCATTACACTTCACCTGACTAAAACCGACATTGACTCTAGTGTAATAATCAATTCTAATACCCTCACTGCCTTCGAAACAAATGCTGTTTATCAATGGATAGATTGCATTACCGATTCCTCTATAAGCGGAGCAACAGCGCAAAGCCATGTTGCATCGCAAACCGGAAGTTTCAAAGTGAGAATTTCCAAAAATAATTGCGAACAAGAATCAAATTGCATGAATGTAGTGGTGAGTGGAATTAAAAGGATGGAAGAGTTTTCTTTCTCGGTGCAACCAAACCCTGTCAAAGATTTTTGCTTACTCAATCTAAGTAAGCCATTAAAATTAAGCGGAGCAGTTTACAATGTTATCGGTGAAAAAGTATTTCAGTTCACGAGTGAAGAAATGACAGCAGAATATACTTTCAATACCCAATTGCTTAAATCAGGTTTCTACTTTATCAGAATAATGGATAATAAAGGCAGAACAGAAACCCAGAGAATTATTGTGGATAGATAGTTATTCGCAGCTAACAGGCTATCTTAGTCTATCAAGGCTCTTTACTAATTCTTCATCCTTCCGGATAAAAACGAAAGCAAGAATTTGCAGGATTACAGCAACTATCGCAAGAATGTTCCAAGGGGTTAGTAATACATCACCTATGAAAATTTTTGTCTGATATTTATAATAAACAAATCCTTCGGCACTCACAATAAGCAGGATCGCAAACCAGCAAAACAACATTTGCACACTCCGCTTTTTGAAGAGGAAAATATTAAGGATTGTAAACCCAAAAGCAGTTCCGGCAAGTATGGCGTTTAAAAAAATAATGTAAGGAATATCCGACAAAGGAAGTGTATGTCCAATTTGCCATCCCTGAATAGAATCCTTGAAGCTCACATTCTCTACTGCAATAAGGGGCAACCATAAAAACAATCCGAGAGTAATTGCTGAGAGAAGCAGGAACAGGGTTTGAATTCTTTGAATCATATCGATGAATTTTGAAAAACTAAATTTGCGCACAAACCTAATTTTTTTCAAATTATGGAAGCATATATAGTTGATGCGCTTCGAACACCGATAGGAAAATTTAATGGCTCATTGAGTTCTGTTCGGCCCGATGATTTAGCGGCTTTGTCTATAAACAAACTGGTAGAAAGAAATTTAGCCTGGTTAGACGTACAGCAAATTGAGGAAGTGATTCTGGGAGCAGCCAATCAAAGCGGTGAAGACAACCGAAACGTAGCACGTATGGCTTTGTTGCTCGCAGGGTTACCGATAGACGTTAGCGGGGTAACCGTAAATCGGTTGTGTGCATCGGGTCTACAGGCAATTACTGATGCAAGCCGCGCCATTAAGTTGGGTGATGGAGAAATCTACATAGCCGGTGGCGTTGAAAGTATGTCTCGCGCACCTTATGTTCTCTCAAAATCAGACTCTGCTTTTGGCCGAACACAGCAAATGTTTGACAGCACTATCGGCTGGAGGTTTACAAACAAGAAATTTCCGAAAGAAACCATTTACAGCATGGGGGAAACAGCCGAGAATGTTGCAAAAAAATGGAACATCAGTCGCGAAGAGCAAGACCAATTTGCTCATTCATCGCAACTCAAATACAAAGCAGCACATGACGCAGGCAAATTCAATGACGAAATGATTCAAGTTGAAGTTAAAAAAGGGAAAGGTGAGAAGGTAATTTTTGAAAAAGATGAGCAACCCCGTTTATCTTCGGTAGAAGAATTGTCCAAATTAATGCCGGCATTTGTGAAAGAAGGAACCGTAACAGCTGGTAATTCTTCGGGCATAAATGACGGTTCAGCCGCAATACTGGTGGTTAGCGAGAGAGTTGTTAAGCAGTTTAACCTTAAGCCAATGGCAAGAATTGTTTCTGTAGGTGCTGCAGGTGTTGAACCCGCATATATGGGTGCAGGTCCTGTGCCTGCCACACAAAAAGCTTTAAAGCGAGCTGGGCTCAAGGCGTCAGATTTAGAATTAGTAGAACTAAATGAAGCATTCGCTTCTCAATCACTTGCCTGTATACGTGACTTAAACCTCAACCCTGCAATAGTAAACGTAAATGGAGGCGCCATTGCCATTGGTCATCCGCTTGGATGTTCCGGTGCAAGAATTACAACCACCCTTTTACATGAAATGATAAAACGAAATGTGAAATATGGTTTGGCCACTATGTGTATAGGCGTTGGACAGGGTTTGGCTGTTATATATGAAAGAACTTAACGCAACTAAAAATTGATGGAATTAAAAATAACTGACCCGGTTTTTGTTGAGAGAACCGATTACAACTTCTTTGAAAGGTTTTTTTTGACACTGATTCGTGATGAGCGTGACCTACCCTTTGTCAAGTTATCCCTGCGGATATTGTTTATAGTTATTCCGGTTTCAATTTTATTGTTTTTCTATTTCAGTTGGTGGATTGCTGTACCGGTTGTGCTATTAAATACAGCTACAGGTTTAGGACCTTTTATCCTGATGTTGCATAATACTTCACACCGAAAACTATTTAAACAGGAATACGATTGGATGAACAACATTATTCCCTGGGTGTTGGGCCCGTTTTATGGTGAGACACCTGAAACCTATTTCGGACATCATGTGATGATGCACCATGCTGAAAACAATTTGATTGATGATTTAAGTTGCACTATGAATTACCAGCGCGATCGGCTTATTGATTTTATGAAATACTTCTTGATGTTTTTCTTTTTCGGTATGGTGGATTTGGGATTCTATTTCAAACGTAAGAACCGTTGGAAGTTTATCCGTAGAATCATGTTCGGGGAAATCGGTTTTTTGACAATGTGCGCTCTCCTGTGGACGTTTAACTGGCAGGCAACGCTGATGGTTTTCATTCTCCCTTTTATAATTGCTCGCTTTGGAATGATGGCAGGCAATTGGGCTCAACACGCTTTTATTGATGCTGACTCTCCCGGCAATAGCTATAGAAACAGTATTACTTGTATCAATTGCACTTACAACAAAACCTGTTTTAATGATGGTTACCATATTGGTCATCACCTGCGACCTAATATGCATTGGACGGAAATGCCCCTTGAGTTTCAGAAGAACATTGAAAAGTATAAAGAGAACAATGCAATTGTTTTTGAAGGCATTGATTTTTTTGTGATTTGGTTTCTTCTTGTCACTAAAAACTACAACTATCTCGCTTCAAAATTCGTTGATGTTGGAGGCAGGTTTCAAGCGCGTGAGGAAGTAATTGCGTTCTTAAAAAAACGAATTTCAAAAATTGAAGTAAGCAGAATTTCCCCTACGGCAAACGTTATCTTCAATGGAATACAATAAATGATGCCGCGCTATTTCATCCATCTTTGCTACGATGGCACAAATTACAGCGGCTGGCAGTTTCAGGCGAACGCGCCTTCAGTCCAGGAAACTATCAACAAAGCTTTACATAAACTTTTGCAACAAACTATAAGGTCAACAGGTTGCGGAAGAACTGATGCAGGAGTTCATGCCAAAGATTTTTACATGCACTTTGATGCTGAGAAAGAGATTGCGGACCTAGATGATTTTTTGTTTCGACTCAATTGTGTTTTACCTTACGACATTTCAGTGTTCAAAATATTTCGGGTAGAGGATAAAGCGCATACACGTTTTCACGCTACAGAAAGAACCTACGAGTATTATGTGTATTTCGATAAAACACCTTTTATACAACGATATGCCTACTACCAGGGCTTTTACCGGGTGGACTGGGAGAAGGTTTTAGCTGCCACTGAATTTCTGAAAACCATTCAAGACTTTACTTCGCTTTGCCTGGCAAGCGAAGATTTTAAAACAAACATCTGCTCGATTAAAGAAACAAAATGGGATATTCTTCCTTCGCAACATTTAGTTTTAAAACCTTTTGAAGTAGAAGACACTCTCTCACCCCTCACTGTGCCCCATGAAATGAAAAAAGGAGAAGTCTTTCGGTTTACAATAACCTCTAACCGTTTTTTGCGGGGCATGGTGCGAAAAATAGTAGGCACCGCCCTAATGGTGGGTAAAGGCAAAATTGGCTTAGAAGAATTTAAAGATACGGTAGCGAACAAGAAAGATTTTCGAATTCATTACCTGGCACCACCGCAGGGTTTGTTTCTTTCGAAAATTAAGTATCCCGATATTGGTTGAAGGAACTTGAGCTAAATAAAAAAGCCGAAGAAATTTATTCGGCTTTTTTTATTGAGTTCATGATGACTACTTGTCAGTTTCCCACGATGAGCTGTAAGAAAAATTCTCATCAGGCTCTTGATCAGATGGCCATTTTTCGCACTGCAGTTTCGCTGCTTTGCTATACGATCCGCTTTCGTTAGCGTTGTTACCGCAATACACCGGACCTTGAGTGGTGCTGGTGGTTGAAATGGAACCGCTGGTATACGTTGTGGTTGTAACACAGTGTCCGCATTTTGAACACGATTGAAATGCTGCAAGTGTAAAAACCGTTGCAGCAAGTAAAAATACTTTCTTCATGATACTTGGTTTGAGGTTTGGTTAATAATGCTACAAGTGTATTAACATATTTTCTAATTGCAAAAAAAATGCATTTCTATTTTTCTCAAAAATTAAAAGTCGGAGCAAGAAAATCAGGCGAATTAGTTAGTTGGCAAACTGAACCATGAGAGGCAATAGGAATAATTGGTTCAATTTGTTCAATTCGTTCAATTACTTTCGCCACCCTAATGTCTGAAACAAAAAAACCTTTTCTTGATTACAGCCTTTTAAAAAGAATCATTCGCTTAGCTAACCCTTACCGAAGGGTCTTTTTCTTCTCCATTTTTCTTTCGCTTGTGCTGGCCATTTTGGGCCCTCTTCGACCTTGGATTGTAAAACATACCATTGATAAGTATATCGTTCATTTCGATTTTGAATCGCTGAAGGTAATGTGCCTTTGGATGCTGCTTATATTAGTAGTTGAAAGTATCCTTCGCTATTTTTTCAATTACATCACTGCCTGGCTTGGTCAAAGTATTATAAAGGATATGCGCATACGGGTGTTTGCTCATATCGTGCATCAGCGGCTGAAATATTTCGACAATACTCCCATAGGCACTTCTACCACCCGCACAATTACCGATATTGAAGCCATTAACGATACCTTCAGCGAAGGGCTTATTACTATAGTAGCGGATATTCTTACCATTATCCTTGTTATTGGATTCATGCTTTTTATGAGTGTGCCGTTAACCCTTGTCAGTTTATCGGCCCTTCCTTTTCTTCTCTACATTACCCGTTGGTTTCAGGAAGGTGTAAAAAAATCTTTTCAGGAAGAGCGAACTCAAATTGCCCGGCTGAATGCATTTCTTCAGGAGCATATTACCGGTATGCGAATCATCCAGATTTTCGGAGTGGAGGAAAAAGAGAAGCAAAAGTTTATGGCTATTAATAACTCGCTGAAAGAAGCCAACATTCGCGGTATATGGTATTATTCGCTCTTCTTTCCTGCCGTGGAAATTTGTTTAGCTGTTGCTATTGGTGTAATGGTATGGTATGCTTCGAGGCTTATTATCGGGCATCAAATTGATAACGTGGGTGTTATTTCCGCCTTCATTCTTTACATTAATATGCTGTTTCGGCCGCTGCGCTTTATTGCTGACAAGGTGAATGTGATACAACGCGGTATTATTGCAGCCGAGCGGGTGTTTAAACTGGTCGATAAAGACGAAACTATTCCCAACACGGGCACACATGCCCCCGCTTCTATCAACGGAAAAATTTCTTTTCAAAATGTTTGGTTTGCGTACAGCGGTGATGATTCTGTATTAAAAGATGTTTCTTTCGAAGTGCAGGCGGGTGAAACCCTGGCTATTGTGGGAGCTACCGGTTCGGGCAAAACTTCTACCATCAGTCTGCTGGGCAGGTTCTACGATATTCAGCGCGGCTCCATTAAAATTGATGATACAGAGATTAAGGACTACGAGCTTTCTGCCCTTCGCACTAAAATGAGCATTGTGTTGCAGGATGTTTTTCTTTTTGCCGGAAGCGTTTACGATAACATTACTCTTCGCAACGAAAATATTACTACGGAAGAAGTGATGCGTGCTGCAAAGCTGGTAGGTGCGCATGGGTTTATTTCTAAACTGCCGGGCGGCTACGATTACCTTGTTATGGAGCGTGGCGCCACGCTCTCTATGGGTCAGCGCCAGCTTATTTCCTTTGTTCGTGCCTTGGTTTATAATCCGCGCATTCTTATTCTGGATGAAGCCACTTCTTCTATTGATACTGAAAGCGAAGCGCTTATTCAGCATGCTATTGAAACTTTGGTAAAGGGAAGAACTTCTATTGTTATTGCCCACCGTCTTTCAACCATTCGCAAGGCGCACAAAATTATGGTGGTTGATAAAGGCGAGCTTAAAGAATTTGGCACCCACGATGAACTGCTCGAAAAAAACGGTTACTACAAAAAACTATATGATATGCAGTTTATGAAAAAGCATTCCACCATTGAGCCTTTGGCCTGATTCTGTCCTTTTAACAGGCCTCCGACTTTTAATTTATGAGAAAAAAAGATTTAGCTTTTTTTTGCTTTTTCAAATTATGTTTATACACTTGTAACATTATTAACCAACCAAAAACCCAATTTCTTATGAAAAAGGTATTACTAATGTTAGTAGCTGGTGCTTTCATCAGCATGTCAATGATTTCTTGTGGCGAGTGCGGAACTTGCACAATCTCTGGTGTTAAAGGCACTGAGTATTGCAAAAAAGACAACGCAACTGCATACGATGCTTACAAAGCATCTTGCACAGCTGCTGGTGGAAGCTGGGATAAATAAGTTATCCGGTTTTCTAATAAAAAAGGGTTTGCCATTAGGCAAGCCCTTTTTTAGTTTAAGCCTGTGCCGGTTTATGGCACCCTGCAAGCATGCAAAAATGCAATTGTTGCCAAGCAAAAGAATGATTACTATTGCATCGTATTTTATAACACAAAAAAATTCTACTATGAAAAAATTATTCTTTGCGCTTATGGCTGTTGGTTTAATGGCCACTGCATCTTCCTGCAATAAATGTGGCTACTGCCAATATCCCGGTGGCCAAGGTAACGGTAGCGCGGTATGTCAAAGCGGTACTTTGGGTCCGTTGGGTGCCGATGGTTACAAGGAAGCTAAAGCTGATTGTTCGGCCGATGGAGGAAGCTGGGTAAACACCAAGTAAACCTACTGACGCAAAAAAAGCCGCTTCAATCATGAAGCGGCTTTTTATTTATATCCTTTCCTGAAATAGCCTGGCAAGTGTGGAAGTGAGCAACTACGCCCGGAAACAAGCACTATGTAACCTATGCGTTTACTTTTTTTCTCCTTCCGCGCAACAGATTTTTCCTCAAAAGTTTCAAATACTTTCTACCAAGTGAACCCACCCAACTATCAAGTAAGGCTACCCAGCTATCAAGTATGGTTACCCAACTACTAAGTAAGGCTACCCAGCTATGAAGTAAGCTTCCCCAACAACTAAGTAAGGTTACCCAGCCACTAAGTAAGTTTACCCAACTATCAAGTAAGCTTACCCAGCCACTAAGTAAGGTTACCCAGCTATCAAGTAAGGTTACCCAGCTACTAAGTATGACTACCCAGAGATCTTTTGTGTTAAAATGGTCGAAATTGAGGTTAAATCGCCTTAGGTACGTGGAGACTCCGTAACGGTGCCTATCATCCCTTCGAAGATTCCTGCAGGATTAAAAACAGGTTTTGCTACGCTAACCACCCATCGGTATTTACCATCAGCCCTTTGTAAACGGTATTCTGCACGAAAAGGCATTCGCTCCTTAACGGCTTGAAAATAGATTTTCAAAAATTCTTCGCGGTCAACGGGGTTTATGCTTTTTTGCCAGCCGTCACCTGAATCATCATTGACTTTTCTGCCGGTAAATTCCTGCCAGGTTTTATTAAAGAAGGTGCGCTTGCCGTCAATGTCCGAAGTCCAAATCATAACCGGGGCATTGTCGGCAATACTGCGAATCCATTCTTCGCGGTCCTTAAGCACGCGTTGGGCAATAGTATGTTCGGTAATATCTTCAATAGCGAGCAGAATAAGCTCCTGCCTGCTGAATTTTTGAACCAACATCCGGCCATTGAGCACCATTATTTTGGGGCCTACCTGCGGAAAGTCGAGCTCCACTTCGTAATTCTCGAAATGGGAATTTTGACTTATTACATCATGCAATTTAAGTTTAAGCTGCGGCAGGTTCCATTGTCCATCGCCCAGTTCAAACAGGAGGTTATGTATGGTTTTTTCTTCGTTCGATTGAAAAATTTTGTAGAAGCTTTTGTTGGCGCTCACCACGCGCAAATCTCTATCGAGCACCAGCAGGGCTTCGCGCAAGGTGCTGAGTATGGCATCGCCATAGTCATAGGATTCGTTTAACTGTTCGTTGCGAATGAGCAGCTCGCTGTTCATACTGGTAAGCTCTTCGTTGGTGCTTTCCAGTTCCTCTTTGCTGGTTTCCAGCTCTTCATTAATGCTTTGCAACTCCTCGTTGCTGGATACTACTTCTTCGTTGGCGCTCTGTAATTCTTCATTCACGGCCTCCTGCTCTTCAATAATAGAGCGCATGTCTTCGCGCGCTGAAAGCAATTCGGCCTCGAGCTGCTTGTTGCGCTTTTCCTGTGCGCGGCCCCCTGCTTCTTTACCATCTTGCTGGGGAGATGTTGCTACTTCTTCGAAAATAATAAGGTAGTGCGGTTCGTCACTGCTTTTGAGCAATACCACTTCTATACTTACATGGTGGGGCGCATTTTTATAGGTTATTCCAATGCCTGATTTTTTTACCGGCTCGCCCGTTTTAATAACCTTATGCACGGCACTGCGCAATTCAAAATTTAAACCCGGCCTTGCCATTTTCAACAGGTTGAGGCTGGCTTTACCGGGCGAAGGCTCCAGAAACATGCCGGTGGAGCCGCGGAATTGCACTATCTCCATATCCTTATTGATAACTACGCTGGCAGGCACATAGTCGGAAAGAAGCAGGCGATCGACCAGTTTATCCAGATCGGGCCCATCATGTTTTTTACCTATCGCTTTTGCATGCGGTACATGGCGGGTCATGTCATTTTCCAGCCTTGCAGGCATTTCGAAAACAGATTGGGCTTTACCGTCTTTTTTGGTGACATATAGTTTCACCTTTTTATCAAGGGGAGAAAATAACTGTTGCGAGCTGGTTATGGATTCGGATTTGCCGAGCGCCAAAAAGCCACCAGGGTTGAGCGAGTAATGAAAAACGGATAGTAGCTTTCGCTGCAGAACAGGGTCAAGGTAAATAAGAAGATTGCAGCAACTGACCAGGTCGATACGCGAAAAAGGAGGGTCGGTAAAAACATTGTGCGGTGCAAAGATGCACATGTCGCGAATGGACTTGGAGATGCGGAAACTGCTATCGGTTTTTGTAAAGAAGCGCTTGAGTCGGGCCTCAGAAACATTTTCGAGAGCAGATTTGGAATACAAACCGAGTCGGGCTTTGGCAACGGAAGGCTCGCTAAGGTCGGTAGCAAAAATCTGTATCTGTGTAGTGGAGGCCTTATCGCCCAGGGCTTCGCTGAGCAACATGGCGAGTGAATACGCTTCTTCGCCTGTGCTGCAGGCAGGTACCCACACCCTTATTTCGCTCCCCTGTTTCATTTTAATTATACGCGGAATCAACTCCTTTCGCATATAGTCCATGGTATCGCTGTCGCGAAAAAAGTTTGTGACATTAATGAGGAGGTCGTTATACAACACGTTGACTTCTTGCTTGTTGTTTCGCAGGAACTTGCTGTATTCTTTCAGCGAAGGGAGGCGATGCAACAACATACGCCTGATGATGCGCCTGTGAATGGTTCCGGCCTTATAGTGGGTGAAATCAACCTCGGTGTTTTGCCTGAGCAAATCAAGAATGAGCGGTATGGCGTCTACCGGTGTTTCGTGCATCTCTTTGCCCTCATCCATGATAGAATGAAGCAGGTGGGCATTCTTGCTAAGGCGCTCCAGCTCTTTGCCTATTTTAGCGGGAGACAATATCATATCCACCGAGCCTTCGGCAATAGCTGAACGGGGCATGCTGTTGAACCGGGCCGAATTATCCTGCGCAAAAGTGAAACCTCCGGCCGTTTTAATCGCCTTTAAACCCAGGGCGCCATCGCTTGCATTGCCCGAAAGGACTATACCAATGGCCCCTTTCTTCTGTTTTTCGGCCAGCGACATAAAAAAACGATTAATAGGCAAGCTGAGCGCAGGGCGCAAGGGCCGCGCATTAAGCCTGAGCACCCCATCGAGGATATACATTTCCTTATTAGGCGGTATTACATAGAAGCAGTTTGCCTGAATAATCATTTTATCTTCCGCTTCCATCACGCTCATATCTGTTGCTTTCGCCAAAATGTTAGATAACATGCTTTGGTGGTTGGGGTCGAGATGCTGAATATAGATGTAGGCCATGCCCGTTTCGGGCGAAAGATTTTTAAGCAACTCGGTTACGGCTTCCAGGCCACCGGCAGAGGCACCAATGGCTACAATAGGAAAGGGCTTAGAAACTGCTTTTGTTTTTTCTAACGCCCGCAGTTGCTTAACTGACTTACCGGAGATAAGACCGACAGACGATTTTTTCTTTTTTGGGGAGGAGGTAGATTTCTTTTTCACAGGCATCAGTTTCACGGATTCATCTTACAATAGCTCTGAACGATTGGTGCCTTGGGGAGTGGAACAAATCAAATACGATGTAAAATAAAAATTTTTTATTTAGTAAAAGCTGTTTTGAAGGGCCTTTAATTGAGGTTGCAACCTTTAAACTTCTTTCAGCAGAGTTCTGAACGCCTGAAATTTTCCAGGAAACAAATCCAAGCTTTCTTTTTGCAAACGTGCGGCATGGCGCTCTTTATAATCGAAGTAATCGGTGATGGTGTTTGCAAAGTATTGAAAGGCATAAGTGATTCCGTCAGTGGTGTGCTCCTCCAAAACTCTATAAACTTTAGCATCGGTAAAACAACCTGTTTCCAACACCCGGGGAATGTGCTCTTCTTTCATCCATTTGAGCCAAAGGTCGTGAACGCTTAAATCTATTTTGATGGTTACGTTATATATTATCATTGTTTTTTGAAGTTCCTTACAGGGCATTTAGGGGTTTATTCAGAAATTATATCCCCTCTCAACAAGCGAAATCTTTTTCTTGCCTCAATCACCAAGATAGAAGAATTGTAATCGGTGATGATGCTTTGGTAAAGTTCTTTTGCCTTTTCGGGGTTGTTTAAATATTTCTCGTTGAGCTCTGCCAAAAGAAAAGTAGCGTCATCTCCTTTTAAATCTGTTTTGAAATTTTTGATGATGTCTTCCAGCATTGGAAGTGCTTTTTCAAATTCCTTTTTCTTTACAAACATCTGGGCTTTGGTAAATTCGATGTCATCAAACAAAGCATGGCCTGGGAAGAGATAATTGATTGAATCGAGATTAGCGCGGGCTTCCTCATCCCTGTTCTGATACATCAGTAGTTCAGAAGCAGCAAACATTTGCATAGGGGTTTCAATGGTATCTAAGCCGAGGTTATCAATAATAAAAACAGAAAGGTTAATGGCATCGTTTGAAATCAATTCACTGGTAGAACTCTTTAGCGCTTCGAGTTGCGTTTGTGTCCATTCAAAATCACCTCTGTAATAAGCGAGCTTAGCATTTCTGAATCTTGCTTCTTCGCCAAGCGGAGAATCTTTTTCATCCTTATCAACCTGTGAATAGATGAGCGTTGATTCCCATACATCTCCATCTATTAAATAAAAATCTCCGAGCGAAAGCTTGGTTTGATTTTTTAGCTGATGATTGACTCCCGGCATTTTGATTATTTCATTACATAAATCAATGGCGCTTTTCAAGTCGTGAAGGTAGAACCCTTCCAGGTCGGCAAGTTCTTTCATGCTTTGGGCGGTGCGGAAGCCTCTTTCATTTTCACTGATGAAAGCGAGGTAATCGCTTTTCAACCCTTCCAAATCTGCCTGTGTGTAATTAATATTCTTTGAAATCTTTTCCT
>JAZKEP010000143.1:52047-59566 GCA_040387015.1 Bacteroidota bacterium
GGCAGTGAAATAAAGCGTGTTATCTTTTCCTTTACTTACTACATATTCAAATCCCGAAATAGCATTTGTATAATCGCCTTCGACTTGCGCCATGCGTGCAATGTTGATGACGCGAACGCCATTCTCGCCTTTTCGCCTGTCCAAAGCTTTCATTTGCACTAAGGCCCCTTCGAAATCTTTGTTTTGAATATAAACCCAGGTAAGCAGGTCTATGTAGTCTTCGTTGTTAGGATTCCTCTGGGTTTTTGTATAGAGCTGCGTTTCCATTTCGCTGAGCAGCTTAGCCTGCTCGCGGGAAGATTGGATAGTGTTCTTGATAAGTTGAACATTGTGAGGATTAGCGTCCATGTTGGTTAAGTAAAACTTAACAGCATTGGTTACATCGCCTTTATTAAGATATGCCTGCGCTAACTCAAAGCTGAAATAAGATTCGTTGCGAATCATTTTTCCGCCCTTTTCATAAACGGCAATAACATAATCGTACAAGCGGTAGGATTCAAACGCATTCGCAATGCCTCTAATTGAACCCTCATCGGGCTTCATCTCTTTCAATATCTTTTCATATTGATCTTTCGCTTTTCCTGGATTAGGGATTTGCGAATACATATAGCCGAGGTCAACTTGAAACTGCGGTGAGTTTTCGCTTTTCTTGATTTGCTTTTTTACTACTTTTTCTAGCTCATCAAATTTTTTAAGTGCCATCAAACACTTGTAAAGGGGTGCATAAAACTTTACATCGTTGTTGTTTTTCTCCCAAAGATCCTGGTAAAGCTCAACCGCTTTATCAAACTCTCCATTTTGAAAATAGCTATTGGCAAGTACTTCATCTCTGCCCGGTTGTGAAAAACAGAAAGTGAAAAATGAAAAGCAAAAAGCAAAAGCAAGAAAGAGTTTTTTCATTGAAGGCTTGAAGATAAAAAGTTGCAAAGGTTATTTAAAAAGTTTAACGCTAATTAAACTTCCGATAGCGGCACCTGTGGAATTAGCGGCTATGTCTAACCATTCAAAATGGCGATTAACAGTGAATAGTTCCTGAATGATTTCTATGGTAAAACCATAGGTAAAAACGATAAAGAAAATTTTGAAAACGCGATGGTGGTGCAGGGCGGAAAATGAATTTTGCCTGGTCCATCCATAAAAAACAAGCAAAGCAAGGAAAAGGTAAAAGGCAAAGTGAACTACTTTGTCAATGTTCGGTATTTTGATTTTCGGCAACCCACTGCCCGGTGTCAGGCTGAGCCATAAAATAAGAGCCGCCCATAAAAAGGACGGCAGATTATATTTCAGGAAAGAATTCAACTTAAAAATCTTTGCTAAAAGTTTTCACTCTTCGAACAGAGTCTCCATCCGCAAGGTAACGGAAATTATAGGCTATATTTTTCGGTTGATCCTGAGTTCTGAGGGTATCCGTTTTGTAAACAAATCTGTTTTTCTCAAGTTCCACCATCTCATTTGGAGGTAACGCCACAGGCAGGGTTCCTGTATCCAGATAAAAGCCATCGTTCAATCTTCCATTAAAAATGCGGGCTTCGGCTATTCGTATTAAAGCAAACTCTAAAAAAGCTGTATCGGAGGTGGCATTCGAAAATACAATACTGCTGTCGTTCAGAACTACCGGAAATAATTCTTTCTCCTGTTCTTCTTTCTTACATGAGCTAATGCAGAGGGAAAGGCAAATGCAAAGAATAGCTGCAGCGCTGTGATTCATAGCCTAAGCCCCTACGTGTTTCTTGTAAGTCTCCGCATCCATCAGGGAGTCTAATTGTGAAAGGTCGCTGATTTCTATTTTAACCATCCAGCCTTTGCCGTAAGAGTCGCTGTTCACTACTTCGGGGGCATCATTAAGAGCTTCGTTCTTTTCAAGAATTTTTCCGGCAACGGGCAGAAACAAATCAGAAACGGTTTTCACGGCTTCTACGGTTCCGAACACGGCATCCTTTTCAATGCTATCGCCAACAGTTTCAATTTCTACAAATACAATATCGCCTAATTCTTTTTGTGCAAAATCAGAGATGCCTACTACTGCGGTGTTCCCTTCTACGCGAACCCATTCGTGTTCTTTGCTGTATTTTAAATCTGGCGGAAAGTTCATGTTCTTTTTTGGTTTATGAGGGTGTGAAAATAGGAAAGGTTGGAAGTTTTCAAAAAGGATAACGACATTATGATGTATATCAGGTGATTCATGCAATAGAAGTAGTGACGATACTTTAGTAGCATTCCGCTTATGATTAGTGTTGCCGTTAAATCCCGCCTAAATCATACTTTCGCGCCATGAACAGAAATCAGATTATAGTTATTGCAGTTTGCGCAGTGTTGGGCATTGGCATCTACCTGTTTGCGGACACAAAGAAACCAAAAGATGAAAAAACAGCTGACAGCGGACACACCACCATGCCCGAAAAACAACAGGCAGAACCCTTTGCTATTGAAGAATACATTGCTGATATAAATTCAAGAATAGAGGATAAGGCTTTGCGCGAAAAAATTGAATCGTTAGCTGCTTCAAAAAACTATAAGGATCTCCTTTCTGAGTATGTGAAACTTGACAAGCCTTTGGCTGTGGCTTATTATACCATCCAATTAGCGGAAAAGGAAAACAAGGCAGCGTCTTTTACAAGTGCGGGAGATTATAATTCCATGCTAATGCAAACCGCTCCGGATGAGAAAGCAAAGAATTTTTTGAGCAATAACGCCTTGGAGTGCTATCAAAAAGCAGTGGCTTTAGATTCCACCAATACCGAAAACAGACTCCGGTTGGCCAGTGCATATATGAGCGGTGGTGGGGCTCCTATGCAGGGAGTTACTATTTTGCTGGACATTGTTAACAAGGATTCTACCAATGTAGATGCCTTGTTAATGCTGGGCAGATTCGGCATCATTTCGGGCCAATATGACAAAGCCATTGGCAGGTTGGAAAAAATTTTATATTTGCACCCTCAAAATTCTGAGGCTCTGCTTTTAATAGCGGAAGCCTATAATAATCAGGGGAATAAATCGAAAGCGATTGAAATGCTGCAACGGTGTAAAAAATCCGTCAGTGACCCGGATGCGAAAAAGGAAATTGATAAATATATAGAGAGTATTAAAAAGCCTAACAGCTAACATTTAAGAAACTAAAAAAACGAGCTCATGCCCTGCGGAAAAAAAAGAAAACGTCATAAGATTGCCACTCACAAACGCAAGAAAAGACTAAGAAAAAATCGTCATAAGAAGAAGTAATTCTTCGCGTTGACGGGCAGGTGCCTTCACTCATCTGCCCGTCATTTAACGCCCTCACTTTCCTTTCCCTTATCGGACCTACCTTACCGAATTTTGAAACTTCCTCGATAATTATCGAGGACTAAACTTTTTATTTTGAACAAAGAACTAATCATTAACTCAACCCCGGATGGGTTTGACATAGCGCTGTTAGAAAACAAGCACCTCACGGAGCTTCACCAGGACAGAAAAAGTAACCAATTTACTGTAGGAGATATTTTTCTCGGCAAAATAAAAAAGGTAATGCCCGGCCTCAATGCCGCATTTATTGAAGTGGGTCATGAGAAAGATGCCTTTTTGCATTATACTGACCTGAGCCCGGACATTCGTTCGGTGATGAAGTTTACCGGACAGTGTGTTGCAGGAAATATTTCTCCTGAACAAATGCTCAACAATTTCGAGATGCAGAAAGAGATTGTAAAAACGGGCAACGTAAAAGAAGTACTACAGAATAGAAATCATCTTTTAGTTCAGATTCTGAAAGAACCAATCTCCACCAAGGGACCCAGACTGACCTGTGAAATTTCATTAGCGGGAAGATTTTTAGTGCTGGTTCCTTTCAACGATTCGGTAGGTGTTTCCAAAAAAATTGACTCGGCTGAAGAAAGAAAACGCTTGAAAGTTTTAGTAGAAAGTCTGAAGCCGAAGAACTTTGGCGTAATTGTTAGAACGGTAGCTGCCGGTAAGAATGCTGCTGAACTTCATGAGGATTTGCTTACACTCCAAAATAAATGGCAGGAGATGATGCGTAACCTGAAGGGTGCAGTGCCTGTTGCAAAGGTGCTAAGCGAAATGGATAAAACCACCGGTATTCTACGCGATTTACTCTCTCCGCAATTCAACAAGATTGTAACGAATGATGTGAAGCTGGCAAAAGAGGTAGAAGAATATATCGCGCGTATTGCCCCAGAGAAAAAAGACATTGTTCAGCGCTATACAGGCAGTGTTCCTATCTACGACCATTTCGGGGTTACCAAACAAATCAAATCATCGTTTGGCAAAACAGTGAACATGCCAAATGGCAGTTACATCATTATTGAGAAAACCGAAGCACTGCATGTGGTAGATGTAAACAGCGGACATCGTTCCACCATGGATGGCACTCAGGAAACCAATGCCTTGAAAGTAAACATGGAAGCCGCGGAAGAAATAGGAAGGCAGCTTCGCCTGCGCGACCTTGGAGGAATTATCGTGATTGATTTCATTGATATGAAAAATCAGGATAACAAGAAGGCGTTGCAGGAGAAAATGAAAGAAGTGATGACGAGCGACCGCGCCACTCACACCATTCTTCCTCTTTCCAAGTTCAACCTCATGCAAATTACCCGCGAGCGTGTGCGACCGGAGATAAACATCGTTACTACAGAAAATTGTCCCACCTGTGCAGGTACGGGACAAATAACTTCCTCTTTGCTACTTATAGATGAATTAGAGACCGATCTCACTCATCTTCTTACCACTCATACCAAACTTACTTTGTACTGCCATCCGATTGTCGGGGCTTATTTAAGAAAAGGGTTCCCATCATTGCGAACCAAGTGGCTTTTCAAACACAAAAAATGGATTTCTATTCAGGCCAATGAGAATCTTGCCATTACTGACTACAAATTTTTTGACGATAACGATGAAGAGATAAAGATTGATTAGAGTCTTTATTTTAACTCAACGATAAAAGCTCCGGGGTAGAAGGGCATTATTTTGTCAAGATAACTGAAGGCTTCGCCACGGTTTTCAAACACCCCTGCCGATACATGATAACTTTGATTGTCCTGTTCGCCTTTTAATTGAACATATACCGGCTTATCTAGTTCCCTCTTCATTCTGGCAATCATTCTTTCCATATTGTCTTTGATTTTAAAAATTCCAACCTGGATAGTATAGCCATTAATGGTTGTTGTGCCCGGCTCAATCAGGGTATATTCTTTTATCGGCTCAATCTCGGGGGCAGGGACAGTGTCACCAACGATTTCGATTTCCACCTTTGTATGACCGCTTTGAATAAAATCCAACTTTTTGGCTGCGGCCCGTGTAAGGTCAATAATCCTTCCTTTGGCATAAGGACCACGGTCATTAACTGTCACTACTATAGTATTATCGTTGGCAAGGTTGGTTACGAGTAATTTGGTGCCAAACGGAAGGGTGCGATGAGCACAAGTCATCTTCTTTTGACGAAACTTTTCTCCGCTGGCAGTTCTTCTTCCCTCAAACTTATCGTGATAAAAAGAGGCATAGCCCACTTTCTTATAAACTTCCTGCGCCTGAAGATGGAAGGCGCAGGCAGCAAGGAACAACAGCAGTATGTTTCGGCAAGTATGCAAAATGGCTTTCCATTGGTTTACGGTAAAGATACAGGAATCGTTTCCGGCAGAAAACTTAACTATTCATCATTTGCACAAACCGCCACACTTCTTCAAACTTATTATACAGGGGCACAGGAGCAACTCTTATTACATCCGGTTCACGCCAATCGGCAATAACACCGGCTTTTGTGAGCCTATTGAAAAGTTTTCTACCATTTTTATCGGTCTGGATAGAAAGTTGACAACCGCGTTGCTCCTTTAGGTTGGGTGTAATAACTTGAAAAGAAGATTTCTGATTTCTGATTTCTGATTTCTGATTTAACAGCCACTCAAGGTAACCCGTCAAAAGCATACTCTTCTTCCTCAACGCTTTCATTCCGACTTTATCAAAAATTTCAAGTGAGGCTTTGTGAGCCGCCATGGAAAGTACCGGGGCATTGCTTATCTGCCATCCGGCAGCACCGGGCTGGGGGATAAAATGTTTTTCCATCTTAAAGCGGGTCTTCTCATCATTGCCCCACCAACCTGCTAAACGAGGAAGGGAGAAATTCCTCGCATGATATTCATTTACAAAAACACCGCTTACCCCACCCGGACCGGAGTTGAGATATTTATACGAACACCAAGTAGCAAAATCAATATTCCATTCATGCAGTTTCAGTTCCACATTGCCGATGGCATGTGCAAGGTCAAGCCCGAAAATGATTTTGTGTTTGCAGCATACTTCGCTTATCTTTTCTATTTCGAAGAACTGGCCGGTGTAATAGTTCACCGCACTCCACATCACTAAAGCTATCTCATCTTTGTGCTGTTCTATTTTCGAAATAATGTCTTCGGTTCGCAAGGTAACTTCTCCTTTGCGGGGCAGAACTTCAATAATGCATTCTTCGGGATTCAATCCATGCAGCTTAATCTGTTGCTCAAAAGCATAATAGTCGGAGGGAAATTCATTTGACTGAACTAATATCTTATTTCGTTTACCCTTCGGACGGTAGAAAGAGATAAGCATCAGGTTCAGATTAACGGTTAGTGAGTTCATTACCACTACCTCGCTTTCTTTAGCACCGACTAATTTGGAAATAGACTTGGTAAAGAAATGATGATAGTAAAGCCAGGGATTCTTTCCGTGCAGGTGCCCTTCAACTCCCAGCTTTTGCCAGTCTTGCAATTCAACCTTTAAATGTTTCTCTACCGATTTCGGTTGCAGCCCAAGCGAGTTACCGCATAAGTATATTACCTCTTTGCCATTCGCCTTGGGAATGTGAAACAGTTTGCGGTAATCTTTCAGCGGATCCCTCTTATCGAGTTCGCGGGCAAAGGCAAGGGAGTTCTCAAACTTCATCAGGTAAAACTTTTCTTATCCAATTTCAACCAGTCAAGGGCATTCTTAAACAGCAATTTGTCTTTCGACTTCTTCAGCAACTTCAGTCTTTCAATTTCTTCACCCGGAACTTCTTCGCCTAAGGGAAAAGGATAATCGGAGCCAAGACAAATTTTGTCTTCGCCAATTAGGTCAATTACATATTGCAGAAATTTTTCATCATGAATGAGCGAGTCAACATAAAAATGCCCGAGGTACTTGCGCGGGTTTACATGATTATCTATAGCTGTCAAATCGGGGCGCACTTCAAAGCCGCGCTCTATTCTACCCACATTTGCAGGGAAAGAACCGCCACCATGCGCAAATGCAAAGCGAAGGCGCGGGAACTTTTCGAATACACCTCCGAATATCATCGAGCAAATGGCGCGGTTGGTTTCGGCAGGCATACCTACCAGCCAGGGCAACCAATACTTACTCATTTTATCCTGACCCATCATTTGCCATGGGTGAACCAGGATGGCCGCATTCAAACTTTCGCATGCGGCGAAAAACTCATCAAATTGTGTTTCATTTAAATTGAGATCGTTGACATTGCTGCCAATTTGTACGCCCCTGAAACCATTTGCCATACAACGCTCCA
>JAZKEP010000144.1:0-4182 GCA_040387015.1 Bacteroidota bacterium
GCAATTTGTCAAATCATTGCTAACGTTTAGTTCACAGCCATTGGCGGTATTTCCATCGCAGTCTGCATAACCAGTGCTGCATACAAGGAGACAAACACCCTGCGAACAAATGGAGGTGCCATTAGGATTTGCAGGACATGCTCCATTATCAATCGCACCATCGCAATTATCATCTATTCCGTTACATACATCGGTTGCACCCGGATTAACCAGGGCATAAGCATCGTTACAATCTCCGGCAACAGCCACATAACCTGAGGGCTGGCTGCATGCCAGCTGGGTATTGGTCGCATCTCCGAAACCATCATCATCTCCATCGGCAAAGAAAACGGTGCCAACACCATCGTCAATTGCTCCATTGCAATCATCATCTGTACCATTACATATTTCCGTAGCACCGGGGTACACATTGTCATCCGTATCATCGCAATCACCGGAGTTTGTTAAATAACCTGATGGCTGGTTGCATGCCAGCTGGGTATTGGTCGCATCTCCGAAACCATCACCATCTGCATCGGCAAAGAAAACGGTGCCAACGCCATTGTCAATTAACCCATCGCAGTCATCATCTATACCATTACAGATTTCAGTTCCTCCCGGATTTACACCTGCATCTCCATCGTTGCAATCTCCCGCAACCGACAGATAGCCGGATGGCTGAGGGCACGACAGCATGCTGTTCGCTGCATCGCCATAACCATCTCCATCAGTATCGGCATACCATAGGGTAGGCTCACCGCCAAGGCCAATCCACTGGCTTCCGGTATAGTAATTAAAGCAAGAGGTGGAAGTGTTATAAATCAGCATACCGGCAACAGGTGAAGCGATAGCATCCCTTTGCACGGTGCTTAGGCTGGGCACAGCAGCTCCGGCACCAGCAGCTCCGGTGGCACCTATAGCTCCGGTTGCACCGGTAGCGCCAGTTTCACCAATGGCACCTGTAGCTCCGGTGGGTCCTGTTGCACCGGTAGAGCCTGCGGTTGTGCTGCCTGCTGTTTCGGCATACAAGGCATAAGGCACGCTAAGTAATTGCTGGCTTCCTGTAATAGTATAATTGGTTCCGCCCTGAGGGTCGGTTTCAGTTTTTAGGAAGTAAACACCCGTTGACCAGTTAATTGCGGCCATTGAACCCGCCACCACTGTTCCGCCACCTATTTGAATACTGATTAAACCAACAGAATTGGAAACAGGGCGTTGCGTTTCTACATACACAGCCGTGCCCGTTGATGAGCCCTGAAGAATACTGATGCGCATACCCACCGGTTTGTTTTTAACGGGTGAATTATTGTTACTAAAAATGGAGGCCTGGTAACTAATTAACTGAGGAGCCTGTGCCCATAGCAGTGTAACCAATAAAACGGACATAAAAAGGGTAACTGTTTTTTTCATTTTGTTTGGTTTAGTGTGCTGATTTAATGACTTTAAATGTTTTTACTTCCCGGTTGTCTTTCAATACCGTGATGATATATACCGATGCAGGAAAAGCCTCCAGATTGATTTCGGTTTTGCTGTTCTTAATGTTGCTGGCTTCCAACTGTTTACCTTCCAGGTCGAGAAGTGTGTAACTCATTTCCGCATCCTTAGCATCGGCTACCGACAGGGTTACCTTCAAAGCCGTTGGGTTGGGATAGATGGTAATGTTTCCGGCTTCTCCCGGTTCTTCAACATCGCTCACCAGCATTACCTCAAGTTGCGCCTGCTGAATGCCCTGGTGCATTTTGCCACCTGTGCTGCTTACGGTAATAAAATCCATTTGCCCTACCGTGTTACTAAGGTGCCCGCCCGGGCCGCTTATCTCGGCACCGGAAGTTATCGTGCCGTCCTGCGCTATGGCATTGGTAAAGCCTATAGCCGATAAACCGGTGGTAAGCAGTAGTGTCTTTAGTTTAACCATGTGTTTTGGTTTTGTTTGTTATAAAATAAAAATGGAAAGGAGTGTCGCGTCTTGATTTATAAAGATACAATATGGTTCAAGTTTTTATCAATGACAAGTATTCCGGAAATATGTTTTTAATATTATTCAAGCATTGGAGAATTTGGTTCTCCGGAATAAAGACAGTGTTGCGACAAGAAATAATTGTTGGCTTTTTGACTCACAACTTGACTATCCTTTTTCGAAGAAGTGTATAATTAAAGTAGCTTTGTTTCATTCCAAATTAAGGCATGGAAAACAACTCTTCTCAACAAACAGGTCACAGCGATGCTTTCAGCGATTCCAAAGCTAAGGCGCATCTTGCCGCCATACTTGACCATGCCCCCGAGTTTGTTTATGCCATTGATAAAGATTTCCGTTTAACTACCCTCAACAAGCGGCTTCAGGATGCAGTGAAGGAAAGCTTTGGTTTAAATCTTCAGCCGGGTGATAGTCCTCTTAAGTTCTTCGAAAATGTAAGCCCTGAGCTGGTGCAGGAATGGAAGGCTATTTACGACAAGGCTTTTGCCGGCATGCCCCAAAACTTTGTAAAGGAGTTTGACATAAATCAGAAATCGTTTTGGGACTTTTCTATCAACCCTATACGCGAAAATGGAAAGATAACGGGCCTTGCCTGTTTTGTTCGCGATGTAACGCAGCAGAAGTTAAGTGAAGTGAAGCTTAAGGAAAGCGAAGCCCGGTTTCGCACCGTGAGCGAAAACCCTATTCTGGCAATAGCCTGGGGCAATACCAGCGGAAGACTGGAAAGTGCTAACCAGGCTTTTTGCGATTTAATGGAAGGCAGTTTAGACCAACTGATAAACAGCGAACCCGCTCAATATACCCACCCCGATGACGGAGAATATGTCGCTTCTTTTTTTCGGAAACTACTGCATGGCGAGATAAACAATTACCGTATTGAAAAGCGGTATATCACGCTAAAGAAGAATATCAAGTGGGTTGAGATGGATGTTACCGCGGTGCGGGATGAAAAAGGTAAAGTGATACAGATTGTTGCTGTGGTGCAGGATATATCTGCAAAAAAGGCGGCAGAACAATTGCTGCGGGAATCCGAAACAAACCTGCGCTACATACTCGATAATGCGAGCACTGCTTCGGGCTTGCTCGATAAACAATTCAATATTCTTACTGCAAACCGCCTTGCCAACGAATGGGCTTTGCAGGAAATGGGTGTAACGCTGGTGGAAGGGCAGAACTTTTTAGAACACTTCCCCGATTTTTATAAGCAGATGGCGGCTACGGTACTCGAGAAAGTTCTGGAAGGGAAATCGCATCAGTACGAAGCTAAATATACCAAAAGAGATAAAACAGTAAGTTGGTTTCATGTCAAAATAGCTCCTATTGCCGACAAGGACAAAGTGATTATCGGCATTTGTATTACAGCCGAAGAGACCACCCTGCGTAAAAAGGCGGAAGAGGAGATAAGGCTGCTGAATGATTCATTGGAAAAAACTGTGAAGGAACGCACCAGGGAACTGGAGGAAGCCAATAGTGAACTGGAGGCGTTTACGTACTCCGTTTCCCATGATCTTTTGTCACCGCTGCGCAACATCGATAGCTTCATTGATATATTGGTAGAAGATTACCGCAATGTGTTGGATTCCGAAGGTCAGCAAACCATAAGCGTAATAAAAAGAAACTCTACCCTCATGGCCCGGTTGATTAACGACCTGCTCGGGTTTGCGCGCATAGGAAAGCTTCCGTTGACTCAGCAAGTGGTAAATATAAACGGGGTGGTAACGGAGGTGATAGATGAGCTGAGGTATATGACCAACAAGCTGGCGGCTAAAGTACAGCTTAAGGACATGCACCCTGCCTATTGCGACCCTACTTTAATAAAGCAGGTGTGGGTTAATCTCATATCTAACGCTATAAAATATTCGAAGGTTAAAGAGAACCCTGAAATAGAAATAGGGTCCATGGAACAAAAGGGAGAAATTGTTTACTACATAAAGGATAACGGAGTAGGGTTCGATTTAAAGTATGCCGATAAGTTATTCAGAGTATTTCACCGCCTTCATAAATCAGGCGAATTTGAAGGAACCGGGGTAGGCTTAGCTATTGTTCACCGAATAGTTACCAAACATGGCGGGCGTATTTGGGCAGATGCAAAACCGAATGAAGGGGCTGCTTTCTACTTTACCTTAGAACCGGAGCAAAGCAGTTAATTCAGGCGGCCTTAGTAAGTTATTAGGTGGCACTGAGTTTAAGCACATCGCTGTAAACTTCTACTTTCTGCCGAAGCTGCT
>JAZKEP010000145.1:0-6691 GCA_040387015.1 Bacteroidota bacterium
TAACTTAAATATTACTTGTAATAAGATTTGCAATAACACTTTCTATAATTTACAACATGGGCGTAACTTTGGCAGCAACAGTAACATATCAAATAATTACTGGTGCACTACTGATTCAGCTTTAATAGCCTCCAAAATTTATGATGGTTATGATAATATCAATTTTGGTTTGGTAAGTTTTATTCCCGTTGATACCACTCAATGTTACCTTACAGGTTGCAATCTTTCAATAACATCTACTATTACAAATGCCACATGCGATACCTGCCGTAATGGTTCGGCAATGGCAGCTGTTGCGTTTGGTTCTTTACCTCTTACTTATACATGGAACTCTTCTCCTTTACAAACTACTCAAATTGCAACCAATCTGGCCCCGGGTAACTATACTATTTGTGTAATTGATGCCATCGGTTGCACGGCATGTAGCACCGTGTTTATTGATTCAAGTAATTGCGGAGGTTTCTCTGTTGCAGCACAGGCAACTAATGCAACTTGCAATGCATGCAGTGATGGTAGTGCTCAGGTAAATGTAACTGGTGGCGCACCGCCTTATAGTTATACCTGGTACACTTCGCCAATTCAAACTTCCGCAACAGCAGTAGGCATGTCGCAAGGCACATACTCAGTTTGCGTGAACGATTTACATGGCTGTGCTGTATGCGATACAGTAACTATTTCTATCGGCAACTGCTCTGCGCATTTTAATCTTTATCCCGATTCTGTTCCGCACAACTACACTGCTGTAAATATGGCAAGCGGAAACGGTCCGCTTACTTATTTATGGAGTTGGGGCGATGGCGCTACCGATACCGGTCCCTATCCCAGACACACTTATGCTTCGGCAGGGTTCTATGCAATATGCCTTTCCATAACCGATTCCGTTGGTTGCACTAATTCTTACTGCAATAACTTTTATCTTCAACGCAACACCAACGCTATGGTTAATGTAAATGTGATTCCGGGTATCAGCACAGATATTTCCGCCATCCGTAATCCCCAATCCTCCTTCCTTCTTTCCCCTAATCCCGCCAACAGCAGCGTTACCATCAGCATAGATGAAAGTATGATTGGCGGCACTGTAACAGTTATGGATTTAATGGGAAGGAAAATGCTGGCTGTTCAACTTGTAACCGGCAACCAGCAACTTGCAACCGACAATCTCTCCAGCGGAGTTTACTTTGTGGAAGTAGTAAGTAAAGGCGGGCGCGTAGTAAAGCAGTTGATGAAGCAATAGGCAATTGCATCCTTCAATCATTGGTTTACATTTACCTTTCAAATAATACCCAACCCCAATTAGCATGAACTACACCCTCATTACAGGGGCCAGCAAAGGAATAGGAAAAGCATTTGCTTACGAATGTGCCGAGCGCGGCATGAACCTTATTCTTACTGCCCGCTCCGAAACATTGCTGCATGATTTAGCCATTGATTTAAGAAAGAAAAACATTCAGGTGCAAACCCACACAGCCGACCTGCTGGACCATGCCGTTCATACCAAAATATTTTCATGGATTAACGAAAACGGCTGGAACGTAAACATGCTTATTAATAATGCAGGGATGGGTTACTTCGGAAAGTTTGATGAAAAGCCGCTGGAGAAGCACCTGGAAGTGATGCACCTGAACATGGATAGCATGGTGCGCATGGCTTACATGTTTATTAACCACAGCGACCCGAATCAAAAAAGATATATACTGAACACAGCCAGCACCGGTGCGTTTCAACCCACCCCTTATATGGCCGTGTATTGTGCTTCCAAATCGTTTATGCTTTCGTTTTCGCAGGCCATCCGTTTTGAATTGCGCAAGCAGAAAGTGCATGTAACTGCGCTGTGCCCGGGCGGCACTGAGTCCGATTTTTTTGGCCCCGCAGGTATGGAGAAAATAGTGGAGAAGAATGCGCAGTTTATGATGAGTGCCGAGTCCGTTGCCAAAGCAGGATTAAACGGATTGCTGAAAAATAAGAGTGTTGTGGTGCCCGGCTTGGTGAATAAAATAGCAGCGGTGGCAGCCAAAGTGGTTTCGCACGATATTGTGGTGCCTGTGGCAAGCTCTTTCTTTAAAATTTAGGAAACGGTGAAAAAAATTTCCTTCATCATTCATGGAAAACATCGCCATAGCAGCGCTATAATTTCCGGAATACGGCAGGCTTTTACTGCTCCCGATTACGAAATCATTTTAAGTTTTACCGAACGAACCCTCCATGCTGTTGAACTGGCGAAAGAAGCAGCCAACTCCGGCTCGGGCTATATTGTTGGTGTGTGTGGTGACGGTACCTTCAATGAAATAGTCAACGGTGTGATGCAGTCAGCGAATAAGGAAACAATTGTTGGATTGCTGCCGCACGGAACCGGAAATGATTTTGCCAAAACGGTGAACGTTAATCATCAAACAGCCTTGCTCAAACAGTTGATTGAAACAGCAAGTATTCGCAGCATTGACCTTGGCCTGGTGCATTATAAAATAGCTGACGGAAAAGAGGCACAGCGGTATTTCGATAACATTACCGACATCGGCATCGGAGGGTTCACTGCTCTTAAAATGACAGGTATTTCAAAACGCTGGGGAGCTTTCCTTACCTTCCAGTATGCTATTGTCAGCACGTTTTTAAGCTATAAACACCAACAGGTAAAAATAAAAGCGGACGATTTTTCGTACGAAGGGAAAATACTCAGTTGCATAATGGCCAACGGAAAATATTTTGGTGCGGGGCTGGGTGTAGCACCTGGTGCCAAACCCGATGACGGTTTATTTGAAATTGTATTGGCTTCCGAAATTTCGTTATGGGATTACGTAAAGAATTTAGGCAACATCCGAAAATGTATAAAGGTGAACCACCCGCACATGAATTATTTTTCTGCAAAGGAGGTTACAATTGAAACCCCTGAACGTAATTTGCCGATAGATATGGATGGCGAGTTTATCGGCTATTCTCCTATGAAAGCCACGATAGTTCCGCTGGCGCTGAAGTTTCTGGCACCCCTATAAAACAAATCCCCGCCACACGGCAGGGACCTTTTTGTTTAACCTATAAACCTAAAAACTATTCCTAAGATAAAGTGCGGTTTTCCTTTTGTCAAGAGCAATCTGAAAAAAATCGGGTTGCGGCAGGCGTGGTGTACTAGACTTCTTCAGAAAATACCCTTCGGCTACGCTCAGGGTGACAGTGTCTCCTAATAGCTGTGTCAGTCTGAGCGAAGTCGAAGAGTTTTTCTTATGAAGGATACCATTATCCGAAGAAGTCTATTCCTACCGGGTTTAATGCTGTGCTTATTTTTTTTTTCTTTGTGCAGATTCGAAATCATCATTTCATGTTACTGAAAGGAAAAACAGCATTGGTTACTGGCGGCACACGGGGCATTGGTTATGCTATTGTGAAAAAATTTGCTGAGGAAGGTTGTAACGTTGCATTCACGTATATAAGCAGTGCTGAAAAAGCGGTACAAATTCAATCGGAGCTAACGGCCCTTGGGGTTAAAGTTATAGGCTATAAAGCTGACGGGGCGTCTTATGCAGAATCAGAAAAGTTGGTGGAGGATGTGCTTAAGGAATTTGGTGCTGTAGATATATTGGTAAACAATGCAGGCATTACTCATGATGGTTTGTTGCTGCGGATGAGTGAAGAGCAATGGGATGAAGTGATAAGCGCTAACCTTAAATCTGTTTTTAACCTAACCAAGCACATTTCAAAAAGTATGCTGCATCAAAAGCGCGGGTCTATTATTAATCTTACTTCAATAGTGGGTGAAATGGGCCGCGCAGGGCAATCGAATTATGCAGCATCCAAAGCAGGCATTATCGGTTTTACTAAATCAATAGCCGATGAGTTTGGTTCGCGCAATATCCGCAGCAATGCTGTTTCCCCTGGTTTCATTGATACAGATATGACAGCTGTGCTGGATGAAGAGGTGAAGAAAAGTGTGATGGCTCAAATTCCTCTGAAGAGAATGGGCACTGCCGAAGATGTGGCAAACGCAGCTTTGTTTTTGGCCAGCGACTTGTCTACGTTTGTCAGCGGACAAGTGCTTAGTGTGTGTGGTGCAATGTGCAGATGACAATGATTCTATTTCCGATTAACGATTAACTATTCCACTAACTTGAACTCAGGACTTTCTTTCCAATATCCGGCTTGGTTTATTATACTTTGTTTTGCTCTTGGGGCGGCTTACGCTGCCTTGCTTTATTATCGCGACAGCACGTTTAACGAAAAAACTTCCGGTTCAAAAGGGTGGAAGTATGCTATGACGGGTTTCCGTTTTCTTGCTGTAAGTTTTCTGGCTATTCTGCTTTTATCTCCGTTCATCAGGAACCGAAATACACAAACATTCAAACCGATAATTGCCATAATAAATGACAACAGCGAATCGGTAAAAACCGGATTGGCAAAAGATTCTGCCGAGTACGAAAAGAAACTCCGCGCTTTAATTGATAAACTAAGCGATAAGTATGAAGTAGCTGAATTTAACGCAGGCGATGAACTGAAACGCGGTATAGATTTTTCATTCAACGATAAATCAACCGACCTTAGCTCTGCTATTGAGGAAGTAAATGATTTGTATTTCAATCAGAACCTGGGAGCAGTGGTGCTTGCTTCTGACGGTATTTACAATAAAGGAATAAATCCGGTTTACGCTGCCACAAAATCTTCTTACTCTGTTTATACCATTGCTTTAGGCGACACTACTGTTCAGAGAGACCAGAAGCTTTCAAATGCTTCCTACAATAGGGTTGTTTACCTTAATGACCAGTTTGGTTTGCGCGTAGATGTGGAAGCAAATAATCTTTCAGGAAAGAGCGTAAAGTTGAATGTGTACGAAATTGAAGCAGGTAACGATGCGAAATTGATTCAGTCGAAAGATATAGCGTATCCTTCCGAAAGCTATTTCCAGAGCTTTGATTTTGTTCTGCCTACCCATAAAACAGGTATTGCCCATTATCGAATTTCACTATCAAATTTAGAGGGTGAAATTACTTACAGAAATAATGTGAGAGATATTTTTGTGGAAGTGTTGGATGGCCGGCAGAAAATTCTGCTTGTTGCCAATTCCCCGCATCCTGATGTAGCGGCTTTTAAAGCTGCTATTGAAAGCAATAAGAATTATCAGCTGGAAGTTGAGTTTGCAGAAACGTTTGCAAAAAAGCTGAACGATTACAACCTTGTTATCCTGCATCAGCTTCCTTCTGCTTCGCAAAAGATTCAGAGTATTTTAAAAGATGCCGCGGAGCTAAAAAAACCTTTGCTGTTCATTGTAGGTTCACAAACATCCCTACCTGATTTTCAGAAAGCACAAAGCGGTATCACTATTAAGGGCAATGCCGATAAGTTTAATGAAGTAACAGCTAACATGCCGAAGGATTTTTCCCTTTTTACACTTTCCGACAAAACGCTGCAAACAATTCCGAAGCTGCCCCCTTTCAGTTGTTTCTTTGGGGAATACACAGCTAACCCGGCTTCAAAGATTCTGCTGTATCAAAAAATAAATTCAGTGGAAACCGATTTTCCGCTTTGGCTTTTTAATGAGAGCGGAGATGAAAAATTCGGGGTGTTGTGCGGAGAAGGTTTATGGCGCTGGAGGTTGTATGACTACCTGATGAACAAAAGCCACGATGCTACCAATGAACTAATTAATAAAACGGTACAGTACCTTTCGGTAAAAACAGACAAGCGGCCTTTCAGGGTTAATCTGCCAAAGAATATATTTCAGGACAATGAGGCAGTTACTTTTGATGCACAACTTTATAACGCTAACTATGAACTCATCAACTCACCGGATGTGGAGATGAAGATTGTAGGTGAGGACGGAAAAGAATATGAGTATAAGTTCAACAAAACCGAACATGCCTATCAGCTCAATTCAGGATTCTTTCCGATAGGTGGCTATTCCTATACTGCCACAGTAAAATTCGGTAACGGTACCCTCACTTCCAGCGGGAAATTTTCTGTGAGTCCTTTGCAATTGGAGGAAATGAGAACACGCGCTGATCATCAGGCCCTTTATCAATTAGCTTCTCAGCACAATGGAACCATGCACTACCTGAACGATATGGAGAAGATTGCTGATGAAATAGATTCAAAGAATCAGTTGAAGCCCATTCTCTACGACACCTTCGTTACCCAAAGTGCTATTAACATTAAATGGATTTTCTTTTTACTCCTGGCGCTGATTTCTGCCGAGTGGTTTATCAGGAAATACCTGGGAGGGTATTAAACTTCCTTCTTACTTCTGCTTTTTAAAATTCAAACTTGATACCCTGAGCTAATGGCAGTTTAGTCCCATAGTTAACGGTATTGGTTTGTCTCCGCATATAGTTTTTCCACGCATCGCTGCCGCTTTCGCGTCCGCCACCGGTTTCTTTTTCACCACCAAATGCACCACCGATTTCAGCACCGCTGGTTCCTATGTTTACGTTGGCAATTCCGCAATCGCTACCATTTACCGAAAGAAACTCTTCTGCTTCGCGAAGATTTGTGGTCATAATAGATGATGAAAGGCCTTGCGCCACTCCATTCTGCAACTCAATCGCTTCACTAGGAGTTTTGTATTTCATGATGTAGAGAATCGGTGCAAAGGTTTCATGCTGAACAATACTCATATTGTTACGCGCTTCTACAATACAAGGCTTCACATAGCATCCGCTTTCAAATCCTTTCCCTTTCAATATGCCTCCTTCCACTAAAACTCTGCCTCCTT
>JAZKEP010000146.1:0-1526 GCA_040387015.1 Bacteroidota bacterium
TACGAATGGCCCCAATGGAGTTACCTCCTAATCGAAAGTAATTATCATTTAAACAGAAGAGGCTGTTTCAGAGTGAAACAGCCTCTTCTGTTTTGCATTTAAGAGAACTATTTAATATTAACCAATCGCAAGGTTTGTTGATGCCCATTGAAATTGATATTTACTAAATAAAAGCCATGGGGTAGTCCATCAACCTCAACCGGCAATAAGAAATTACCCGACCACAGGTTGCTGTCGTAAAGTGTCTTTAATCTGCGCCCCTGCAAATCGGTCAGTTCCGCTTTAAGCTGTCCGTTAACCGGCAACTTAAGTTCCACCTGTGTTTGTCCTCCCGCAGCCGGGTTAGGGAACAACTTAGCTTCATATGATAAAGCTGCGCTTACATCTTCAACACTGTTCACGTTTGCCGAGCCTTGATGAAAACCTGCGTTGTTCTCTTCATGTACTTCGTCTATCTGGTCGGTAGGGTCAATTACAATGTAAATGCTTGAACCTGTAGGAATGCCCGGGGCTACCTTCCAGTTAAACTGCACAGGTGTTCTTCCGCGTGCTTTAAAAAGAGTGTTTACAGTAAGGGTGCTTTGCCCGCTTATGTCAGCTAATAATATTCCTCCATTATCGGGGTTGCCCGCATAAAACTGAAACTGCACGGGCCCGTTATAATCTAAAAAGCTATAGTTATGAATGTAGGTGGTAATGTTTACTGTATCACCCGTTAGGTAGCTGCTTTTATTCGGGAATATAGATTTACTCAGCCTTCTCTTGTCAGGTGTATTACCCAGGGAATAACCTTTTTCAGGGTCATATTTCCAGGGCATAATAACCGTAAGGTCAGGCTTGGTGTAATAGTGGTCTTTCCAGAAATTAGTTCCGAGCGAAGGCAACGAGGGGTCCACCGCATAGCCCAGAGCAATAGCTCCGTTCTTAGCCCAATACACATAAGGTGTTAGCGTATAGTTGGCATCGGCGTAAGCGGGGTTCAGGTTTTCGATAAGGTTGCTGGTGTACTCAACTTCGGTAGAAGCCGCGCTTGTATGCGTGGTCATTTCGCTGCTGTTATAGGTGCCTGTCACATCGAGCCCTACACCGAAATAGCTGGCACCTGCATTTACTTCCACACCAAAAGTTTTGGTATCAGAAACCTGGCTTTGCGAAAAGTTGTTGTGGTTCATGGTAAAATTGAGTGTTCCTCCGCTGCCTATATTCGAACCGGTAGCGGTGTGAATAGTAGCGAGGTTACCTGCGTAGTTATCAAAGTTGCTGTTAGCCGCATACGAAAGCAGATTACCCACTTCATGGTCGGGAACGTACGAGTAGGCATCGGCCGACTTTGAATCCATAAACTGGTAGATAGGAGTAGCAGCGCGCATCATAGCCAGAATGTAGCCTATGGTTGCCCCGCTCGAATCAATCGGATACTCGTATACATCAAAGTCACTTATTACTCCGTAAATCTGATCATCGGCAGTGGCTGTACTGAGGGTGCTTATCGTTTTTGTATCGGTATTGGTTTGCCCGTTCGAAAA
>JAZKEP010000146.1:1536-18243 GCA_040387015.1 Bacteroidota bacterium
CCACGCCCATTACCGAGCCACCTGCTGATAAAGTACCGCTCACTCCCCAATCGGATTTAAGTTCAGTTTCCACCGTAGATGATTGTTGGTTTACTGCTTTGTATTGCGAGTTCTGGTTGCATTGAAAGCCCGAACCCGGAAAACATGAAGTGAGGTCGGCTGTGTCAGTGCCTAAAATATCATAGTGATAAGGCGGGCTGTTGTTTACTACAATAGGTGTAAGAATTTTACGGATAGACTTAACCGGGGCTTTCAGTATTCCGCGGCCACCGTTAAACTCACCAAAGGCTGCGGCAAAACGATAGTTACTTCCAAAACCTGAGAAATTTGCCTGCTGAAGGTTGTTTTTGCTCCCTTTTACGGTAGCTGTGTTTAATGAAGGGTTAACTCCTAAAACTGTTACGGTAAGGTATTGCTGAGAGTTTTGGTCGTCATGTGAAGTAACAATCAAAACATCGTTTTCAAGGTCAAGATCAACATCGCCAATGTAGAGGTAGGAATTATTGGGTGCTAACTGATTAAATCCGGTAGTTATTCCACCGCCACTACCGGAAGCTTTAGGTGTAATTACGAGATTGTTGCCTATGCTGTAAACGCGTAAGGCATTATCAAAGGCGAGCACTATTTCTTCGTTAGCATCGCTGTTAAAATCGCCTGATACAATTGCCACTGCGGGAAAGTCATTGAAGTTTGACTGGTCGGAAACATAATTATTGGCGCTTACTGTAACGGTATTTAAACCATTGGCTCCACTTGCGGTCGAGGCAATAAATAACTTGCGGTGTAATAAGGTATTATCATTTCTATCTACATAAGCTACTGCTACCGCAATTTGCTTTTTGGGAGCAGCGGTCGAATCATAAATTCCGGAACTGATGGCAAGATTTTCTAGAGTAGAATTGGAACCTACAGAAGTAACTGTTTGTTTACCCATGGCAGTAATGGTCCAATTGAGGTAAGCATCGGTAGGGGCAGGAGTTACCTTAAATGTTTTTACATAACATCGGAAACCACCTGATTCTTTTTCAAAGGCAGCAAGGGCAATGTCAGGGATACTATCTCCATTAAAATCATTGATAGCAATGTCTAAGTTTCCAACAGGTCTGTTGCTGCCATCAAAATACAAACTATCTGCGTTAATATGTCCGCAGAAGGATGGATAGCCGGCTATGCTATCGTAAAAGAAAATATCGATGCTTATTTTTTTGAGGGTGAATTCGGGGGTAGCGATAGCAAAATATTCTTTGCCGTTTCGCCTGAAATCGCCTTTGGCCATTTTAATCTGCGGAGCAGCACCGCTAGGTATAGTACCCAGGTTGATCGCTTCTCCGGGTCCGTCAGAAACGGTAGAAAGCGGGTTTCTCTGAACCTGAGGCATGGAAAGTATTACCTGGTTTCCTTTTTCGCGGGCGGTAACTATTTCGTCATAGCTATCGCCATTCATATCCAGGGTAATTACATTGACAGACTTTGAACCGGTGGTGTTGTTGGCAGTGGTATTAGTGTAGCTGTGATCCTGAAAAATACGCACGTTAGCTGATAAACCGCTGTCGCGCACATAGTGCCCAAGCGTGACCTTAGTAGGCGAATTACTGCTGTTCGAGTTGTCGGTGTGAAAAACCACAAACTCCATGGCCTGTACCGGTCTGTTTATTTTTTTGAGTGGGTGGTCGGTAATTGTTTGAGCATATCCTGAAACAAAAAATGCTGTGGAATAAAGAATGGTAAAGAAATTTCTCATGGTGTATTGTTTTACAAGCAAGGATAAAACAATTACATCACAAACACGAATCCAATTATATTATAAACAAACTATATAGTAAATCACTTGTTATTTCATCCGTTACTTTTTGGCAGTATAGAGATTCTTCTGCATACATTTTGTCAATTTTCTTAAGATACCGAATCTGCATTTCGTAGTAACAGGCTATATTATCTGGTAGGAACCAGAGGTGGCGTGTCCTTGTCTTTTCCTGTAACATATTTACAGTTGTGGGACTTAATATCAAAAAGGTTCTTGTTGCGTACAGCAGAATGACTGGTGGGATTACCCTGTATTGTTACTTTCAGCAGCCACAAGGTACATAATTGCATAATGCTCAACACCACTAAACTTGAACTGCTTCTGCCGAAACACCCCTTATCGTTTGACATATATGGTGATGGGAGATTTATTCTGCTGCTTACCGAAAAATCGAATAACTATATAAAGCAATTTGAAGGTCAATCATACTGCATGGTGCTGGGAGTGGCTTACAGTTTTTTCTTGCGTGAGTTGAAAAAGGAAGAAAAGTAAAAGAACACCCTCTTCTGTTGTTAATGTAATGTGAGCAAAATCGCCTCATTCTTTACCTGTATTTCATACATTTCATTTTTAAATTCTGCAGCCATGAAAAAGTTTTTCGCATCCGTTTTCGTTTTCTTTTGTTTTGTATGTTGTTCAACTGCTCAGTTGAGTACCATACTTATTACACTCCAGGTAATACCCCCCTACTCTCCTTATCTCAGCACTTATATTGACCAACCGAACAAAGTGCTTATTACACTTACTAACATTTCGCGGGTAGAGCAGCAGATACTTTTGCGTGGACAGATTACAGGTGATAATGGTGTTAGTGTTACTACCTCATCGGGTTTTAAACCAAGTCAGCCTATAACTATTACAGGTGGTGGTTCTTTAAACATCAGTCTCAACTCTACCGAAGCCCGCGATTATTTTGATGTAAACAATGTAAGCTTAACAGGGCTTACCAAAGCCCAACTGATACAAAATCAGGCATTGCCTGAAGGCAACTATTCCATTTGTGTAAGAGCATTTGATTATGCTACCGGCACCCAGCAGTTGAGTATGGAAGGAACAGGCTGCGCTTTCTTTCCTGTTTCTTACATAGATGCTCCTCAGCCTGTTCAACCCATTTGCGGCAACGATGTAAACGAAGCTGTTCCGCAGTTTGCGTTATTCAGCTGGACACCCCCTGCTACCGCCCGCGGTGCAGTGGACTATGAATTTGTTTTGAAAGAAGTACCGAATACACTCAATCCATATGATGTAATAAAGAACCAGGTGTTTCCTGTTATCTACAGCACTACTCAAACGAGTAACAATACTTTGGTTTATTCTGTATCGCAGCCAAAATTAGATACAGGTAAAAAGTATGTGTGGCGAGTGAAGGCAACCGGCACCGATATGCAGTTTAAGAATGGGGGCTATAGTGATGCCTGCTGGTTTGTTTATAAGGAAAAGATGAATCCTGTACCTATGTCTAATCCTATAACGATATCTAATACGGATGTGAATTTCAAAAAACCTGTGGTGCCAAAAATTCCCCTTCTTAAAGGAAGCAATGCGGGCAATGGGTTCTACTTCGCAGATGATAAACCAGGAATGGTAATAGGAGGCCTTATGCCTTTTGATACCACTGGTAGCCTTTCCGGAAAACTGGTTTATAAATATGGCGACCCTGGTGAAACCAAAGAGTACCCGCTTAAGAATGCCAACATCAGCCTACAGGTTCAGTATTTCGAAAAACTTGCTGATGGAACCTTTAAGCCACTTCCCGGCCTATTCGGTAGCGCAGGAGGAATGATAGTAACGGATGTAAACGGCAAAGGCAGTCTTTCGGAAATTGCAGCTACCACAAAAACCGATGCCAGCGGCAACTTCAGTTTTACTTTCCCCAATAAGTATCCTTTCGGGAATGTAGGTACAGTGCATACTTCTACCTATCAATTTGATGTTAATGGAGATGTTCATACTTCGACCAATGGCGGTACTTACAAAGGGTATGTGTACGCCCGAATTTTGATTGAAAATCCTCATGCTTATTTTTATACCCAGCCGGTTCAACTTTTCGATTTCAGGAAAAAGAGCGTTATCTCCAATCAAAAAGTTGTTTGCATTGCACGCAGCGAAGAATTTCAGGCACACCTCGGACCCAAAACATATTTCGGCAGCATCAAACCCCCTAAGCAAGTGGCATCTGAAAATTTAGTGGGTGTAAAAGCATATCTCTTGCGCAAGACACTCGCTACTGCAGGTGTATTTCCTGATGAAGATGCTATTGGTGTTCCTGACGAAATGGATGACGGTAAAACGATTGAGGGAATGGATGTAGTGGCATCGACAGTAACCAACGGCCAGGGAATTGCCAATTTTAAAAAGGTGATTCATACGGGCTATTACTTTGGTAATGGCCAATACGATTACTACATCTATTTCGAAACGAATAAAGATGATAAGTATCACTACGAATTCACAAAGCCCGAATATCTTTTCGGCTCGGGCTCAGCACCTGATTACACAGATAAATCCCAGACCTACAGCTTTGGAGCAACTTCTCCTGTGTTGGGTTTACTAGCCTCCGGGAAGGGAGGCGATCTTGAAGAATATCATTATCAATCTGAAAGAAGAAACTGGCAGGTTGGTCCTAAAATGCCCCGCATCTTCGGGCGCGTGCTCGATGGCGATAACAACAATAAACCTATTGAGGGTGCTTACGTTATGCTCGAGAGCAGATACAATCAAACTTCGGCATCTCGACTCTTTACCGGCAGTTATGCCAACGCTACGGAACTTAGTTTGCAGAGCAACTTAAACTATGGAGATGCTTCGGGCACTACTGCCACTTTCCGGAGTACTTACACTAATCTGGGTGGTGGATTCAATTTCACCGAGTTACCTATAATGTATGATATCAATAGCATGATGCCAATAGGCCCTCAGCGTGGCGTTGCGATTATTAAAAAGGGATACGAAACTTATATCATCAACTCCAATGCTTCAAACAAGATAAAAACACTTTACTACGGTGAGCAGTATCCCATGGGAGAGATTGTTATGAAGCGGCAGAGCGAAGTTACAGGCAGGGTGGTAGATGAAGAAACCGGAAAAGGCCTGAAGGCATACGTTCACATGAACGATGATGGAGTAAGTGAAAAAACAAATTCGATGGGCTACTTCAACGGAGTGTACGCAACAAAAATTGCCGGTAAGAAACAAAAGGTAGTTGTTGAGAGCGAGGGTTATCTGAATGACACCATTGAACTAGAAGTAAAAAATACCAAGCACGATTTAGGTGAGATTAAGATGGCCAAGCGTAAGCGCAAGTTGGTAGTGTGGGTGTATGATGCCGAAACCGATGGCTATCTACAGAATGCAAAAGTAGAAGTGCTGAATGTAATTACCAGTTGCAGCACCCTGGTAAAAGTAATGACGGATGGAAAGTTTGGTGGAGGAGGAATAAATGTGATGGTAGAGAAGGATTGTCCTCTTGAAGCACTGACGAACGAAATGGGCTTCGCATACCTCAATTTCGAAAACGGAGGTTACGACAATAACATTACTTATCAGGTAAGAGTGACCGGGCCCGATAAAAAAGATTATGAACCGTTTTATGTTTCTACAAAAATTCCTTACAGCAGCGATTGGGGAAAATTAATTACAGTAAAACTCAAGCCAGCCACTTGTATTTCGGGCTTTGTCAAAAACAGTAAAGGGGAGCCTGTAAGCGGTGCAAAAGTGAAAATGGATATTTCTGTTCCATTCTTGTGGATGAATTATACGGTAGGTGATATAGAAGCAGAAAGTAACAGTAATGGAGAATTCAAATTACACAATGTTCCCATTCGCGATTATCCGCAAACGATATTGGTTACTAAACCACAATCGCAATATGTAGGCGATAGCTGGGAGGTAATCACTAAAAAATTAAACGACTTCTACATCACAAACATTACTGATTACAGCGCGAATAGCGGAATCTATAACTGGAGCAGCGGTAGGCACAACTGGATGTTTGGCGGTGGTACTTCATCCAGAAATTCAAAACCCTCAACGGCCAATAATACCCCCACCTGCTTTAATCACGATTTTACTTTAAAGGAGCTTCCGGGCCTCGACATTACTAAAATGCTCGGCTTCCCGATTGAGGTAAGCGCCTTTACACAAACCGGTGAAGACCGCTTTCTCAGCGGTAACTTCTTAAACATAAACAGCAATGAGCAATTCAAGGCTGGCGAGAAGGGAAAAATTCCGTTCACCAAAATTTTAGTAAAAAATGGAAGTGTAAATGGCCCTTCCGGTAAACCATATCCCATTCCGGCAGTTTCGCCAATGAAAACTGATGGCTGGGAACTGCCCATGAAAGTTTTCTATTACAACGCAAAGTTGATGGATGATGATTATTTCAAAGTGCAAAATGATAACGGAAGCGGAATCATAAGTGGAAATGTAAAGCTCGAAAGTACTTCCTTTAACAACAACGATTTAAGTTTTGATGAAGATGTTTATGTAAGCGACCCTTACAAACCTTCAATCTCCACTGAAAGTTACGACCTGAACAACACACCTGGTGGTTCTCAAAACCTCGATGCGGGAAATATTAGTCAGGATCCTTTTAGCGGAAGTGGAAGCAGCACGTCTTCTTCAAAACCTGTAATGAAAGTTTTTTATGGCAATACAGCCGTTACGAAGCCATATGCCACTGACAATGGTTTTACGCTTTGTGATAAAGACGGGAAAGAAATAAATTTTTCGCTGGTTGCTTTTCCTAAATCATGTACTGCCGGTTCGAAGTCGTCACGCATTAATGGTGATAATATTTTTCTGTATACCACTCTTCATACCAACATTGAAGGTTTAAGCCCGGCTGATATGAAAATTAATATTGGCGATTTGAAGCTTGCAGCCGGCAAGCTTGAGAACGAAACAAAGGTTTACACCAGCGAATTGGTTGGTAAAATGGGAGACTCATGGAGCCTGAAATCAAGCAGCTGGAGTGTTGGGCAAATGGGTCTGCGTTTAAAAACAGGTACCCTATTCACGGGCATTGATGTACCGTTTGAAGATGTTTTTATAACAGCCAATGCTGTAAAAACCGATAAAGCAAAATTTAAATTCAACAACCTTTCCTTGATGAATGGTAAAATTCCGCTCACGGTAACTGCTGAAAATAAAGCGTTGGGCTATTTCTATATGGATGACGGCTCTACCAGGGCCTGGCAATTCTCCGCCTTTAATTCAGACAATACACCTGTAGCCGAAATAAAAGGGTTGGATGGTATACAGGCAGGACAAAGCGTAAAGCTGAAAAACATTTTCCTTTACAGTAATTCGCAACCCAGCATTAATATACAACCATCCACTTTTAATGTTCATGAAATTATTGCCTTTACTCCTTCGCCTAAATTAGTAGTGAGTAAAACAAGCCTGAAACTGAATGGAACATTTATAACTGATATTCCAGGGACGGGTGATATAACTTCTTCACTATTTTACGATGAGAGTCTGAAAGTGAGTGTAGATGTTTCCCCTTTTCAGTTCAAAACAGGAAACATTTACTACGTGTTCGATAAGGTTAAAATAACCAATCACTATCTGCATGGAGATGGAGAAGTGTTTGAACCCAATGTACTTCCTAAGCTGAAGATTGATTTAGATCATCAGGGTTTACAAAGCACAGTTATAAAGCTTAAAAGCGTTCCTGAAAATAGAATTCAAAGCGGAGGAGTTGGTGGTCTGAAGAATTTGATTGGGGGCAATGTGGTTTTAAAGAACGAATACAAGTGGGGCACACTGCATTTCGAAGGAATTACTTTCGGCACTACCGGCATGGAGGGTAAGAAGATGAATTTTGATGTGACAGGCGCTGTGCTTGCAAACAATACGGAGATTGGTATAGATAACATTCCGACTCCCTTCGGTGGAATGAAATTCGTTTACCTGATGCCTGAAAGTGCCATTGACGGAAGTGTTTCCATAGAAAATATGAAAATTGGTGGGTTGGTTTTGAATGGCGGAGTAAACGCACGTATTGGAAGTAAAGGCTGGTATTTTAAAGCAAATGGTAATATGGATATTCCGAGTTTAGGAGGCGGGCTTATGTATATGCTTATTGGCAGTTATAACGGTAAGGGATCTGAGTTAGCCAGCGGGATAGGAAAGTTCGGTTGTCTGCCTGCGGAATTTCAAAATCAGGTGAAAGGTTTTCTGTTTCAGGCTTCTATCACAAGAAACATTGCTGATATATCGGGGGATATTTTTGTGCTGTCAGCGGGGATAAAAGCTAATGCTTCTCTAAGTGCACGTGTATATGGAACTTTCGGTGGTAACAGTACCTACAGCTTAGGATTGCTCGCCAACTTAGATGCCGAGGCGTACCTTAAATCTCCGGCCACCTGTACTGATATAAGTGCCGAAGCTCATGCCGAAGCAATGGTGGACGGCACCTATTCAGTCGCTACTAAAACACTTACACTAAGTGGCTGCATCAGTTTACGTGTATTGGGAAGTTTATATCAGTGTATTCCTCTTTCGGGGGTTTGTCCGGGAGGATGCATTGGAAAGGATGTAGATAAATCGGTTAAGATAGATGCCAGTATAGACAGCAACAAAAATTTTGATATTAGTATGGATTGGGGCACCTGCATAGGAACTGCCTGTAAAGTGGATTAAATTAAATGGTATGCAAAAAACAGTAACGGTTCTCCTGGTATTTTTTTCCGCAATTTCTTTTGCCCAAAGCGATTCAACGGAAACATTGCGGATTTATAAAACCGCAAGTGGCAAAGATTTTATCACCGTTGAGTATTATTCACTCAAAAAACAAATGTATGCGAAATGTGAAGTGTTGCGCACAGATGGAAAGAAAGCAGTTTCGCTGGGTGAGTTTGGCAATAAATACTCGCATGGCGACACGGTTATCTTCTTCTACACGGATACAAAAGTTTCACCTAACACATTGTATCAATATGCTTTTATTCCCATGAAAGCCACAGGCGAAAAAGGTACCGTGAGTAAACCTGTTTTTGTTTCTACTAAAGTTTTTACCGGCTATTATTTCAAAAATACAATAGCGAAACCGGCTTCGCATACATTAGGAGTTGAGGTAAATTGGAAACTCAGTTCTATTGATAACATCAAGGCAATTAACTTGTTCAGAAGTGAGAAATCGGATGCCGGTTTTGCGTTGCTTAGTACGGTTCCCTCCACCGATACTGTTTATATCGATGAAACTGTAATTCCTGATAAACCCTATTTCTATAAACTTTCGGCTCAAAACTTTATTACTAACGAACTATTTGAAAGCGCTTCATTTTTTGATTTGGGAATGCCTGTCACTAAACCATTGAAGCCTGTTATTCAGAATGTAGTTCAATCCTCCAGAGGTATAGAAGTAAAAATTTCGGTGACAGAAAACTATTTGGCGGGAGTTCATTTATATAGAAAGAGGGAAGCTGATGAGAAATTCTCTATCGTGTCATCTGTAAAAAGCGATAGCGTAGTGACGATAATTGATTCATCGGTTTTAAGTTTTTCCGGTGATTATTTATACGCTGCAAAAACAGAAAATGCGGCACGTATTGAAAGCGATTTCAGTAACGAAGCCTCAATTCATGTAAGTTCAGTAATCACCGTAGATTATGCAGGAGATTTTTCTGCCGAATACGATAACACAACTATTAAGCTCTTTTGGGATAAGCTTCAGTTTGCTCAGTTCAAAATTAAGCGTATTGAAATTGAATCGAAAAAGCAAATCTGGCTGAACGATGGTAGTCCATTTATCGGTAACCGCTTTATTGATACGGCTGTGCTTCCGGCAAGAAAGTATGAATATGTGTTGTACCCTTTAAATGAGATAGGTAATATAGGCAAAGGGATAAGCGCATTTGCCGAGACTTCGGCAGACGACCTGGTGAACAATCAATCACTTCGCGGTTTTGGTTCTTCACAGGGCATTGTCTTAGAATGGGGTGCTATCGCTGACCAAAGAATTGCAAAGCAAAAACTATATCGCTACCAGAGCGGACTAAAACCCACAGCAATTGCCACACTCGATTTAACCGCTGCTAATTATAAGGATAAAACTATACGGGCCGGTGAGTTGTATAGATACTACTTGGTAAGTATTGACTCGAAAGGGAAAGAAGGAAAACCCGGGAACGAAATTGCTGTAAGAGCGAAATAAAAAGCGAATGAGATTACCATCAGCCACGCTCAAATATTTTTCCATTCTATTTCTCTTTACTGTTGCCTCTTATCTGAACGCTCAGGATTTAGAAAATATTAAGCAAGTCAATCCGCTTGAAATACACGGAACGGCAAGTGCAAGTGTGGGTTATTACAAAGGAGTTGGGTTTAATAACACTCGGAAGCCTTATTCCTACTCAATCATGCTTGCTCCCGTATTTTCTGTTTACGGTGTGCAGATTCCTTTCAACTTTACTTTTACGGAAGGTTCAAAAAGCGTAAGTAATCCGTTTGCTCAGTTTGGTGTTAACCCTTCTTATAAATGGATAAAAGGATATTTCGGGTGGACTAACATGACCTGGAGCCCGACAACGCTTAATGGAAAAACTTTCCTTGGTGCAGGTATAGAAATTAATCCTTCCTTGTTTCGGTTTGGTGCATTTTATGGCCGAATGAATCCTGCTATTAGAGAAAACCTACTCGGCCCCAGTCCTCAGCAACCGCAATTTAAACGCAGGGGATGGGGTTTGAAAGTAGGGGTCGGAAACGAGAACAACTACTTTGATTTTATATGGCTGCATGGTAAAGATGTTTCGAACTCTATTCCAAAGCCGACCAGTGATTTAAATACGCTGGATTATACTCCAGCCGAAAACGCTGTGTTCGGAATCAAAAGCCATCAGGCATTCTTGAAGAATAAAAACCTGGTTTGGGATTTAGATGGTGCAGCGAGTGCTTATACACGTGACAACAATTCACAATTGGTAGATATTGGGACAGGGGTCGGCACTAAATTTTTGAAAGTGGCTATTCCTCCCCGCTTGTCTACCAGTTATGCCTGGACGGCTCATACTAACATCAGCTATAAAGCAGAAACCTATACGCTGGGTTTCGACTACAACCGCATTCAGCCTGAATATCAAAGCATGGGTTTAGATTACATTATGAACGACCAGCAAAAAATTACCCTCAATCAAAGCTTTGTTGCAGCGAAGAGAAAAGTGAATGTGAGTTTTTCTGAGTTTTATCAGCATGATAACCTGAACAAAAGGAAAGCAGCTAAAACAAATCGTGCGGGTTTAACAACTGCTGTTAACTTAAACATCAACCAAAATTTTGGTGCTGCAATTTCTTACAACAATTACTTTACATTTCACACAAAGGGAAGGAAGGAAATAAACGATACTACTAAGATTTTTATGGTGCAAAACACCTTTGTCTTCGCGCCTTATTACACCATCGTTAACGCAAAAATGGTGCATAATATTTATCTATCCGCTACTTATTCACGCTTAGATGATCTAAACGAATTCACTTCAAAATTCTCGAAGAATAGTACCGTAAATACCAACATAGGTTATTCGCTATCAGTTCTTAAAAGTGCTTTTTCATTTGGGCCATCCCTAAATGTACTCTATTCGGAAAGCCCGGTGTTTAAAATGTTTAGTGTAGGACCTGCCGTGGCTTTAGGCAAAAATTTCCTTAAAGGAAAAATAAGTTTAAACACATCCGTTACGTTTATTGCTTCGCGATTGAATGATGTATGGAACAGTAAAACGGTGACGAACAGTATCGGCTTCGGCTACCGAATTACAAAAAATCATGCGGTTAAAGTGAACAACAATATCATGCACACTTTTTATCTGAATGGTAATACCAGCGAGTATAAGGGAGATTTAACCTATACCTACACTTTCGATTATGTGCTGAAGAAAAAAGGGGAGCAAGAGAAATCGTTCTGATCTGCCCAAAATAAAAATTCTATGGTTTAATATTCGTGGCTTATCAGGCCAAACCTGCTAAGCATGTGGTGGAGCCCAAGCTTCTTCGGGTAAATTGTTTAGCACAGGAAAGTCACCTTTTGTTGAATGTTGTAGATGGCCCGGCAAAATACCTGTTTGTATAGCATAGTTTTTAATTGTATTCTACTAAAGGCTGAGCTTCTATCCTTTAGCTTACCGCGGAGCTAAACGTCTAGATGTTTTTTATTAAATTTTAGAAAGCATCGAAAACAGCTAAGTGGCTCAAAAGTGATTTTTTTGTCATTTTTGATGGATTTGAGGCTTCGCGATGAATTTAACGGGCTCCGCGACTACGCCATCGGTCTCCGCGACCTTCCTTCCCCTCTCCGCGACCTCCGGTATCCATTCCGCGACCCTCCCTTCGGGCTTCGCGACCTTCCCTTCTCATTCTGCGACCTCCCCTTCGCGCTTCGCGACCCCCGGCATCCATTCCGCGACAGGCGGCATCCATTTCGCTACCTTCCCTTCGGGCTTCGCGACCAAGCCTATCGGATTCGGGAGCTGCGGCATCTAGTTCTCGCTAAAGTTTAACATGGTTTTTGCGGGGCTTACTTTGTATGTGATTCAACAGTTTGTTATCGTTGCAGAAGTTTTAGAATACTTTAGCCCATCGACACACAACGGATAAGATTAATACATGCGATTTGGTTTAGCAGCGGTTTTACTTTTTAGTTTATGGCAGGTGCGGCTATCAGCCCAAGCGCCCGATATTGTTGTTAACTCGGTTACACCCAACCGGACAGCCTATTGTACGGGCGATACTATCTTCGTGAATTTCAGCACGAGCAATTTTACGGGAAGCAACAGTTTTGTGCTGTTTATGTCGAAGTCGGGGTTTGTAAGTGATTCCTCAAGCGTAGCTACGGTAGGTTTTACGGGTAACCAGACCGCAACCATCAGTTACCGTTTTCAGGCGCAGGATGCAGATGTTGATTCGGCTTATCAACTTCGCCTGCGAAGCGGCAGCACGGTATCGGTGCTTTTTCCTGCCACTCCTTTTACTGTGCAGGCCAGGCCGGTGGCGGTGGCTTCTATTCCTTCACAGACCGTTTGTTCGGGAGTATTTTTCAGCGCCATTGCGTTCAGCACTTTGAACAATGTGGCGAATACTACTTATGCGTGGTCGCGGAATAATACTACTAATGTGAGCGGAACCGCAAGCGGCACGGGGAACATTGCTGCGAGTTTTTTGGTGAATAACACCACGACAAATCAAACAGTTACTTATACCATTATTCCGACCGGACCTGCCCCTACCGCTTGTGCAGGAAGCGCTATTACAGCTACTATTGTGGTGAAGCCCGCGCCTGTGATTAGCATTGCCACGGCAGATACGGTTTGCACCGGCACCCGGCTTAATCTTGCATTTACTACCAGTATAGCCTCCACCACTTTCTGGTATGCGGATGATAACAGCAATACTGCAGGCGAAGAGCTAAACCCGCGCACTGCCAACCCGCTACGCGATACTATTACTAACCTTACCATGGTTGACCAAGTGGTTATTTATAATGTTATTGCCACTTCTACAGGCGGCAATTGTCAGGGCCCGCAGGAAACAGTGTATGTTACGGTTAGCCCTAAGCCCACCATTACCAACGATACTGCGGCTGCCATTTGCAGCGGCACGTTGCTGAGCATTCCAATTACAAGTGATATGGCAGCGAGCTATACGTGGAGAGCCGCGAGCAACGGGTCGGTGACGGGTGAAAGCACTCTGTTGCAAACATCGGATACGGTGCGCAACACGCTTATAAATACTACTGTTAACCAGCAAACCGTTGTTTATACTATTACTCCCACCATTGATTCAGGAGGATGTGTTGGAACCCCTCATATTTTATCTGTTCGGGTTTATCCTAACCCTACGGCAGCATTTACTATTGGCGGTGCTACTGTGCAATGCGAACGGACAAACAGTTTCCGGTTTACCGCTACTACCAGCACTGCTATTACGGGTTATAGCTGGACTTTCGGAAGTCCATTGTCGCCTTCGGGCGGCAGTGGATCGTTGCTGATAATGAATTTTACGGGAACAGGAGATTCTATCCCTGTAACGCTGTTTACCACTACGGCCATTGGTTGTGCTGATACTGCCGTGAATTTGATTACGATTAAGTCGAGTCCGGCAGCAGCTTTCACCTTGTCGGATAGTACCCCGTGTTCCGGAGATACGGTAAGTTTTGTCCATTCTGATACCTCTAACACCGGCTCGCTCATCTGGTTATGGGGAGACGGAAGCACCAACACCACCTGCACAGGCTGTTCGGATGCAAAACACAGATATAGTTCTTCTTCTTTTCCTTCGACACGAACCATGCGGCTGGTTGCAATAAGTGCTACTGGTTGCCGGGATACTTCAACCACGCTTATCCGCGTAAAGCCAAATCCGGATGCTAACTTTACGGTGAATGACAATACACAGTGTTTTAATTCGGGAAGCCATCAATTTATACTTACTGATAAGTCAACTGTTGCTGATTCGGTGAATAACCCCCTTACCTATTCCTGGGATTTTGGTGATGGCTCACCCCTTGATACCACCAGAGATGCGAGCCACACATATGCCTCGATTGATTCCTATTTTGTTTATCACACCCTTGTTACTTCTTCAGGTTGTCGCGACTCCATCATCAAGTTGATGGTGGTTTATCTCAACCCACAAACTACCATTACCAACAGTGGAACTGATACACTTTGCGGAGGAACGAGCATAACGCTGACTGCCGATAGCGGCTACACTTACCTGTGGTCTAACGGCAGAACCACGCGCAGTATTACCGTGAAAGATACGGTGTTGTCAAATCCTTATACAGTAGTTTATGCAGTTACAGTAACCGATAATCAACTTTGCTCCTCCACTGCTGATAAGTGGATTACTATTAACCCTGTTCCGGCAGCAATAGAAATATCGTATGATACTGCCCACTCATTTTGTGCAGGAGCTAAAGCGCAACTCTTTCATATTGCCAATGCGGGGAATGCGAATTATATATGGACTACAATTCCTGATGTAATCCCCTCGGGTAGTTACTCCGGCTCACAGATTAATGTTGATTTGCCAGGTTCTGCAGGAGATACTTTCAGCATTTATGTATCCGCAAGCGATAATATTACAGGCTGCTCCGCCAATGATACTGTTATCATTCGCTTATCGCAAAACCAGGCACCCACTGCCACGGTAGTGCTCGACTTGCTAACCTTAATTTGCACCAACAACACGGTTATCGGATATCAGTGGGGCTATGATGATTTGAACTTGCAGGAACATATCTTATCAGGAGAAACACTTCAAAGCTATTATGCAGGAGCAGATCCTGATGTAGCAGTGTCAGGAAAATATTATTGGGTGAAGATAACCGATGCGGGAGGATGCCAGAGCAAGATTTATTATCAGTGGCCTCCTAAGTACTTCACCGGCATTGCTTCCGGCAATAGTGATGCTATGCTGCTTCGTATTTATCCTAATCCGATGCAATCACTATTCAGGATTGAAGTAAAGGATAGCAACACATCAAAAAAGACTATTGAGATTTGTAATGCTTCAGGGCAATTGCTTATGAAAGAGTTTTTTACAAACCAAATGCTAATTGATGCCAGCGGTTGGAACAATGGTATGTATTTACTGAAGGTTGTTTCTGAAAACGGAGTTTATAAGACACAACGGCTCCTTAAAATGAATTAATGAAAAGGACCGGATTACTTCTTTTTTTTCTTTTTAATCTGTTTATGGGTTTTGCCCAAGCACAGAAAGATACCATTACTGAAAAGAGAGGCGTTGTTTCTGTCGAGTTGGCAGTGAATGCATGCTTTGGAGGAGGTTCTAACAATGCAGGTAATGCCGAATTGACTAATCTTTCGTATGAGATGATGCTAAATCGCGCGGGTAAGGTGGATACCGTTAATTATAAAATAGGTGCAGGGCTCACCGGAAGTTTTGAGATCAACTTAATGTTCGGCAAGAAAAGAAATGTGGGTTTTTCTGCAGGAGCAATGATTATCAGTGGATTCAACTCTTTCAATCTGGATAGCTTCGGACTTCAATATAAAGCAACAGATAAGGAAGGCAGAAACTTTAAAAGAATACTCCGCGCTTACGAGTGGAAAGAAAGGGTTACCTACACTAATATATCTATTCCTGTGCTGTTAAAATTCAGACATCAAGGAAAGAAAAAAGTAGGTTTTTTTGCGGATATCGGACCTGTTGTTTCCCTACTTTCAAATGCTAAATCACGAATAGAAACAGTCGTTGATTTTGAAGCTATTTATTCCACGCAGGGTGGCAGCCCGCATTTCAGCGAGCAAACAGAAAGCACCGATTGGTTGATTACCCGTGAAATGATTAAGCAACATATATCATCGGGTAACCCGAACGATTATTTTGCTCAGCAATACAACCGCGGATATTATGTAGGCCTTGACAAGCCCAAAACGGGAAAAGCCCCGACCATTGATTATAAGATTGGCTTTGGCGGACTTTTGAGAGTTGGAATGATATACAACGTGACGCCCCTCTTCTCTATTACTTTAGGGGGCCAATGCCTGATTATTTCAAGTGGCCGAAAAACTACAGATAGCTATAAACCTCTGGAAGTAGCTGATGATTTCGAGAAGGAAGGGGATGTTAACAGCATGCTTAACTCTACAGGCTCCCTGCTGAAAGCGCAATACGGTATTAATCTTGGTTTCCATTTAAAGGTTGTAAAGTAGCAGGACCACTTCGTTAAATAATAAGCCCTCTCAAAATGAGAGGGCTTATTGACACTTAAATATATTTTAGAGGAGCTGGTATTGAATTATTTAGCCGCAGTTGTTTCTTCGGCCATTCTCTTCTCCTGAATACGCGAAGCCTTACCGCTTCTCTTGCGCTGATAGAATAATTTAGCTCTGCGAACGCGACCAGCTTTATTGAGCACGATTCCATCTACATAAGGAGAA
>JAZKEP010000147.1:0-1676 GCA_040387015.1 Bacteroidota bacterium
TTATAAATTCAGCCCGCAACATTATTTATGCGTCAAAGGGAGAAGACTTTGCAGAAGCGGCAAGAGCGGCTGCACTGGCCACCCTTCAAGGCATGCCAAAATACCTGTCAGGGCTTAAATCCAATTAAAAAAAACTTCTACATTTACTCGTCCGCGATAACTTCAGTTAGGCGCTAAAAAAAATATAATGATTATGAAGAAAAATATTTTTTCCTTTTTGACTCTTTCCCTTTTTACGTTTAGTTTTTTGTCGGCACAAAATGCAGTATCATCCGATCCTTTCGAAGTGCAGTCTCGCTTTTATAAGTTGGCTTTGAAAAATTATGATTTGCAGGCAGCAACGGTGGCGGTGTATAACATGCTTGCACTTAAACCAGAACGTGCTGACTTGAACGACTCGCTCGCTCTTTTATATTTTGCAGGTGAGCGTTATGCACAGGCCTCTTTGTTAGGAGAGGAGATTATAAAAGTTGACCCTAAAAGAAAAGACATGCTTGAGCTGGTGGCAGTTTCTAAGCAAAATCTTGGTATGATAAAAGAATCTTTGGGCAATTACGAAACACTGTATGCTTCCGAAAAATCAGTTTATTACTTATACCAGATTGCCACTTTGCAATATCAGCTTAAGCGCTATGGTGAATGTGTTGCCTCGCTTGACCAGATTATTGCAAATCCGGAGGCTGAAAAGCAGAAGGTTAGCATTCGTGTGCAAGCAGGTACACAGGAGGTGCCCATGAAGGCCGCTGCGCTGAATGTAAAAGGAATTTGTGCAGTAGAGTTAAGCCAGGAGGAAGTTGCCAAAGATAATTTCAATAAGGCACTTCAGATTTTCCCCGACTTTTCTTTGGCTAAGGGAAATCTTGATGCAATTTCTAATAAAAAAGCCGAGCCTGTAAAATCTGTTGTCGCGCCCGTAAAAACACCAGCCAGTACTCCCAAAACAAAATAGCGTTGATCTGAGCTATATGTTCAAATAAAAAATCCCTTGCTACTGGTAGCAAGGGATTTTTTATTTAAGCGGTTGCGTTAAGCTATTAGTTCTCTGAAGGTTTATCTAGTAATACCTTTCTCGATAACTTAAACTTGCCTGTTTTGTTATCAATACCGAGTAGTTTTACCTTTATTACTTCATTCTCTTTCAGCACACCCTCCAAAGTATCAAGACGCTTATGCGAAACTTCAGAGATATGAAGCAAGCCTTGTTTGCCCGGCATGAATTCTACAAACGCTCCGTATGGCATAATTGATTTCACGGTAGCTTCGTATACATCACCAATTTCTGGCACCGCTACAATACCTTTTATCTTGCGCATAGCGGCATCAATACCTTCTTTGTTTGGTGAGAAGATTTCAATTTTACCTTGGTTGCCTACTTCTTCAATCTGTATAGTAGTTCCGGTTTCGCGCTGCATTTCCTGAATTACTTTTCCTCCAGGTCCAATGATTGCTCCGATGTATTCTTTCTCAATCATAATCATCTCTACACGTGGTGCATGAGGCTTGTAATCTTCACGCGGTGCAGAAAGAGTCTTATTCATTTCGCCAAGAATGTGTAAGCGTCCGCGTTTAGCCTGGTCAAGAGCCTCTGTCAACAACTGACGGGAAAGACCTTTAATCTTAATATCCATTTGGCAGGCAGTGATTCCTTGCTCCGTACCACAGATTTTAAAATCCAT
>JAZKEP010000148.1:0-2521 GCA_040387015.1 Bacteroidota bacterium
CCCTCAAGCCGCGGATGGGAGCCGCGGCTTCTTTTTTTTATGGCAAAACCTATTTCTGTAGTATACAGGTATTAAACCGGTCTACAATCTGGCGAAGATCGTTAGAGCGCAGGGTTCTGTTTTCAATTTCGGCCAGCAGTGCCGGGCACTCCGAAAATATTCTGCGGCATTTGGCTTTAAACATCGCTGAGCCATCAAAAACAATGGGTATCAGGTTGTCGCTACCCACACTTGCTGTTTTCATTTTGGTCAGTTCATCGTTGTAGTAAATAAAATAGCGTTGCACATCATAGGCAGCACCCGCTCCTATAGGCGTAAAACCTCCACCCGCAGCGTTCATCATCATCGCTCCCGAACTTGTTCCTTTTTCTTCGTTATAAACCAGCTTGCAGTTTCCATCGGTAATTACACGGTATAAACTGCTGTCGATACATAAATACTTTTGATACCCGGGCGAGCGGTTCTTTAAAAACAACTCTTTGATTTGCGCCAACGAAAAAAGCTCCTCACGTTCACCGGGGTGTAAAAACTTAATCGAGCTGCTGGTCCAGAAATCTTCGGAAAAGATGGTATAAGCGCCTGTAGAGCTATAATCGGTTCGGGCTTTTATTTTACCGTAAACAGTATCTCCCGTTTGTTTTACTATGAAACAGGAATCCCATTTGCTGTGCTCCGCTTTAGTGGTTTCGGTTTTTCTAAGCGCCTTTAGGTCACTTTTTGAAAGGTAACGGATATCGGTTTTATTGCCGCTGGAATCAATTACAAAAATAGAATTGATTTTACTCCACACGATGTTTTCTTCAGACCTATCCGGTTTAATTACCTGAATTATTTTGTTGGGTATCTGATACGGAATTTTGCAGGCGAAAGCAGTGCTGTCCTTTAACACCACATAATAATTTAAAGGATCGGGCTGGGCACTCAACAAGCCCGTTAATGAAATAAACAGCAGACAAAAAATACTTCTAAATGCCATTGCTTCAACAGTTTACTCCACCTTATTCATAAAAGCGGCAGCAACAAGCACAGCACCCGCTACGAGAGGCAAAATTGTGTAGCCCACTAAGTGAATCAGGTTGCCCTTTTTTTCGCCATACAATTGTTTCATGGCAGCCAGTTTACTGAAGCTTTGCATTTTGCCTGTGAAGCGCGCCACCAGGGTTACTAAGCCAAAGCCGAGGGCGATAATTCCGATAATTAAGCTGGTATAGTCCATCGTTTATTTTTTTAAAGCCTGATGCGGTTAATGCGCCAAAGGCCGTTTTTTAATCATTCCGCCCTTGGTGTCTTTCACGCTATTCATCACCACAAAAGCATTGGGGTCAATCTTTTCAATTTCAACGTTTAGTTTATTCAGCTCCAAACGGGTAACTACGGTATAAATAATATCCACCTCTTTTGTTTCGCCTTTTTTACCGTAGCCTCTTTTACCGCTGTAAACGGTTACTCCGCGCCCTATAACACCAATAATCATATGGCGTACTTCGTCACTGTGCGATGAAATAATGGTTACCCCGGTATATTCCTCAATACCCTCCACTACAAAGTCAAGTGTTTTAGATGCCGCCAGGTAAGTAACCATGGAATACAAAGCAATTTCGATGGAAAGAAAATACGCAGCGGTTGAAAAGATGATAACGTTGATGATGATGATGATATCGCCAATGGTGGTGCCAAACTTGCGGCTTAAGAAAATTGCCAGCACTTCGGTTCCGTCAATTACTGCACCGCCTCTAATAGAAAGTCCGATACCCGCGCCCAGGAAAAAGCCTCCGAAAATGGCCACCAGGATATTATCATCGGTTATGTTAGGGAAAGTAACCGTGCCTACCACCAGGGCCAGCGCTACAATGGCCAGCGAGGTTTTAAAAGCAAATGTTTTACCTATAATATTATAACCAAGCAGAACAAAAGGAATGTTTATTAGCACCAAGGGAATATAAAGCGGCACTGAGGTAAGGTTCGAAATAAGCAGTGAAATACCTGTAGCACCACCATCAATAAACCTGTTGGTTAACAGAAACCCTTTTAGCCCAAACGCTGCCGAAAAAATACCGCAGGTGATTAAAAAAATATCCTTTACATACCGGATTGTATTAATACGGAACTCTCGTAAGCCCTTCGATAGCTGATAATTAGAAAACTTATCGTCCTTGCCGATTTTATGCTTCTTTGATTTAAGCGTGGTTTGAATAATTACTTGTGTCCAAAACGGATTCATATTTCTATCTATACTTTTTTGCAGTTCAGTCGAATGCAATAAATATAAAATAACCTCCGGCATTTTTTTAAAAACCACTTTAATGAACACTTTACAGTTCAGCGGTTTTTAAATTTTTTCAGTGTTACAGAAATATTCATCAAATTAGTTGCTGTAATCGAGGTGTTGTAATAAACCCACTGTGCCATGAATCGTGTTGTTAGAATAGTGATTATCTCTATTTCAGTGCTACTGTCGCTGCTTTTACTCCTGCAACTTTATTTCGGGCAAGCATGCATACTTACTACGGTGCTCATGTAT
>JAZKEP010000149.1:0-4048 GCA_040387015.1 Bacteroidota bacterium
TGAGCTAAAAGAAAGCTGGATGGCCAAGACCCACGACAACTGCATTTTTGTTTCGGCCACCCAAAACCGCAACACAGCCGACCTGCGCGAACTGCTTTTTCAGAAGGTAAAAAAACTTTACCTCGTTCGCTATCCCTACAAAGCGGGCTACTGGGGGCAGGAGTACGAAGGGCAGGAATAAACCCGCATTGCTCTTTCTGCATTAAAAGACCTATTTCTTACTACCACCGGTTTCATTTTTGTCGCACGTTGTGTTTTATTATAAAAACACAACATTCGCATACTTTTACACAACATTATTTTACCCTTAATCATTATTCTATTACCTGTGAACAATTTCCTTTTATCTTCACACAACTTCCTTTTACCTTCACACAATTTCCTTTTATCTGCGCACAACTTCCTTTTATCTGCACACTATATTCACTGAGTTATACACCACATAGAAATAAAAATATGTTATCTTCATGTTGCGGAATGCCTGTGAGCAACACTGAAATGCGCTTCGTGTATCGCTTTGTGCATTCATTCACTAAAATCTTAAAGCTATGATGCAAATAAGAATTAAAGAGATGATAAAGGAAAAGGGAATTAAGTTTCCGTATGCCGCCATGGTAAAAGCGGGCATCAGCCGTGGGGTGGCGCTTAAATATATGAAGAACAAAAAGCAGTATGTGCTGCTTAAAGATGTAGAAATTCTCTGCTTGCTTTTCCGTTGCGTGCCAAACGATTTATATGTGTGGGTGCCGAACGATGCGCTGCAGGATGACCCTACTCAGCCACTTCAGGCAATTAAACCCAAAGTGCAATTCGATCCTTTCGAAGCCATGAAAAAAATGACGCCCGAAGAGATACGGAAAAGGTTGGAATAAAAATTCCCTTTCAGTATTTCCTTTTATAGCCAATGCAGAAGATTACATTTAACAGCGAAACAAAAGGAAATGAAAAAGATAATTGCAGTAGCAGCGGTTTTATTAGCACTTGGTTTTGCAGGCTGCAAAAAGGCCGAAACCGAACCGGTGTATTACTGTAAAAACACCTGCTACCTGTGTTACGATAGCCGCGACCCTTCCCGCAATCATAACTATTGCAATACTGATTATTCCGAAGCACAATTTCAGCAGCGGATTTTTGACGATTCGCTTGTTGGCTACATTTGTAAAGAAGTACAGCCTACCATATTTAATGAAGTTAGTGGCAACAACTCGCAGGCACATATTGATTCACAGCAAGCCAACCGTCTTAACTGCTATGACAAGAGAACCTTCTTTCCGCAGTATTTCGATTACCCTTCTTTTTATGTGGCCTATGTAGAGCGCAGCAACCGCTGCACTAAATGCTATGATAGTATTGCACAACGTTACCTCGATATTTATCTGGACTCACTCGACTCTTATATTGGCGGCTTTGAAAATTGTCCGGAATGTTTCGGTCCTAATGATAGATACTGCTACGATACCCTGATGCCTTACGCAGTTGCCAAAATAAACGCCTTGGGTATGCACTGTGGCATTACCAGCGGACCCCTATATGCCAGGCCCGGTTATATGACATCCTATTTAAGACGGCTACAATACGAGCCGGTTACCGCAGAGTTTACTCAGGATGATAAAGATGAAGTTATTATGCTGAACAGCTGGCTTGATTTTAATCCTAAACCAACCACAGGAATGGATGATGCCGCCATTTTCAGAGAATGTCCTTAACCGCCCATAGCAAAACATATTTTTGAATTCCGCCAATAAGTATATATTTGCAACAGATTTTTGAGGAGAGAGGGGACGAAAGTCCCCTCTCGTTTTTTTCAGAAGAGATGCCGCAGGGCAAATGAGGTATGAACTTCGACACAGTAAAGAGCAAAATTGAGGAGTGGCTGAAACCCGAACTGGAAGAACGGAATTTATTTCTCGTTGATGTTAAGTTTCCGATGGGCCGGCAGGTTGAAGTTTATATCGACAGCGATGAAGGTATTCATATATCAGAGTGTGCCATCATTTCCCGTCTGCTCGAAAAAAAATTGGATGAAAGCGGGCTGGTGCCCGATAATTATATTCTCGAAGTATCAAGCCCCGGCATGAGCAACCCGCTTAAAGTGCCCCGGCAATACAAACGGAGAATAGGAAGGGTTTTAGAAGTGCTTAAAAATGATGGAACGCAGATAGAAGCACAACTGGTTGAAGCAGATGATGAAAAAATAAAGCTGCGGGAAGTGATAGTAGAGAAAAAGAAAAATCCGAAATCTGAAATTCGAAATCCGAAGTTAACAGCCGAGCCGAAAGAATATGAATTGAGATTTGATGAAATAAAGAAAGCAGTACTTCAATTTAAATTTTAATGCAATTAACGATTAACAACTTCATACTAATTCAAAAACAAACAATATGAACAGCTTAGGTCTGATTGATTCCTTTTCGGAATTCAAACAAATGAAAAACATTGATCGCCCTACTATGATGAAGGTGCTGGAAGACGTTTTCCGTACGCTCCTCCGCAAAAAATATGGCGATGTAGATAATTTCGACATCATCGTGAACACCGATAAAGGTGATCTGGAAATTTGGCATAAGCGCGAAATTGTAGAGGACGATGCAGTGGAAAATCCAATTACACAAATCGGAGTTACCGAAGCCAAAAAAATTGAAGAGGATTTTGACATTGGTGAAGAAACCTATGAAAAAATTGAGCTCGAAAGCTTTGGCCGCAGAGCAGTTTTGGCTGCCCGCCAGACCCTTGCTTCGCGAGTTGGCGATTTGGAGAAGGATGAAGTGTTCAAAAAATATAAAGATCGTGTAGGTGAAATTATTTCGGCCGAGGTGTATCAGGTATGGAAGAAGGAAATTCTTCTCTTAGATGAAGAAGGCAATGAGCTTCTTCTTCCCAAGTCAGAGCAAATTAAAACTGACTTCTTCAAGAAAGGAGAAACCGTTCGTGCGGTAGTCAGGAAAGTTGAGTTAAGAAACGGAAATCCGTTCATCATTCTTTCAAGAACCGACAATGCCATGCTTGCCAAGTTGATGGAGCAGGAAGTTCCTGAAATTTTTGACGGCCTGATTGTTATCAAACAAATTGTTCGTGAACCGGGCGAAAAAGCCAAGGTGGTGGTAGAGTCTTTCGATGATCGTATTGATCCGGTGGGTGCTTGTGTGGGTGTAAAGGGTTCGCGTATTCACGGTATTGTTCGCGAATTGAAAAATGAGAATATTGATATCATTAATCACACGACTAATCTTTCGCTGATGGTGCAGCGTGCACTGGCTCCGGCAAAAATTACTTCGCTTGATATTGATCAGGAGAAAAAAAGAATCTCTGTTTATCTTGCTCCGGAACAAGTATCACTTGCCATTGGAAAGCGCGGAGTGAATATTAAACTGGCAAGCCGCCTGGTTGGTTTTGAAATTGATGTGTATCGCGAGAATGAAGGCGGCACCGAAGATGAATACGATATTGACTTAGAAGAATTCTCGGATGAAATTGACGGTTGGATGATTGATGAGTTGAAGAAAATTGGTTGCGATACAGCAAAGAGTGTTCTTCAATTAAATGACGAGGAGTTAGTGCGCAGAACGGATCTGGAAGAAGAAACCATCAAAGAAATCAGAAAGATTTTGGAGAGCGAGTTTCAGAAAGACTCCAAGTCCTGAGTTTTGCCATGAAAACGGTAACACAAAAACAAGCAAATAGGTGATGAGTAATTGGCGATAAATACCGATTACTTATCGCCAGCATAAATACAATTCACTAAAAAAAATACATGTCAGAAGTAAAAGCAGTTAGACTTAGTAAGGCAGCGGGGATTTATAATGTCAGTTCAGATCATATCATGGCTGCCCTCAAGAGTAAGGGTTTCAGTGATTTGAATCCGAATACTAAACTCACCCCCGAAATGATTACGGTGCTGGATAAAGAGTTTGGCAGCGATAAATCTATTAAGCAACAAGCCGATAACACCAAACTCGACAAGGGGTTAAAGGAAACCATAGAAGTGCCACAGGTAGTAGCCCCTGCTCCAAAAAAGAAAGAGGAAGAAAAAGATGTGCTGATTAAAAGC
>JAZKEP010000150.1:0-6374 GCA_040387015.1 Bacteroidota bacterium
CTTGGCGATAAACTGGCAGAGTTTACCACCGTACCGGCTTTAGTGGCACTTTCCATCGAGGTGCTTTCGGCACATAACGAGGTGAAAGCACTGCGCGATGCACAACAGAACAAAGAGGGCGCTTCGGGCATACTTTCTTTAGGTCTCGAAACAGCACGACTGATTGTGTGCCAGGAAATGTACAGCAACTTAGGCTTACTGATGTCGAAGTACAAACAAAATCCGGCCATCATTGAACAGTATTTCGATCTCTCATTGCTGCGCAAAACAGGCGAAGAGGAAGTAAGTGATAGCGGCACACTGTCTGCAAATACTATCATAGCACTGGTAGATTACCAGGACCCGGGCTTTAATTTTCCGCCAACAACAATGGTGCGTATCTCCAATAAATCTACCAATGGCGCGAATATGATTGTGTTTCCTTCTAACACCGAAACCGACCCACCGGGCTCGGGCACACAGTATATGGTTGCGGCAGGAGACTCCATTGAAAAAACCTTTGCCGAGCTTGGCTCAGAGGGGTTTCTGTTCTTATGTCTCCAGAATATAAACGCCTTGCCAGTAGATTGGGAGATTGAGGTGATTTAGAAACAGCTAATCAACCTAAAAAACAAAAGGTTCTCCGTGGAGAACCTTTTGTTTTTATCAGAGACTGATAAATTATTTATGAGAAACCGTAAGGTGCTTGATAGTGCTGCCGAACTTGCTCTGAATTTTAACTAGGTATAAACCGCTCGAAACACCGCTAAGGTCCATTTCTACGCGGGTAGTTCCTGCTTTGTAATTAGAAGTTGCAAGGATAGTTTCGCCTAACACGTTGTAAACGCTTACTGTAAAGTCAGGAAGGTTGTCGCCTTCAAGGTTTACAAATACTTTACCGTTGGTAGGGTTAGGGAACACACTGATTTGTTTAGAGAAATCAATATCCTCAATACCTGTGTTAACGCAACCGCTGATAGTAACCTGTTTGCAAACTTTTGGCGAAGAACCAAATCGGTTGCTTGCAACTAGACATACATTGTAACTTCCGTTGCCTAGTAAATAAGTATGCGCAGGGTTTCTTTGTGAAGAACCGGAGTTATCACCAAAGGTCCATAACCAAGCTTCAGGTAAGTTGATTGATTGATCGAGGAACTGCGCACGGCAGGCATTTGCGGGGAAACTCCAGTTAAAGTTAGCTACCGGAATATCGCCTACAATTACAATGCGCGTTACAGTATCGCTGTTACCTGCTGAATCAGTAGCAATGTAAAGCACTTCATAAATACCAATAACACTGGTATCGGGGCTGTTAAGGATGGTAGGGTTAATGATACCATCGCTGCAATCGAAAGCAGCTGCGCCTTGCTCGGTGTAAACTGTGTTTACCAAAATGGCAATAGTATCCGGTCCGTTAAGTGTAATGGTAGGTGCCAATTGATCTAAAGGATCGGAAAAGTCAGAAGCCGGGAAATCGATATTGCTGATATACCAAAAAGCAGCAGGCTGCTCAGAAGAACCCAACTGACCCTGAACAAAATTCAGGTAATCAATTTCTGTCATTACTAAAGGAACATTAAAAATGTTTCCGTTTACTAAGCAGGTAGGGCTAACCATTGGGTAAATAGCACCACCAAATACACCACTTCCTACAGTATTGGAAGTTTCGCCTCCCCAAAGTGAATCGCCTTCGGTAAAGTTATACTCAGGAGTTATTTTGCTATCTACTACATCAATAGCTCTTCCGAAAAGGTTAGGGATATCGTTATCGGAAGATTGAACAAAGGTGAAATCTGTTTCGCTCCAGAAGAAGAATATTTTGTGTCCATCCGGGCTTCTTGAAACCAAGGGTCTGTTATCATCAGTAAATGCAGGATTGTCGTTGGTTCTTGTTCCTCTGAAAGTTTGAACATTGCCCAGGCGAATTCCTTTCCACTGGCAGCCGGGAAGAGCGTTTGCATCATAAGTAATATCCCAAACGCCATGGCCTGCAAGTTGAGTTGCATAATCCTCACCGCTTCCGATAGTGGTTAAAAGGTGAGGGTATCCATAAACGTCTACTGTTAAGTCAGCCTGAAAAGCTGTAGAAGGATTTAAGCTTGCTGGGTCGCCATTAGGAAGTGTTGCGTTAAGCGAAGGCATGATACCTGCAATAGTTTCCAAATCAATTTGGATAGGAGCCGACCAGGTAGCACCAAAGTCAGTACTTTTCCAGAACACCGGTTGGTAAACGCTATCAGCCAATGGAGTAATATCACCAAGGCAGGCAATCCAACCATATTGTCCGGTAGGATCAAAAGCTATGTTGAATGAAGTAGCGATGGATTGTAAAGTTCCATCATTATCAATGGTTGTAAAAGTGGTAGGAATTGTTTGAGTGCTCCACTCTACCGAGTCATCAACACTGTTCCAAACACCCTTTTCAACTATTATGCCTTCGGTAAAAGCAGTACCGCCTGTAGCAAAAGTTCCTGTATAGTCTGTGTTTACATTCCAGAAAACACCGGGAGCGCCCTGTGTAAAACCGGCAGCCACGTTCACCGGATCGCCACCGTTTGCAGGTGGGTAGTAAACGCTGAAAGTTGAAGTATCGCCCGAAAGGTTTCCGCTACCTTTCATGTGTCCCATCCAGCTTCCTGAACCACCCGATGGAGGTGAGTTATGCCAGGTTCCAGCATAAATAAGGTAACCGCTGTCAACATTTGTGTTTCCGGCAGGGTTGTAGATTAGTCCTTGAGGGAAACGACCGTTAATATCAATGTTATTGATTAAAGGATCGTTGGTAATAGGGCCAATGTTTACGGTCCAGTTAGCACCTCTGTCTTTAGATATATCAAAGCGATACTGAGCCACGTTGGTTCCGGGCTGGTTTGTAAAGTCATTTCTGTGAATGAAAGTTACCGCATCAAGCAGGTTGTTTACATCTAACTGATTACACTCAGCATTGATGATGGAAAGAAGATTTCCCGCACTTCCTATTCGTTGTGAATTAAGAACGGAACCAGCCGCTCTGCTTCCGGTACGGTTCTGATGGGCAGGCGCAACAGACGATGCCTGATTTTGCTGCACCACTACGGAACGCTCTGAATTCAATCTTTGTTGCCTTACATCCTTAAGCGCCTGTTGGGCATTGAGGAGCAAGCCGGTAGTAGCAAGCGATAGTAAGAGTAAAAACTTTCTCATTGGTTAAGTGTATTTATGTTTAGATAATAAAATTCAGAGCGCCAAAATAAATGAAATTTTGAATAGGCCTTATTCAGGGTATACTTTATTTGTCACAGAAATGTAATTTTTTTGTTAGAATTAGTGAATCCACTCTATTTTGAATAGCTGTTAAAGCAGAAGGTGTTTCCCAGCCTTCATCCTCAATGCGTTTTTCGTTGGCACCGCTCTTAATATATAGATGACAACCGGGTAAATCGGAAGGTGCCTGCTCGTTTATGGGATACTTGTTTTCTAAATTGAAGAAGCCCGCTTCCTTAACATACTCAAGCAGTTGCGCAATCTCAGCTTTTGGAACTTCCGCGTAGCCGCAGCCGGTGTGTTGGGTAAACATTTTACCATTGTAGAGCAGCAGGCCATTACTATACAACTTTGCTTCAAATACCGGGCAGGAGCCAAAGCAGGCAGTTCGCTCCATGCTAAGAATCACTTCCCCGTTGTTATCTAACTGTTTAAGGTCAACCTTGCTTGTTTTGCAGGAGCCTGCAAGAATAAGTGTGGTGAGAAATAGATAAGATAGGCTTTTCATGCTGAGAGTTTAGTATCTGTTGTCGCTTACCTTTCGCCACTCACCATTTCGCCTTTTACTATTTCTTCTGCTTGCTGCGTGTTTCGGCCTGCTTCTGTATGTCCGCTAACTTTTTCTGCCATGAAGAGGCAGGTTTGGGATTCTTTTTATGATCTTCAATCTGCTTGCGCAGTTTGGCATCATTAATAAAGAACTTTTGAATAATCCACTGGTGCGCCATACCTAAAAGGTTTTGCAACAGGTAGTAGTAAGTTAAGGCCGCAGGGAAGTCATTAAACATAAACATGAGGAACACAGGCATAATATAAGGCATATACTTCATGCCCGGCTGCTGGTTTGCCATGGCATTCATCTGGTTGCTCATAACGGCCTGCCCTACCGAAGTAATGGTCATAAGAATGGTGAACAAACTGATGTGATTTCCGATAAGCGGCAAAGCAGTTTTGAAATCTATAATAGAGTCGTAAGAAGAAAGATCGGTAGCCCAAAGGAATGCCTGCTGACGAAGTTCAATAGAGGCCGGGAAGAAATAATACATCGCCATCAAAATGGGCATTTGAATAAGCAGCGGCAAACATCCGCCAAACGGACTTACCCCCGCCTTGGAATAAAGTTTCATCTGCTCCTGCCCTATCTTGGCTTGGTCATCGCCATACTTCTCTTTCAAAGCGGCCAGCTCGGGAGCCAGTATTTTCATCTTCGCTGCGCTCTCAATAGATTTTGCAGTAAGCGGATGCAATACCACTTTCAAAATCAAGGTCATCAACAGAATGATAATTCCATAGTTGAGGTGAACACTGTCGAACCAACTGAAAACCCAAATGATAAAACGGGTAATAAAGGCTATCCAGGAAAACAACCAAAAGCCCGGACCGAGCTTAATGATTGATTCAACATTCTTATCTAAAGCAGAAAGCGTATTGAAGTGATTAGGCCCGATAAACAACTGAAAGGAATAGTTCAGATTGTCTGACGCCTTGTACGGAAGCGTATAATTAGCGGTGTATTTCTTTACATAATCATGCTCTTCCTTTTTAAAATGCGACTTTAGCTTACCACGCTGAATTTCGCCTTTACTAAAAAGTGTGGTATTAAAGAACTGCTGCTTGAATGAAATCCATTCCAGCGGAGCATCAAAAACCAGTTCATCATCTTCGTTATCTTCATTTAAATAGGCTACATCGCTTTGATTGTATTTGAAGTGAAGGGCGCTATATCTTCTCTCTAAGTCAATGGTGTGCTCAAGGGAGGTAAGTTTATTCTCCCAGCTTGAACTTATAAATGTATTGTTGGTAGGAATAACCGTATTCAATCCAACTAAGTTCACATCGTAATTGATGAGATAAGAGTTTCCTTTGAGGGTGTATTTCTGTTCAAAATATTTACCATTACCGGCCGGCAAACGCAGGGCAAATGATTTTGATGAATCTCCGCTAACTGTAAAGGACTCACCCGCAGCTTCGAAATAGAAATTCTTGGTGTCAATTGAACGGGAGTTCTCAATAAAGAACTGGTAGCTGAGGGAATTTGTTTTGTCGGTAAATAAAATAAGAGGCTTCTTATCCCAGGTTTTATAGTTCTTAAGCTCTACGCTTTTTATCTGCCCGCCCTTCGTGCTGAGGGTAATTTTTTGAACATCATTTTCTATAACAAATAACTTCTCTTCTCCGCTCACCGCTCCCGAAAAATCACCATATTCAGATTGAAGCGTTGCCGAATCCATACCGGCAGCAGTTGACGAAAGTGCAGCGGTATTTACTACCCCATTCGAATCGGAAGGCACTATGGATGGAACAGGAACAGGAGAATCAGCAGCTTGCTTTTTCTCGGTTTTCTTTAACTCCTTCTTCGCTTTTGCTTCCTCGGCTGTTTTCTTTTGCTGATAAAACACAAAGCCGAGCATCAACAAAACGATGAGTACCCAGCCTATAATTGTTTCCCTGTTCTTCATTCTTATTTTTAAAATTTGGCGCGCAAATATAGCCGAATAATTGAGGGAAGACGGCCGAGGGGATTTAAGATTGCACGATTCGGATTTATCATAAATTTTGCCCCTACTTTGTTTTAGTTAAAACCAAAATTACTTTCACCACCCCGAACCGAACGTGGATGTTCTAAAGCATAGCTGAATGAAGAAAGTTCTTATTGCCAACCGTGGAGAAATTACTTTGCGCATAATGAAAAGCCTGCGCGAAATGGGCATTAAAACCGTGGCTGTTTATTCCGAAGCCGATCGCAACGCCCCGCATGTGCGATATGCAGATGAGGCAGTATGCATAGGCCCCGCCTCCTCCAAAGAATCCTACTTACGGGGCGATAAAATTGTTGAAGTAGCCAGGCAATTGGGGGTTGAAGGTATTCATCCCGGCTATGGGTTCCTCAGCGAGAATGCCGACTTCGCAAAACTGGTAGAAGAAAACGGTATCACTTTTATAGGTCCTACTCCCGAAGCTATTCAGGTAATGGGAAGCAAACTGGCTGCAAAAGAAGCGGCAAAAAAATTCGACATTCCGATGGTTCCCGGAAGTGAGGGAGCTATTACCGAAATAACCGAAGCAAAAGCCATTGCCGAAAAAATAGGTTACCCCGTCCTTATTAAAGCGAGTGCAGGCGGTGGAGGCAAAGGTATGCGCATTGTAAATGC
>JAZKEP010000150.1:6384-16808 GCA_040387015.1 Bacteroidota bacterium
GAAGAGCAAATGCAGCGCGCTAAAAGCGAAGCGCAAAGTGCTTTTGGCGATGGAAGTGTGTTTATCGAAAAATTTGTCGGTTCACCAAAGCACATAGAAGTTCAGATTCTGGGCGACAATTTCGGTAACATCGTTTATCTTTTCGAACGCGAATGTTCTATACAGCGCAGACATCAGAAGGTTGTGGAAGAAGCCCCCAGTAGTTGCTTAACTCCTGAAAAAAGAAAAGAGATTGGCGAAGCTGCTGTTAAAGTGGGTCAGTCGTGTGCATATATTGGAGCAGGTACGGTAGAATTCCTGGTTGATGAACAGTTGAATTTCTATTTCCTTGAAATGAACACGCGCCTGCAGGTGGAACATCCTGTAACCGAAATGATAACCGGAATTGATTTGGTTAAGGAGCAAATTAAAATTGCACGGGGAGAGAAACTCAGCTTTACGCAGGATGATTTACAAATGCGCGGTCATGCGATAGAGTTGCGCATATATGCCGAAGACCCCACCAATAATTTCCTGCCCGACATAGGAAGACTGGTTCAATATAAAAAACCCGAAGGGCCCGGAGTAAGAGTAGATGATGGGTATGAAGAAGGAATGGATATTCCTATTTATTACGACCCGCTTCTGGCTAAACTTATTGGTTATGGCAAAGACAGAACCGAGGCTATTGACAGGCTGCTTCGCGCCATTAATGATTATAAAATTGTAGGGGTAAAGAATACACTCACCTTCGGCAAATTTGTTTTGCAGCATCCCGATTTTGTTTCAGGAAAGTTCGACACCAATTTTGTGGCAAAGAATTTTACACCGCAAAACCTGAAAGAAGAAAGAGAAGATGAAATGGAAATAGCTGCACTTATTTCATCGCATATTTTCGAAAAGGGAAGTAAAACGCAAAAAAAATCAAAGGGTGTTAGCTCTTCTTCAAATACCACAAGCAATTGGGTGAAGAATAGAAATTCTTTCAGAGGCTAATCAGGTTTTCATTCAGGGTTGCCAGGGTCTTCATCATAGTGAATACGATAACCCTTCTCGTAGCTATCATTTTAATTCTTGACATTTATCGCCCCGCTCTATTGCACCCTCATATCCATTTCTACTACACAGTGGGTTATTATAGAATTCAGAGGATGTATAATAAAACTTGATAGTATCGCAACTGTAACCCAAACTGTGGTAGTGAGATAGTGAATCAATTATGTATTGCGTGCCGCCTATTAAAAGATATACTGAGTCAACATTTTTGTGACATATAAATCTTCCGACAGCAGAAGCACATTCGTAACATTTCTTACATCCTCCTAATCCTATCAACCCCACCATCGCCACAACCACTAATAATTTCACTCTTTGCTTTACCATAAGTTTTTAAGTTCTAGTACTGCTTCCCCTACCGCCCTTACAAAGCATTACTCACCATCCACAACTATCGGCACCGTTTGTACAGCATTACTAAAGTTACCCGCTAAATCGCGAAACAGGATGGTATAAACAACGGTATCCTTCGGGCAACCGGGGCTTGGCACAGCAAAGCATTTTTTAGAATTGATTCTGGAAATGGCCAGTATTTCGCCAGCTAAAGATTTGAATTTTCCTTCAGCAGTAACAAATGCCGAAGCCAATTGCACCACACACAAATCGCGACTATCAATCAGAAATACATTAAAAGCTCTGGCACGCAAGCTGGCAGAATCACCTGTCTGCAAGCCGCAAATATCAGAGGTATCATCAACAGAGTTATCTACACCAATGTCGCCATCACCGTCAGTAAACGAAAAAGTGATGGTATCAATGCTGCCGCTCTTCACAAAATTGGAAGAAACAGATTTGAATTCGATGTTGGGAACAATAGGATACGAGCGTTCCTTTACACAAGACGAAATACTTACTATCAAAACAAAAAGTGTAAGCAACCTTATTTTCATGAGGCTAAGTAAACTTAAAATCGTTGTATTTATTGCATTTTTACTTTCGCAAATATTAATCTTGTTCTCATTACCCGATAAAATTCTTTCAGTTACCGCTTCTACTTTTGAGGAGATATCCCTCGAAGTTTTCAGGTTTCAGTATGACAATGTAGAAGTTTACAGGATGTTTTGCAATTCACTCCGGAAAAATCCTTCTAACGTCACTTCCCTTTTCAATATTCCTTTTATTCCCGTTGATTTCTTTAAAAGCCATTCATTAATAGCCGCAGGCAGAGAAGCGCAACAAATATTTGAAAGCAGTAGGACTACGAATGCTATACCTTCCAAACACTATGTGGCCGATACCGGTTTATATGAAAAAAGTTTCCAAAATGGTTTCCGATATTTTTATGGTGACCCTGGCGATTATGCAATTTTAGCCTTGCTTCCCTCCTACCTAGAAAGAAAAAACTCTTCACTGGTATATATGGCAGACCGTTTGATTAAACTCAGTGACGAAACGGAGAGTGGCTTTTTTTTGAATGATTTTAAAAAGCTTGCTGACACACTTTTCCTCCTTAAGGAAAGAAAACAGAAAACGCTTTTACTCGGAGTAACATTTGCGCTGCTTGATTTTGCAGATCAGTTCAAAATTGAATTCCCTGAATTAACCGTAATGGAAACCGGAGGGATGAAAGGCAGAAGAGAAGAATTAACGCGACTAGAAATTCATCATCAACTTTCGGAGGCCTTTAATGTTGAGAAGATTCATTCAGAGTACGGAATGACAGAACTATTATCGCAGGCGTATTCAAAAGGGGATGGTATTTTTCAAACTCCGAACTGGATGAAAATTATTACACGCGATATATATGACCCGCTAAGACTGCAGGAAGAGAATATAATCGGAGCAGCAAACGTAATTGACCTTGCTAATCTGTATTCTTGCTCTTTCATAGCAACCAGCGACTTAGGAAAGATAAGCAAGGATGGGAGTTTTGAAATACTTGGCAGAATGGATAATGCGGAAATAAGGGGTTGCAACCTGATGGTTGTTTAATTTATGGAGATACTTAAGAATACATTTCTACTTAGATTATTTAAAACAGATAAGAAATTATTTGTCGTCATTCTGTTTTTCATAGTAGGCACGATGTATTGTATTGTCAACTGCAATACATTTTTATTTACCAGGCGTTGCGAAGAGTTTCCGTTTCTGCTTTACGGCATGTATTCTCTGCCTGAAGAAACTCAAGAAACTTATACAACCTATTCCTTTGTGATTGACGGTAAGGAAGTGAACTACGCTAAGCTAAAGGATTCGCAGCGAGAACTGATTACTTCACCGCTGCTTCATGCTTTTCCGCTAATGGACTCCACCGGAGCAAACAAGGAAAAAATAAACAAGTTAAAGCAGTGGTTGTTTCGATACAGCGTTGATATGCGCGGACTGGAAACCAATGCAATGGATGTGTATAAACTAACTTGCGCATACAATAAAAATGGCTTGCCGGAAGTATTAAAAAAAGAATTGCTTTATACCTATGTACTCCAGTGAAACCTTTGAAAAGGATTTAAGACATAAGGCAAATTTCGTTTTTGGATTTGCCTTGTTAATTCTTTTTTACCGGTTTATAAGCGCTTCCATTCTTTCTGCTATGTCACAGCCACCTTTTATCTTTGAAGAGAATGAAGTGGTTTACAAATATTTTCTGTTTTCTGGTATTCCGCAATTTATCACCTCCGGCTCTTTGGTGCCCGCTTTAATTGATGTGTGCTGGTATGCATTGCCTATCCTGTTTTTGCTCACCAATGAACGCATTTATGCCATTCTTTTCAGCATAGTAACACTGATTTACTTTCTAACTTATAATGTAGCAGCAGCGCACCATTATCATGGACTGGTTGGACTGCTTATTGTCACTATTCCTTTTTGGACTAAGAAAGAAGAACGTTTCCATTTTTTATGGGAAGCAGCCCGATATTATTGGCTGTACATCTTCGCCTCAGCTGCGCTCTGGAAAATTTCGAGAGGCACCGTTTTTTATGCAGACCAGCTCTCAAACATTTTAAAATCTCAACAGATTAATCTATTGCTTCAACATCCTGATACTTTCAAAGCACATATAGCTCAGTATCTTATTGCCAATCCCTCAACTGCCCATCTTGTGCTTATTGTAAATGTGCTTTTGCAATTAAGTTTTTCAATTGGTTTCTTCACCAAAAAATTCGATACGTATCTCTTCTGGCTTGCTATCATTTTTTCTATAGCTAATTACTACGTTATGGGCATAGCTTCTTTCGAGTTATTGATTTTAAATTTCACGCTTATGAATTGGGAAAGGATTGTCAAAATTGCTGACAACAGATTTCTTAAGAAAGCCCTGTCTCTTTACAACTAAACCTTTGAGATTTTTGCGCGAAGCAAATGATCTGCAAGCACTAACGCTGCCATCGCTTCTACAATAGGAACTGCACGCGGAACTACACAAGGGTCGTGGCGGCCTTTCCCTTTTATCTCAGCTTCGTTTCCTTCTTTATCAACTGTTGCCTGTGGCTGCATGATAGTGGCTACCGGCTTGAAAGCCACGTTGAAGTATATATCCATTCCGTTGCTGATGCCCCCCTGTATACCGCCTGAGTTATTTGTTTGAGTAATAATTTGACCTTCTGCACCCTTTTCAAATCTGTCGTTATGTTCAGAGCCATTTAACCGCGTTCCACTAAAACCACTCCCATATTCGAAACCATGTACTGCATTGATGGAAAGCATGGCTTTGCCTAAATCGGCATGTAATTTATCGAAGACAGGCTCACCAAGACCTACTGGAGTATTTTTAATTACGCACGAGATAATTCCTCCCACTGTGTCACCTTTCTTTCTTGTATCCTGAATTACCGCAATCATTTTTTCAGCAGTTTCAACATCCGGACATCGAATAATATTAGAATCCGTCTGCGACAAATCAAGCTGCTGATAATTTTTTTGTAATTGAATGGTTCCTACCGCTGATACATAAGCATTAATTTCAATTCCATTCTTATTCAATAACTGCTTTGCAATAGCACCTGCAATAACACGAGCAGCTGTTTCTCTTGCACTGGACCTTCCTCCTCCCCGATAATCCCGAATGCCGTATTTCATTTCATACGTGTAGTCGGCATGAGACGGGCGGAAAGCTTCTTTAATATGCGCGTAGTCTTCAGATTTCTGATCTTCGTTTTTAATGCTGATTGCTATTGGTGAACCGAGCGATCTACCTTCAAAAATACCTGATAAAATTTCGAAAGTATCGGACTCTTTTCGTTGTGTTGTAATGGAAGATTGCCCTGGCTTACGTCTATCCAGTTCGTGCTGAAGCTTATCTAAATCAATAGCTAACCCGGAAGGACAGCCATCAATAATTACCCCTATGGCTTTTCCATGGCTTTCTCCAAAAGTAGTAATGCGAAATATTTCTCCGAAACTGTTTCCTGCCATGATTAAAAGATTACAAAACTCAAACTAATATTTAAGAAATCGGGAATACAAAAATGAAACTACAAATGTGTAAGATTGTTGTATGAAGTCAATATTAATCAGAAATATCAAATCACTAGTAGGAATAAGAGAACGCCCTGTGGTGCTAATAAAAGGGCCAGCGATGAAAATTCTTCCTTCTATAGAAGATGCATTTCTGCTGATTGAAGACGGGTTGGTAAAGTCATTTGGGAAGAATAATGAAGCACCTGACAGAGCGGATGAAATAATAAATGCAACCGGAAAGTTTGTGATGCCCTGTTGGTGCGATTCGCACACGCATGTCGTTTATCCAAGCTCACGAGAACAGGAATTTACCGACAGGATTAAAGGTTTGAGTTATGAGGAGATTGCAAAACGCGGAGGCGGGATTTTAAATTCATCAAATCTATTGAAAGATGTGAGTGAAGAAATTCTATTTGAAGGAGCCTGGGAACGGTTGGAGGAAATGAAAACGATGGGAACGGGAGCCGTAGAAATAAAAAGCGGTTACGGCCTGAGTTATGAAGGGGAAATGAAAATGCTTCGGGTCATCAGGAAGCTGAAAGAAAAATCATCGCTAACAATCAAGGCTACTTTCCTCGGAGCGCATGCCTATCCTACGGAGTATAAGACAAATCACGAAGGCTACATTTCACTTCTGGTTGAAAAACTTCTTCCTGAAATTTCATCTGAAGGCTTAGCCGATTTCATTGATGTATTTTGTGAGAAAGGATACTTTAGTGCTGCTGAAACGGATAGGATTTTAGAAGCAGGAGTGAAATATGGCTTGCAACCTAAAGTTCATGTAAATCAGTTCAACATCATAGGTGGAGTACAGGTTAGTTTAAAGCATAATGCATTGAGTGTTGACCACCTAGAAAATGTTTCGGAAGAAGACATTAAATCACTCCTTGCATCTCCGACCATGCCCGTCTCTTTACCCGGCTGCTCATTCTTCTTGAACATACCCTACACACCTGCGAGAAAAATGATTGATGCAGGATTACCACTTGCTTTAGCCACTGACTTTAATCCCGGATCTGCTCCATCCGGAAATATGAATTTAGTAGTCAGCCTTGCGTGTATAAAAATGAAAATGACTCCCGAGGAAGCTATAAATGCAGCTACACTGAATGGAGCCTATGCGATGAATGTAGCCGATCAATTAGGCTCCATAGCTGTTGGCAAGCAAGCAAAGATATTTATAACAAAACCGATGCCTTCTCTCTCTTTCCTGCCGTATTCAATGGGAAACAATCTGGTAGAAGTTTGTATTAATTAAAACATTAGTTAACCCTTATACTGACGTATTGGTTTCAACTCATGAGCAAAAATTTTACACTGCTGATAGTATCATGAAACTTTCACAAAGTTTATTTCTTTCTTAATGCTTTTTTAGCAACTTCGGCTTGGCACACTAATTTGCTTCAACCGCCATTTAAGTAAGTATGAAAAATTCAAAGTTTTTAGACTTTGTTACAAAGCCTGTTTTTATCGGCCTGTTGGTGTTTTGTTTTTTGCTTTTATTAACTCAGTATCTTGCATATGAAAGATACCTTTTGGTAAGAGAAACAGAAACAAGAGAACTAAACAATGAAGCAAATGCTGCTAAAGAACGAATCCAAACAATATTAAGTTACAATCTTTCTACAGCTCAAACATTAGCCTTTATCGTACAAAAGTATGGAGTTCCGAACGATTTTGACAGCGTAGGAGCAACCCTACTACGCTCAAATAAATTTGTAGATGCTGTGCAATTGGTAGAGGGCAGTGTAATTACCCATGTATACCCTCGTGAAGGAAATGAGGTGATAATTGGCTATGATATTTTGAAAGATTCCGTGCAAAACAGCGGAGTTTTAACTACCATTAAAACAAAACATTTTTTTTGGGCAGGACCTATTAAATTAAAGCAAGGCGGGATAGGTATTGTAGGCAGGCAGCCTCTTTTCAAAGACAATAAATTCAAAGGATTTTCAGCGGTAATTATTCGTCTTTCAACTTTTTTAAAGGCCGTTGGCATTGATTCCAATACAACTAATGGCTTCTACTACCAACTATCGAGAGCAAATGATGATGGAAGTGAAGTTTTCTTTTTACAGAATCATCAGTCATACAAAAATGCCTTAGTTGTACCCGCTAAAATTCCTAATGGAGAGTGGAAATTATATGTGGGCACAAAGAACCGAGCAACTCTTTTTTTTGCACTTACTTTCTCTCTCCTCGGCATTATTCTCTCCATATCAGGAGGTTTGTTTTCCTGGTATTTTGCTCGACAGCCCAAAGAACTTAGTAAGCTGGTTGAAGAAAAAACCCGACAGTTATCAACTGCCTTCACTGAAAAAGGGATTGCGCTTAGCCGCATTACTGATGCCGTACTTTCAGTAGATATTAATGGGCATATTACTTTTGTTAACCAAACAGCGCAACAAAGACTTTTCGTGGAAAATAAACCTGTAGATTCAGAACACGAAATAATAGGAAAAAAGGTCTGGGATGTTTATAAGGGAGTCAGAGAAACAATTTTCTGGAAGAAATTTCAAGAAACCTTACGAACTCAAAAAAATATAGAGGTGGAAGGTTTTTTTGAGCCCACTAACAGATGGCTACTTATGAAGATGTATCCTTCATCGGATGGGATTACAATTTACTCCAGAGATATATCCGAAAGTAAAAAAGCAGAACAGGAAATTTTGTTTGAAAAAAATCTTTCGGATTCAATTATCAATACGCTTCCCGGAATATTCTACTTGTATGACCGCAGTGGAAAATTTATACGCTGGAATAAAAACTTCGAAACTATTTCCGGCTATTCTGCCGAAGAAATAGGAAGTGACAATCCACCTGATTTTTTTGATACCCAGGAGAAAAAAGTAGTAGTAGAAAAAATTAAAGAAGCCACACAAACGGGTATAGCAGATGCTGAAGTTCAATTCTATACAAAAGACAAAAAAAAGATACCCTACTATTTTAACGGTCGTGCAGTGAACCTATATGGTAAAGATTACCTGATAGGAATGGGGATTGATATCAGCAAAAGAAAAAAAGCAGAACAGGGAGTGATACAGAGCGAGGAACAATACCGCTCTTTAATTGAAAACTTACCTGACATAATTATGCGACTTGACCTGGAGGAAAAAGTGCAATTCATCAATTACACCGAAGGAGGTTTTACGAGAGAACAAATTATAGGCTCCAGTGCATATAATTTTGTATTGCCTGAGTATCACGATTTGGTAAGGGAAAAACACAGAAAAGTAATAGCTACTAAGACCAGCCAGTCATACGAAACAGTTTCAGTTGGCCATGATGGTATTAAACGCTGGTTCTTAACCAATGTAGGTCCCATCATTGTTCAAGGGAAAGTGAGCGGTATTACTTTAATTACCAGAGATATTTCTGAACGAAAACGTATTGAACAGCAAATTCTTGAGGAAAAAAATCTATCCGTTTCTATCATCAACAGCCTGCCCGGTATTTTTTATCTGTACGACCGAAACGGAAAATTTATACGGTGTAATAAAAACTTTGAAACGATTTCAGGCTACACATGGGATGAGATCAGCACGATGCACCCTCTCGATTTTTTTGATTTAGACGAGAAGCAGTTACTGATGACAAAAATAAATGAGGTGTTTGAGAAAGGTTCCTCGGACGTAGAAGCATGCTTTTTCACTAAAACCAAAACAAAAATTCCGTACTACTTCACCGGTCATATTGCAACCATTGACGGATTTGATTACCTGATAGGTATGGGCATTGACATTACAGAAAGTCAAAAAGCCCAAAAGGAAATTATTATTGAAAAAAATCTATCCGAGTCTATCATTAATAGTTTGCCGGGTGTTTTTTACATGGCTGATGTAAACGGGAACCTTTTAAGATGGAATAAAAATTTTGAATTCGTATCGGGTTATGGAAGGGTAGAGTTGGAAAATATGCGCGTGGCTCAATTTGTAGACGTAGATGAACAGCCAAACTTGTTACTGAAAAAGCAACTGGCTATTTCAGAGGGAGTGTCGGATACAGAAGCAAATTTTTTAACCAAACAGAAACAGAAAATCCCTTATCACTTTACCAGTGTGCTCGCTACCTATGAAGAACAGCCCCGCCTGTTGGGTGTAGGCATTGATATTACCGAGCGAAAAAAAGCTGAAGAAGAAATACAAAAGTCACGTTCGGAACTTCGCCAGCTATCTGCCTACCTGCAAACTATTCGCGAGGAGGAACGCACCGGCATTGCACGGGAGATTCACGATGAGTTGGGTCAACAACTTACAGCGTTAAAAATGGATACTTCCTGGCTAACCAGAAAAATTGTAGCTGAGGATGAAGTCCTGCACGAAAAGTTAAGCGGCATGACTACATTGATTGATGATACGGTAAAAACGGTTCGAAGAATTTCAACCGGATTGCGCCCCGGTATACTGGATGACTTGGGATTGATTGCTGCCCTTGAATGGCAAAGCGGTGAATTTAAAAAACGGGCAGGCATACCTTGCTATGTAACAACCAATCTGGAGGATACGTTCCTTGAAAAAAATATCAGCACCGGTATTTTCAGAGTTTATCAGGAGGCACTTACCAATATTATGCGCCATGCGCAGGCCACGTTGGTTGAAACAAGCATACTAAAAGTCAATAGTTCTTTAGTTGTTAGTATACGGGACAATGGAAAAGGTTTTGATATACATGAAGTAAAAACAAAAAATACACTTGGCATTTTAGGTATGAAGGAGCGCGCTTTAATGTTTGGCGGTGAGTTGGACATTAAAAGCAAAAAGGGTGAGGGAACCGAGATTATTCTAAAAGTTCCTCTATCTTCACACGATAACCCTCAGGCATGAATATTTTAGTGGCAGACGACCATGCAATCGTTCGCAAAGGACTTATTCAATTGCTGCGCGAAGAGTATCCGTTTTCGGATGTAACTGAAGCCAGCGACAGTGTCGAAGTATTGGAAAAAATAAAAGGTAAGGTGTGGGATATCATATTGCTTGATATCTCGATGCCCG
>JAZKEP010000150.1:16818-20534 GCA_040387015.1 Bacteroidota bacterium
TGGATGTACTGCTGCTGGACTTGTCGATGCCCGGTCGCAGCGGGGTAGAAACATTAAAGCAGCTACGCTCGGATGGTATTAAAGCACCCATACTTATGCTGAGCATGCATCCCGAAGAGCAATATGCTGTACGCGTGTTAAAAGCAGGCGCCTCGGGTTTTTTAAATAAGGAAAGTGCCACAGAAGAACTGGTGGCAGCTGTTCGAAAGGTTTTAAGTGGCCGCAAGTATATTACTGCCTCTTTAGCTGAAAAACTTGCCGAAGGCGCTTCCGACAATTCCAATAAACCTTTGCATGACCTGCTCTCCGACCGCGAGATGCAGGTATTTCATCTTATAGCCTCCGGCAAAGCTGTTTCTGAAATTGCTGAACAGATTTCACTCAGTGTAAACACCATTAGTACGTACCGCAGCCGTATTCTCGAGAAACTCTCCCTGAAAAACAACGCAGACATGACCCGCTATGCCATAGACCACGGCATGGAATAGTTTGCTTTTGTAGTATTAAGCACCACAAATTTTTCATAGTTTCTCCTATTCAATTGCACTAGGCCTCCGCGTATGTTTGTTGTATGAATTCGGCAGGAATAATTCTTCTGTTTTAATTTAAACAAATCATACGCTATGAATACACTTCATCAAACTAACAGCAGCCCGCAAGGTGCTACCAATGCGCAAATGATTAAGCACCTTTTGAGTATTGCTTATCACGTAAAAAAACATCAGGAAAGCATTCTTACAAAGTACGATATCAATTTGCAAAAGCTGTATATACTCGAAATTCTGCGCGATGAGTTTCCTTCTGCGCTATCGCAACACCAGATAAGGGAGCGACTCACCGACAAAACGCTTGATCTTCCCCGTATAATGATACAGCTGGATCGTTTGTGTTTAATTTCAAGAAACAGAAACAAGAAGAACAAGACTATTTCAGAAATTACCATCACACCTAAGGGCCTTCAGATATTACACGAACTTGACAATTACGGAAATGAAATGAACAGTGCTGCTGTTTGCCTGGCCGAAACTGAAAAAGAAACGATGATGGATGCCATGCAAAAAATGGCGCGTTGTTTCACCCATGATGGACGAATGGAAACCGCTTTCAATTTCAGCCTTTCAACTAATCAGGTTTATCACTAATCACCGGGCACCGCTGCACCCGCTTTGTAGTAGAAACCATGACAGGCTTTTCATAGTTTAAACTAGCAGCATCTCCCTTACTATACTTTTTCTTTGTTGTTGTAAACCTGCTGTATGAATTCCATGAGACCCATTGATGCACTGAACGTGTTTATTGTAGATGATTCACCGATTATAGTGGAGCGCCTTACTTCGCAACTGAGTGATTTAAAAAAGGTAATTGTTTCGGGCCACGCTAATACTATTTCTTCGGCACTTAACCTGATAGAAACGCACAAGCCCGATGCCGTGCTGCTGGATATTCATTTGGAAAATGATGCCCCTGCTGCTACCGGTATTGACTTGCTGGCCATGCTCCGCAAAAAATATCCTGTAATGCTGATTATGATGGTAACCAATATGCCCGAGCCGCAGTACCGCGACAAATGTGCTGAGTTAGGTGCTGACTTCTTTTTTGACAAGACGAGCGATATGGACGAGCTGATGGAGACCGTTCAGAGCATTGCTCACAAAACAAAGGCTTAGAAAACTTTTTTATAAAACCCTCAATCAAAATCAATGAAAATCATTCACACAACAAACGAAGAAACCGCCTGTAACGACCGACAGATTTTGGTAAGAAGTCTTTTAAGTACTTCTTACCTTTTAAAACGCCAACAGGAAAATATACTGGAGCGTTACGGACTTACTGTTGCTAAATATAATATCCTGCAGGTGCTCGCCAGCCATGCGCCTGAGGTGCTGTCGCAAAACCAGATACGCGCAAAAATTACTGATAAGACTATCGACCTGCCACGCATTGCCAAGCAAATGGATATGAATTGCCTTATCATCCGCGGGCGCGAAAAGGGAAATAAAAGGGTTTCGGAAATTACGATTACCCTAAAAGGCCAGGAGCTGCTCAATGAAATTGAGCAAAGTATGGATACCATGAACCTGGCGATCCTTCCCTTATCAGAAGAAGAAGTGTTGCAATTGACCGCGATGCTGCAAAAGTTAACTGTTGCGATGGCTGAAGCACAGCAAGATGAAGAAAGTGAGGAGGAGGTTCTTGATGGAACCGATGGTGCTATTCTAGAAACTCAGCTATAAGATTTTTTCATGGCGATAGGTGTTACCGCATAGTTTCCGCAAGGGGCTATGCGGCTCCTAACCTACCTTGACAATTCTTCAAACCAAAATTATATTGGACCTTTAGGGTTCACTGCGCGTGGTGCCGCATAGTTGTTGAAAGACGCTATGCGGTTTTTTTATAAAAAGAGAGAGGGGCCGAAGCCCCCCTACGCCTGTCTAACCATCACCACAAAAGTGACAGACGCAGATCAAACATATTAAAAACCTAGAGAACAAAATAACAATGCCCACTTTTTTTATGCTTTTTTTCATGAAATAGATTCATTGCACAACCTAACCGTTGTATTGCACAACCTGCACACAGCATTCCACTAAGGTTTTTTTTCTTTCAAACCTTGTTAATTCAATTTATCTGCTTTCCTTTGGCTTACCAAGGCAGAGGCATCTCTTGTTTTCGCGTGTGGTTTTATGGTTCAGCCTTGGATTTTAAAAATTCATACCCATGAATTTACCAGCGGCAGTTTTTTACATCTTTTTATTTAATAACCATAAAACCAATTTACCATGGAACCAAATTTCTCCGTGCCAGCCGAAGACATGCTGGAAGATGCCCGTACAATGAAGGCTTTGTTTGATGATGACGTAGCCGATTTTACAGCCAAAGACCCCGACCTTGACGCTGCCTTTGCTGCCGATATGCTGGACAGTATAGAGGAAAGCGAAGGCTGGGAAACTGCCGAAACCCGCCAGGACCAGCAGGAGCAGGAAACTGAAGATGTGCTGGTGGCCATGAAAACCGGTAACCAGACTTACATCATTGCAAAGTATTACATTGAAAAAGCTTTTAGCGCTCAACCTAAAACGCTTAAAAAATTCGGGCTAGATAATTTTACTGCCGCGCGCAACCGTCAGCCTAAAATGATTTTGTTTTTAAGAAACCTGCACACCCTGTGCGAAGACCCTGCAAATAAAGCGGAGCTGCTGGCAGCCGGCATGACCCAGTTGCAAATTGATGCCATTGGCGTTGCCGTAGGTACTTTAGCCACCGAAAACACCGAGCAAAACAAGTTTATTAAAGAAACCCCCGAGGCCACAGCTGAGCGCATTACGCAATACAACAGCACCTTTGCTTTTATGCAACAAATAAATCGCGCCAGCAAAATTGTATATTACGGTAACGTGGTTAAACTAAACCAGTATCTGCTGCCCCACGGCAGCCAGGGTGCCGATTTTAATGCCGAAGGCAAAGTAACAGATGGCAGTAATAACGGGGCGCCTTTAAAAGGCGTGAAGGTGCGCTGCGAGGAGCTGAACATTGAAACCTATACTAACTTTTACGGCAACTGGGGTTTTACCGATGTGCCCGTGGGCATCCACAAGTTTACGTTTACGCTGCCGGGCTATACCACCGTGGACCATAACGCCACCTTTGTGCAAAACGGCAGTGTTAAATTCAATATGAGTTTATCGCTGGCTAATTAGTATCTTTGTAAACGGCAA
>JAZKEP010000150.1:20544-22640 GCA_040387015.1 Bacteroidota bacterium
TTGCTTGCGCATAGCCCCCCTCGGCTATGCGCTTTTCATTCCCCGAAGTTTAAGAAGGCTGTCTATCAGTTCGTTTCGAACATCTTTATAGGCGCGGTGCGAATTGTCAAAAACAAATTTCACTTCAGCGGCATATATTTTCTTTACCGTTTCCATCCCCTCGGCCTTAAAATAATAGAAGGCATTTAGCCGGTTGATTATTTTTTGTTCTTCTGCTGCTATTTCTTCCCGTTTTTTCATAGTGGTGCGGTGCAAGGTGGCCTGTTACATTGGCTTTGTTTCTCTTTCGGCCAAAACCTCCTTTGCCCGTAGGGTGGTATCCCATTCCCGTACCAAGATGAGAAAAATGACCGTGGCAAACACGATAAACATAAAAACAAGCATTACTCTTAAGTCATTCATCCCTGTAAAATAGAGGGCCAAGGAAGAAAGCGCAAGGCTTTAGTGAAAGGCTAACTAAATTTTAATAAATCTGTTTGAAACTGTTTGGGTTTGTGTCAAAAATAGTCGCAAAAGGGTTGTCATGTTGAGCGAAGGTTTCCGTAGCGAAACATCTTGTATTAAACACAAGATCCTTCACTCCGCAAAGCTACGTTCAGGATGACAACAATTCTTTTTAGCCCAAACTGAGACACTACCTAAACGGGGCGAAAGCTCTGCATTGGGAACAAAACGGGGCAGTTTTATCATATTATCACCTTTAGCGAAGTATGTCAGCCTGGGCGTAGTCGAAGGCGCTGTAACCCATCACCTCGTCACCCGCCACCCGTCACCTAGTCCTCTATCACCCTGCGCTAAGCCGAAGGGCTGAGAAGGATAATTGTCTGCTGTATCACCCATTTTTCTGGTTTTATGGAAATAATTTATGCTTTTATGGAAATGATTTATGGTTTTATGGAAATTTTTTATGGTTCCATGGAAATGTTTCAAGCTTCCAAAGAAATGTTTTAAGCTTCCAAGAAAATATCTCAAGCTTCCAAGGAAATGTTTTAAGATTCTAAGAAAATGTTTCAAGGTTCTAAGGAAATGTTTCAAGATTCCAAGGTATTGTTTCAAGGTTCCAAGGAAATGTTTTAAAAAAATCAGTAAAACCTTCTTCCCGATCCTTAAAACCTTTAAAAGAAAGTTTTGAACCTTTCGAATATTTGTTTTTATTTCGTTTCAAAGTGGCAAAAGGATGAGGTTAGTCGAAATAACCTTCTTCCGCAGGATGTTATTTTTTGAGCCCTACTTAAAACCTTAATGCTTTAGGGTAGAAGTATGAAGCCCCCGCGCAAAACCTTGCAGTGTTTTGCCGAAAGTGAACGGTTGAGCCATTTCGAACAGATAGTTTAAACTAAACCCTTAATCTATATGGCTTACATAAAAAAGATTCACCATCGCAAAACCAATGATTTGGACGATGCTGTGCTGTGCGAAAAAAGCCGCGTGTGGCACGCGCTGTTCGTTGACCATCTGCCGCGCTTCACCACGTTAAACCCCATGTTTACCATGTCCTTTGCCAACAACTGGCTTACAAAAACCGAGGACTTTGAGCTGTTTCCCAGCGACCATACCAAGCTGGCCGAGGTGGAAGAAGCAACTGCCCTTATTGCCGATAGAACCAAGGCCTTCCTGGTGCAGCTTACCTCGGTGGAATACTATGCCGGCATGGCCTTTCCCGGTAACTACCGCATTATGGAGGAATTTGGTTTCGGAAGGCTGCGCACCCTGCTCGCCAGGGCCAACGGACGGTGGGTGGTGGCCGCCTTTGTTACCCGCAATATTATGATTGATTACGAACCCCAGCTGCTGGCGGCAAACATGCCCGCCATCCTGCCGCTCGATTTTAACGAAGCCCTCAGCGCGCTGGGCGATGCTGACGTGGAGCAGGAATATCGCGAACGCCTGCGCCTGCGCGCCACCACCCTGCGCATAGCCAACTTCAACGAGCTGTTCGATATTCACAGACAAGTAAAAAAAGCCGCTAACATTATTTTCAGGAACGAGCCCAAAGTGAAGCAGCAGTTTTATTGATTGTAGAAACGGGGAAACGAAAATTTCCTTTTTTGGGGAAATGGGGCATCAACATTATTGCGTATTACCGGTTCTCCCTC
>JAZKEP010000150.1:22680-24385 GCA_040387015.1 Bacteroidota bacterium
GTAAGAAAATTGGTTTACCGTTTGCTCTATTATAAATGCTTCTAATTGTAAGGTGCGTGGAGGGTCTTCCTTCCACGCACTTTTTAAGAACGAAAGTCTTTGGGGTTTTAATTGGCACGTGCGCGGAGGGGGGTTACTCCGCGCACTTTTTTTTTATCCTTGGTTGAAGCCGGGGGGTCAGCGCTAAATTCCCCGCCCGGTTTATATTAGTGTAGAACCTATAATATGAAACTCTACTGTTTGGGGAAACAATGCAGCAACACCAGCGCGTATTGCCGTCCCTCCGTGCTGTAAAGAAATTGGTTTGCCTTTTGCAATAATTAGTTAGCTCTAATTGTTTGCGTGACGGGCTTTCCTGCCACGCACTTATTAATAATGAAAGCAAAGACATTTTAGGTTCCTAAAAAAGAATCTTTTCTAGTGTGTGGTGTGTGAGGGGGCATCCTAGCCTCATTCACGCACCCTTTTTTTTACCCCTACCTGGGTCGAAAAATTTGGTTTACAATTTGTTATTTAAGACACAGACTTCTTAGTTTAAGTCTTGGGTTTGTTTTTTAATTGGCATGTGCGTGGAGGAGGGTAACCTCCGCGCATCTTTTTTTAGGTAGGGTTAATTAATGCTTTAAATTATTGTCCGATAGTATAAAGCATGGGGCGCGTGGGAGTGGTTTTCCTTCGCGCCTTTTTTATGTACGGCATTGTATCGTCCTAAACCGTCCAGATAGTTTATCGGGATTCGTTCACCATGACAAACTTTTTTGAACCGTGTTTGTCATCCTGAACGTAGGCTCTGCGAAGTGAAGGATCTTGTATTTAACCTATTCACGAAATATTTCAAGAGGCCACCTTTCAAGTATTGATTCGTTTAGAATCTTCAAATCCTGATTTTCAGTTTTAATCAGTTCTATCTTTCTCTTTCTTGTCCAACCCTTTAATTCCTTCTATCTCGCAATAGCAGCATCTATATATTGATAATGTTCCTGATGCAGTAAATTGTAGCAATGATACTTGCCGGCAAATGTTTCAGGTTTTCCGCGATTGAAATAATGTTCCGCTATTCTACCATCCAAATCATTGGTTACACCGATATACAAAACTGTTTTAGCAGGATTGGTAACTATATACACATAATAATTGTGCTGCCTCATATCCGAAAGTAGCGAAAATACAAGTTGTTTGTGTTTGTCATCCTGAACGGAGGCTCTGCGAAGTGAAGGATCTTGTATTAAATACAAGTTGTTTCGCTACGGAGACCTACGCTCAACATGACAACATTACCCTTACCTTGTCGAAGGGCATTGTCACCCTGAGCGTAGCCGAATGGGACTAAGTTCTAATTTCCGTAAGTAAGATCAATAACAAAACCATCGCGCTTAGGAAGAGGCTGTGGTTCACGCCAGTCGGGCATCAGTGCCTTGCGTAAGGATGCAGGCAGGTTGGCAGGCACGTGGGCCTTCACAACATAATAGTGGGCACCGGCCCTATAGGAATCATCAATATCCGTATCTCTGTTAGAAATGCTATACATTAAAACGGGTATGTTGTTATACTGCGGGTCGTTTTTTAATCTTCGCAGACAATCAATGCCATTGGTTTGCGGCATATTAATATCCATAAAAATTATGTGCGGTAGTGGTTTCTGCGCCAACTCTAAAAAAAGCGAATGCGCACCCGAAGCTTTGTACACAACATGAGATATAGGCAA
>JAZKEP010000150.1:24395-24660 GCA_040387015.1 Bacteroidota bacterium
ATGAGCGAGCATCTCAGTAAAAAACTGACGCTCGTCTTCATCATCGTCTACAATCATTATGCGCAGTATGTCTTCCTTGTTCTCCATTTTTACTTCATATCAAGTATTGCAACGTGTAAGTTACTTTGATATTATCCTTTAGTCAAGTTAAACGGTTGCAATTGTAACTACTATAACAAATATTGTTATAAGAAGTTCTCCACTATTTGTACCGCAAAAATTACGCCTTGTCTATCGCGTCAGACTGATGGCGAGCGCCATCCGA
>JAZKEP010000150.1:24670-25632 GCA_040387015.1 Bacteroidota bacterium
GCCAAAGCCAACCACAAAATCAACGCGCATAATTTTAAGAATGTTGCCTATGCCGGCATCCACCTGCAAACACTGTTGGCGGGTAGGGGTATACAACATGTGAAAACCGATAATCTCATCCAGCTTAAGCGTTCGTATGCCCGGTATTTTGTTAAACAGAAAACCCCCGAAGTGATGTTCCAGGTGTGCCTCGGCAAACCAGCGGTTGGTGCTGTGGCGGTAGTAATGCAGGGTATAAAAGCCCAGCGGCTCGGTGCGGCCCTGGGTAAGAAAGTTCCCCGAAAAGTGCTTAAAATCCGCATAGCTCACCTTGTTGTTGGTAGGGAACCCTCCCCCGCCAAAACGATAGTGCATAGCACCCACCACCTTTAAGGGTATAAGGCCGTAAAGCTGGGCTTCTACAAAGTCGTAATCAAGGTCGCTGAAACCTTTAATAGGTATAGCGCGCTTATACACCACGGTAAGTTCGGGATACTTGGAGCCCACGCGGAATTTTGCATCGGGCCGCGTAATAAACTGCTGACCAAAAGTAAAATGCAGTTGCAGGTCGATACGAAGATTATTGTGGCGCGTAATGTTATCGTTGTAGTTCCGCAGGTCGGGCAGCTCCATGCCGTTAGGCGTCAGGTTCTTTTTCATAGCATTGAAAAAGGTGTAAACACGGGTGTTCTCCAACGGAAAACGCTGGGCATACAAAGCACTGAGCGAGCCGTCAATGCCGTTATAAATTTCGCGGGCATAAGTGGCGCGCACAAAGTAATGCTCATACAGTTTCATGTAGTTACGCCCCAACAGCAGGGTCTGCCAGGTGTTGCCGAACTCGGGCTGCGGCTGCGCTTCGTTAAACTGGCTCACGAACTTACCTCCGCTGAGCGAAATACTTTCATCATGCAGCTGGCTGTTGCGGAAATTGATAGTAGCCATAGCATTAAAGTGGCGATTGCTGAGGCCATAGCGCAGCA
>JAZKEP010000150.1:25642-31103 GCA_040387015.1 Bacteroidota bacterium
CAAATTTCAGTTGAAAGTTAACGCCCTCCACCGTATTGAAATTAACCACGCTCAGCAGGGCCGGAAAATCAACAAACAGTTTTTTGTTCTGCTTGCGAAAACTATAGCCCGTTATAATGCCGAGTATGGTAGGCTTGTTCTGCAGCTTATCAGTCGAATCTTTAAACTCGGGCGTATCTTTTATTTTTTCGATGCTGTCTTTCAGTTCATAATCGGTGCTCTCAAGCTCGGTAAGGGGCACCGGGCGTATGCTGTCCCAATAAGCCTGCTCACGCTTGTTAGCCTGCTCTTCAATCTTCACAATTTCAGGTGTAAAAACCTGCTTCTCAATTTTTTTCTCGGCCTTCTTCACCTGTTTGGCAATCTTCTTAGGCGATTGCGTAGAATCAATTTTTATGGGCTTCACGGGCATCGCCAGCAGATCGTTTACCTGGTAGTTTTTAAAAATGCCCAGGTAATAGCCATCGCCCCGAATGCCCAGCAAGCCACCATTGGCATCGTAGCGCTGTTGAGTAGGCAGCCACAAATCATTTTTTACAGGAAGAAAATATTGGGTCACTTTCAGAGTGTCTAAATATTCAACGCCATTGTTTTTAGTAAGGAATAATTCGAGGGAGTGAATGTTCCAGTTGTTCTCTACAATGCTCAGTATTCCGCTAAAGCAGGGGTCCGATTTGCGCTTGGGCGTTACCAGTATTTTGTTCACCAGGTAATCTCCCTCCATGTAAGCGCCCAGCATTTTAAAGTTATAGTAGAAAAAAGTGTTTTCGGAAAGAGGTGAAACAAAAGGCCGCTTCGAAATAACCGGAATGGAAATATTGCGCTCGTAAAAATTGAAAAAGAAATTCTGTGCCGAGTTAAAAGTAAAGCCGCGCGCATTGCCGCTTATTTTAGAAGAGTAAATAACCTCATGAAATTTATTGGGCTTCTTGTAGTAAAGCCGCGACTGCGATTCGCTGAGGTAAACCACTCCGTTTTTACCTACGGTCAGTCCAAAGCTGCTTAATCTTTTCCTGGCCCACGAAGGGGCATCCAGCAAGCGCTGCACACCTTTTACATACGCATCGCAGGAATAACTCTCCACAGCATTCAAAAAATATTTGCGCTTTTCAATAGCCTTTCGGATAACGGCAATGGCGGGGTCTTCCCTCCCGTCTATAATCACATCTCGCACTTCGTATTGCGAAACTTCCAGCATCACATTCAGCTCTATGTTTTTGCTAAGGTCCACTGCCACTATCTTCTGTTTAAAGCCAATGTGCTGAAAAACCATTTCATATTTACCAGCAGGTAGCTCAAACAAATACAGTCCCTCGGCATTAGCCGAAGTGCCGTTGGTAGTTCCCTTTACGTGAATGTTAGTGTATGAAAGCTTGTCGCCTTTCATATCGGTCACCACTCCGCGGATGGTATAGGCCGAACAAAAATGAGAGAGAAAAATAAAAACAGGGAGAATTAAACGGGGAAAGCGCATGCGTTGTGAAAATAAAAAAAGGGGCGCAAATGCGTCCCCTTAGTTTATTTTCATAGATGATTTTTATTTTGGATCCTTGTATCGGTTGATACGGCCGTAGCTAAAGCTACCGCTTCTCTTCTTTTTAGGTCTTAGTTTCTTTTCGCGGCTCGGTGAATACACTTTCGCTTTCTTTTCCGCTACTTCCTCTTGTTCGTCTTCTTCATCTATAGCATTAGCTTTTAATTCATTATTAACTGCTATAGCATTGTTTACATCCACCGGAGGGAAATAATAAGGATCTAAACTTGCCTTCGTATTTTGAGATTGAAGATGATCAGGAACAGCAATTTCGTTATACCTGTTGCCTGCCAAATTTTTCTGTACCGGAGTTTCTTCGCTTACCTTTTCTAAACCTACCGGCTCGGTCACAGCCACTCTTTTGCTTACCACGGTCGGCACTGTAACCGGCTGAAATTCCCCAATAATAACCACTTCCGGTTCTGCGTTTTCAAGATAAGGTACAATGGTTTCAGGAACTTCACTTGTAGTTTGTTCCTGTAGCAATGTGTTATGGTTCACCAAGTAAGCCATCAAAATCGAACCTCCCAGAATCAGTGCCCCTGTTACTAAAGCAACTACAGGACGCTTAGGCATTGCAGCTATCGGTGCGGCAGCAGCTATAGGCAAAACTTCCGCATCCAGCCCGGCAGAGATTCTGTTCCACATTCCAAAAGGAGGTGTAACAGCCGTCTCGTTCATCATCTTCTCAATGCTTCGGTCAAAATTTTTAATATTCTCGTCCATAGGTAAATTTTTATTCAATAATAATCACTTGTGTTACGTTATCCGTTTGATGATTGTTCCGAAATTTCGGCCTTTCCCATTATCATTTTTTGCAACAAATACCGAGCCCTCGCCAGTTGCGACTTCGAAGTGCCTTCGGAAATTCCCATTGTCTCAGCAATCTCACGGTGCGAATATCCTTCTATCACATATAAATTAAAAACTGTTCTGTACCCACTACTCAGCTTCTGTATCATTTTCAAAACATCCTCATGTTTCAGGTTCTCGAGAGCATTCTCCTGGTAGTGGTCATAATAGTTTACTTCACTTTCGTGCAACGCATATAGGTTCACTTGTTTTCTATAGTGCTCAATAGCCGTATTAACAAAAATTCTGCGCACCCAACCTTCGAAAGAACCTTCATCTCTAAACTTGTCAATATTTTTAAAAACCTTCATAAATCCTTCCTGTAAAAGGTCCTGGGCAGAGTTATACTCATTCGCATATCGCAGGCATAGCCCAAACATCTTCGCAGATAACATGTCATAGAGAATCTGCTGAAATTTGCGGTCTCCTTTCATGCAGCCTTCTCTGATCTGCGATTCGTTGTAGCCTTGAAAAACAATTGAACTCATAAGTTCCGCTTTTGGGGTTAAGCTAATATACTACTTTAATCAGCTATTGTATATCAGACGGTAATTTGTTTCAAATGGTTGGCAAACAGATCAAAACTTTTTTTGCGGTGACTAAAAGCGTTCTTTTCCGGAAGAGTCATCTGGGCGTAGGATTTGTCTGACCCCATGGGTTTGAAAATGGGGTCGTAGCCAAAACCTTCAGTGCCGGTTCGCTCTTCAGTAATTTCACCTTCTGTTATGCCTTCAAATTGAACGAAACCGCCACCTGAATAGTATGTAACAACCGTCTTAAATCTTGCCTTACGATTCCTTATCCCATTCATTTTATCCAGCACTTTATTGATGTTTTCATCAAAAGAGGCATTCTCACCGGCATATCTAGCAGAATAAACCCCCGGTTCCCCATTCAAAGCATCAATTATTAAACCCGTATCTTCTGAAAAGCAAGCGGTTTCGAAATTATTGAATAGAAACTCGGCTTTTTCCAACGAATTAGCTTCAATGGTATCATGCGTTTCGGGTAACTCTCCTTTAAATCCAATTTCTTTCAGGCTTAATATTTCCATTCCTGCAAGTGCTAGAGATCGCACTTCCCGCAATTTGTGTTCGTTAGAGGTAGCAAAAATCAATTTTATCATTACAGATTAAGCATTCTTTTAAGACTTGTCCATAACAAAGACTTCTCACTAGCCACCTTTTCAAGGTTTTCCAAAGTTTCGGTGCGAAGAATTTTCACCCCATTGATTTCGAACGGATAATTTTTTTTGAGGTTTGTCAGATTTCTACTCACTTCAATATCCCCAAAAACCAAAACAACTTCAGGTGAATACTTAGTTAAGAGATTGTTCAGTGCCACTTTATCTAAACCACTATTTACATAAACTACTTGTCCCGGATTGTATTTACATGCCGCGGTAAGTTTTTCCAAAATTTCTTTCCGGGAAGGTGTTAACTCCAATGAATCGGCCTCATATATGGCAATAAACTTGATAAATGCCACATTTATAGTAGAATTTGTCTGATTTTCCACACTTTTTGAAAGGCGATACAACTTTTGTCCTTTGAATAATAAGTTCGGTTGCGTAACCTGTATCATACTGGCTGTATTCTTAAATGTTCAAAAATAACATTGTGCTAAAAAGACGAAATAGAAAGTTATTCTATTTTTGTTCGCAACACTAGAACACTAAAATTTCTCGACATGGGTTATAAAATAACGGTTGAAAAAACGAAGGTTTCCCGAATTAACGAAACTGACTTCAATGATCTTCCTTTTGGCAAGCACTTCTCCGACCACATGTTTGTTGCCGACTATTATGATGGCGACTGGCACGACTGCAGGATAGTTCCTTTTGCAGAATTTTCAGTTCACCCTGCGCTGTCATCACTCCATTACGGACAGGCAATATTTGAAGGTTTAAAGGCTGAATTAGACGCTGATGGAAATCCGATAGTATTCAGACCTCTAATGAATATTAACCGCTTAAATATTTCAGCAGATCGTATGGCTATGCCCGAAGTTCCTGAAGATCTTTTTATCAGCGCCATGGACAAACTTCTTTCCATTGACAAAGATTGGATACCTAAGTTGCCAGGTAATTCACTTTACCTACGTCCTTATATGTTTGCCACTGAGAAGTTTGTGGGCATCAAGCCGGCAGAGCATTTTCGCTTTATCATTTTCACAGGACCTACGGCAGCTTATTACAATAAACCGGTTAAAGTGTTTATTCATGATAAATACGTAAGGGCATTTCCTGGAGGAACGGGTTATGCAAAGTGCGCAGGTAATTATGGGGGTGTGATGATGCCTACCCGCGAAGTTCAGAAAATGGGTTATGACCAGATTCTTTGGTTAGACGGTATTCACCACCGCTACCTTCAGGAGATTGGAACTATGAATGTGTTTGTTGTGATTGATGGAGTGCTTATTACACCTGCTTTGGATCAGGGAACTATCCTTGATGGGGTAACACGCGACAGCATCCTAAAAATAGCCGAGAACGAAGGTTATGTAATTCAGGAGCGTGACATTTCGATTGATGAGGTTATCAATGCTTATCACGAAAACAAACTTGAGGATATGTTCGGAACCGGAACTGCTGCTGTGCTCTCTTATATTGCAGAGTTCCATTACAAAGGCGAAAATTATGAGTTACCTCCACTTGAAGATCGTGAGGTTTCTCATAAACTTAAGGAGCGTCTTACATCCATTAAATCGGGAAAAGCCGAGGACATTTTTGGATGGTTACATACTGTTCCTGTGGGAGTTTACGCCAATCAGTAGGTTTATTTAATTGCGTAAGCTGATAATTCATCCGCAATTATACGATCGTTAGTTAAACGGGGCACTTTGTTTTGTCCCCCGAGTTTCCCTTTACTTTTCATGTATTCGATGAAGGTGTTGGTTCGAACAGGACGGACCTTCAATTCCTGAAGAACATTCCCAACTCGCAAATCTTTGTAATAGGAATTCTTCCGCTGAAGTGTTTGATCTATTAATTCTGCAAATTCGCTTATCCCAATTGGTGGTGTACTAAACTCAACAAACCATTCATGATAAGGTAGCCCTTCTTCGGGATTTACT
>JAZKEP010000150.1:31113-31622 GCA_040387015.1 Bacteroidota bacterium
GGGCAACAGTAAACTCGGTTACACATGCATTCATTATACGCATGGCATTCCTCATAGCCAGTTCCACCTCTTCACCAATTACATGTTCACCAAATGCTGATATGAAGTGTTTCACTCTTCCAGTTACTACAATGCGGTATGGACTTAATGAAACAAACTTCACCGTATCACCAATGTTATAAGCCCAAAGCCCTGCATTAGTATTTAAGATGAGAGCATAATTTAAATCCAACTCAACTTCTTCCAATGAAATACGTTTTGGATTCTCCTGAAAGATTTCATCCGCCTTGACAAACTCATAAAATATTCCCCCATTCACATTTAACATGAAGCCTCTCTCTGTTTGTTTATCCTGATATGCAATAAATCCCTCGCTGGCAGGATAAGTTTCAATGGAGTCTATTTTGAAACCGACAAGTGATTCAATCTTTGAGCGGTAAGGCTCATAGTTCACTCCTCCATGAGCAAACACTTTAAAGTCAGGGAAAACATCTTTTATAAATTTCTTA
>JAZKEP010000151.1:0-19141 GCA_040387015.1 Bacteroidota bacterium
CAGAAATAATCATTTTGCAAAAGTGACAAGCATCGCTGCCTACTTTTATTGGCTGCGGCTGGCTGTTACATGAATTTAAACCAAACATCATCAACGGTAATAGCAGTAATGCAGCACTGAGTTTTTTTTTATTCTTTTTATCCAAAACAACCTGCACAATAGTGACTGAAAAAAGCAGAATGCCAACGCTAAAAAATATCCATCCACCTGCATCGGGTATAGAGAATGCACCGAAATTGAGAAGTTCCTTGTAGCCAAGCAAGGGCGGCTGGTAACTCATGCCCGGAACCTGTATGGCTGCGTGAGGGTCGAGGCTATGTCCGTAGTCGTATTCCCAGCGCCAGAAATCAACCATAGCTAAAATGGCAAATGCCAAAAATAATCCAGTGAGGATATAGAGAAAAACTTTGCGGTTGACAATAGCCACAACAACAAAGAGCAAGGCAAAAAAACCAATCAGATAAGGCAATACAGTAAACTCGATAAAGTCTTTGGCATGAAGTGTTTTCATTCCAATGTAGTGGTTCAATCCGTTCACTATCTCCACATCACCGCCCAGCTTATTCGGAAATATTTTCAGCACCAGTCCTTCAGGATATTGCGGAGCGGTTAGCTCAATCCTCCACATGGGAAGCATCAGAACCGGGATTAAAAGTAAGCCGCTGATTAAAACGGCTGCTCTCACCCATATATTTATGGAATTGGTTTGCATAAAAATATTTTCGTTAAGGAAAAAATGTACCAGGGATGTTCATCATCCCTGGCACTGTCAATCAATCAACCTAATTATTCAGTTGGTGCAGCTGTCTTTCCGGTACTAAAGGTAAGCGGAGTATTGGAACCCGCAGGTGATACTCTTATGTATCCTGACATCTCCTGGTGCAGAGCGCTGCAAAAATCGGTGCAATACATCGGGAACATCCCCGCGCGGTCCGCTTTCCATTTCATCGTTTGCGTTTCGCCCGGCATGATGAGTAACTCAGCATTGCTTGCCGCGCCCTTTATAGCAAACCCGTGTGGCACATCCCAATCCTGTTCAAGGTTGGTAACATGGAAGTAAACTTCATCGCCTACTTTAATCCCCTCAATATTATCCGGCACGAAATGCGAGCGAATAGCAGTTGCATACACATGCACTTTGTTTCCTTCGCGTACTACTTTCGCTTCTTTCTCGCCATTGGTTTTATAAGGATGTTTATTGTCTTCTATTTTGTAAAACTTCAACGAGTTTTTAGAAATCAGATCAGCAGGGCATGCTTGGGCATAATGCGGCTCCCCAATGGTTGGGAAATCCAATACCAATTGCATTTTATCTCCGCTGATATCAAACAGCTGCGCACTTTGAGTCAGTTCAGGTCCTGTAGGCAGGTAACGATCCTTTGTAATTTTGTTATAGCCGATGACATACTTGCCGAAAGGCTTTCTGCTATCGCCACCGGGAACACACAGGTGACCGATAGAGTAATAAGTAGGAACGCGGTCAAGTACCTTCAGGTCTTTGATATTCCATTTTACGATTTCTGATGAAACGAACATTGAAGTATAGGCATTTCCTTTTTCATCAAACTCAGTGTGCAAAGGTCCTAAGCCAGGCTTCTTCACTTCTCCGTACAAAGCAGCTTCATACTTAATTACAGGTATGCCTTCATAATCACCATCAAATTGTTTGTCAGCAATTGCTTTCTGCATTTTGGCAAACGAGAACACCGGAATCATGGCTGCCAACTTTCCGCTTGCTACAATATATTCTCCTGTCGGGTCAACATCACATCCGTGTGGTGACTTAGGACAAGGAATAACATATACCATTCCTTCCAATTCTTTTGAATCCAGCACAGTAACATCTGTTTCAATTGTTGAGGTAGTCATGAAAGTATGTTCGTCAAACTTGTTGTGCGCATACTTTACCTTTTGCTTTTGACCTTTTCCCGCTTTCAAATATTCCTCTGCTTTCTTCCAGTTCACTGCCACCACAAAATCCTTGTCTCTTTGAGACGCATTTACTTCCAACAGTGTATTAGCTTGTTCGGAATTATAGCAGCTAAAGAAGAACCATCCATGGCTCGGTCCTTTACCCGCATGACTTAGATCGAAGTTCATTCCCGGCATTAAAATCTGGAAAGCAATTTTCATATCACCCTCCTTAGGATCTACGCTTATGAAACTGACAGTGCCTTTGAAATTTTTCTTGTAAGTATTAATCGGCACATCACCATTCTGGTTGTCCATAGGTACACTAAAACGAGTGCCTGCTATAACATACTCTGTGTTTTCTGTAATGAAAGGTGAAGAGTGGTTTCCTGCGCTGTTCGGTATTTCTATAATTTCTGCCGTATGAAAGGTTTTTAAATCCACCCGGGCAATACGCGGTGTATTATTTCCATTCACAAAAACCCAGCGACCGTCCACTTCGCCATTGGTTTGCGAAAGCTCTAAGTGATGCAAATCGTCCCAAGGCACAAAACCGTGCGAAGTATTCAGCATAGGTTTTGTGTTTTCACTGTATCCATATCCTTTCTCCGGATCTTGCGAAAAGACAGGAATCACACGGAATAATCGCCCAGACGGAAGGCCATACACACTAAGCTGACCGCTAAAGCCACCCGAAACAAAATTATAGAACTGATCATACTTGCCGGGGGCAACGTATGCTTTTGATGCGGCATCATTGCCAACCGCATTACCGGCATTTTTTGGCTTGCAGGAAAAAATTCCTGTCAGTAATAACAGCGTAGCTACTATTACTAGTTTACTTTTTATGGGTCTCATATAATAGTTGGTTTGATTACAATTTATTTTACTCCATCATTCTCCCGCATATATTCAAGCAGTTGGCGGGCTTCCTCATCTGCAAGATTTTGATTAGGCATTCTTACCAAACAGATCTCCAATTGTGCTTGCGCTTTAGGGTCAATGTCCAGCATCTCATCCGGATTAGTAATAAAGTTCATAATCCACTGCGGAGTATAACGTGTAGTAACCCCTTTCCATCCGGGTCCAACTAATTTTTCATCCGTCATTTTATGGCAGGAGGAACACTTTACATCTGAGACGGCTCTGCCCGCATTAGCCATTTTCTTGTCTAGTTTCTCTCCCAAATCAACAGACGAAAACTTTCCGATGCCGCGATTAGGATCGTAGCCTGGAGGAGTCTTCGGTGTGTTACTATTTTCAATGGTCTCGCTTTTTACCTCATCTTCTGCAGCGGGTTTGTTTGCATTATTGCAGGCAAACAGAAAAAATGTGGCAGTAATGGCAACGATTATCTTTTTCATGTTATTATAGTTTATTGTGATTGAATAATTCAAATGATATTCTTTTTCAAATTCACGATGCAAAGTTATTGCAATGCATTCTAGTCGCTATGACTATCGTCATGAAAACGAATGGCTTTAATCATATACATGATTTCAGTTTTCGGAGTATTGTGCCATCATATTATTTTCTTTGCAATCAAAGAAGAACCAATGAATATGAGAAAGTCAACCGCGAACTGGATTAGGGTAGGGTTCTTAAACCTGCTATTGGTGGCTCTGCTTGGAGTAGTTATGCGATATAAGATTACTTTTTATCTGCCTTTCGTTGACCAAAAACATATACTGCACGCTCACTCACACTTTGCATTTGCCGGCTGGATAACTCTTGCGTTGATGATCTTGCTGGTCTATTGCCTTTCATTGCAGAAAATAGATTTAAACTTTAAAAAATATCGATGGCTTTTGCTCGCTAATTTTATTACTGCCTATGGTATGTTGCTCTCCTTTCCTATTCAGGGATATGGAGCAGTTTCAATCACCTTTTCTACTTTGTCAATTATCGTTTCCTATGTTTTTGCGGTCATTTACTGGAGAGATTTAAATTCTGTTCCATATAGTATAAGCCACAGTTGGTTCAAGGGTGCTTTGTTATTTTCAGTTATTTCATCGGCAGGTACGTATGCTCTCTCTACCATGATGATGACGAAATCAATTAACCAGCACATGTATCTGGCATCCATCTATTTTTATCTGCACTTTCAATACAATGGTTGGTTCTTCTTTGCATGCATGGGTTTGTTTGCCAATCTCATTAAGGATGCTTTACCGATAAGAAACCAAAAAATTGTTTTCTGGCTGTTTGCTTTATCATGCATTCCCGCTTATATACTTTCAGCGCTTTGGTTACCAATACCTGATTGGGTTCACTCACTTGTATCAATTGCTGCCGTAACACAGGTTGCTGCATGGGCAATACTGCTTGCTGCATTGTGGAAGAATAAACCAATAGTGAAAATCACTCTGGGAAAAGTGAACTGGGTATTTGCATTAGTATTAATAGCAGTCAGTGTAAAACTGTTTCTGCAATTAGGATCTACTGTTCATTTTCTAAGCGATTTAGCTTTCAGTTTCCGACCTATTGTCATAGGCTATCTGCATTTGGTATTACTTGGGGTTATCACCTTGTTTATTATTGGCTATGTGCTTGTTCAGGGTCTGGCACCACAAAACAAAAGAATCAGCACAGGGTTAATAGTTTTTATTGCAGGTATCATTCTCAACGAATTTCTGCTGATGCTTCAGGGGGTTAATGCAATGGCTTATATCCGAATTCCTTTTATAAATGAGTTATTATTATTTGCTGCGTTAGTCATGTTCAGTGGGGTTTTATTAGTGAATATTGGTGATTGGAAACAACAGGATTATTACACCAGCAAATGAGGTTTATCCTTTAAAAAAGAACCGGCTAAATACTTAAAAACATGCTCTTTGCTTTTGCCCTATTAGCACTAATAGCTGAAATAATCGGAACAGTAGGTGGTTTCGGCTCCTCATTGTTTTTTGTTCCTGTCGCACAATTATTTTTCGATTTCAAGACAGTTTTGGGCATTACAGCAGTGTTTCATGTTTTCAGCAATGCAAGCAAACTTATCTTGTTCAGGAAATCGATTGACTGGAAGTTGTCTCTTCTGTTTGGAATACCGAGCGTGATATTTGTGATTTTAGGAGCTTGGCTAACAAGTAAAATAAGTTTACGCTTTGACCAATTATTCCTGGCAGTGTTTCTGATTTTATTCAGCGCCCTGTTGTTATTGAAACCCGACTTTAAGCTCAAGGCAAATAAAAAAACCAGCATTGCAGGCGGAAGTATAGCAGGTTTTCTTGCCGGGTTTATCGGAACCGGTGGTGCAGTGAGAGGCTTGAGTCTGGCAGCTTACAATCTGGAGAAAAACCTTTTTGTCGGCACTTCTGCAGCCATTGACATGGGTGTTGACTTAAGCAGAAGTGTAATTTATATCAGCAATGATTTTTTGAGTTCGAAAGATTATTATCTTCTACCTGTATTACTTCTTGTTTCTGTAATTGGTTCTTACGTTGGAAAATTACTGTTAGCCAAAATCAATCAGCAATATTTCAGAACTGTTGTGCTTGGTTTAATTTTGGGAGTTGGTATTGTTATGTTAGTGCGTGCCATTATCGAGTTGAATAAATAGCTAAGAAAACATATCTGACCAATTGAATCACTTATCAGTTTACACGTGATATAGGTGATGGGCGTTTACTTCACCATAATAGAACTGTATATTCCAACGGAATAAGGGTATTAACAGTCCTGGGATTTGCAACAAAAGTAACTGACGCACTGCAGCCCGACATTGTATCTTTGCATTATCAATTAAAACAGAAAGCAAAAAACAATATGAAAGTAGAACAGATTTATACCGGATGTTTAGCTCAAGGTGCTTACTACATTACCAGTAATGAAGAGGCAGCCATCATTGACCCTCTGCGCGAAACACTTCCTTATATGGAAAGGTTAGAAAGAGATCATGCAAAACTGAAATACATTTTTGAAACTCACTTCCATGCTGATTTTGTTTCGGGTCACTTGGACCTAAGCCGGAAAACAGGTGCTCCTATTATTTACGGACCCACTGCTAATCCAGAGTTCGAAAGCATAGTAGCCACTGATGAGCAGATTTTTGAATTGGGCGATGTAAAAATTAAAGTGCTGCACACTCCCGGTCATACGATGGAAAGCACTACTTACCTTTTGATTGATGAAGACGGAAAGGATTATGCAATTTTTTCTGGCGATACTTTATTTCTTGGTGATGTAGGCCGTCCTGATTTGGCTCAAAAAGCCGCTCACATGACGCAGGAGCAATTAGCAGGATTACTTTTCGAAAGCCTGAACACTAAGATTATGCCGCTGGCAGATGATGTAATTGTTTATCCCGCACATGGTGCAGGAAGCGCCTGCGGAAAAAACATGATTAACTCCTCCTCCGGGCTATTTTGGAATGAATGTAGCCATGAACAAAAAGGGCTATGAAAGTTTCGAAGAAGTATTGAATAATGGAATGAGAGAATTGAGTGTAAGTGAGTTTGAGGTGGCGGCTGAGGGAACAGGGGCACTGATTTTAGATGCACGCCCTGCCAAAGTTTTCCATCAGGGATTTGTGCCGCAGTCTGTTAATATAGGTATTGATGGCGACTTTGCTCCTTGGGTAGGGGCGTTGATAATGGATGTGAAACAACCTATCCTCCTAGTTGCCGAAGCAGGAAAAGAAGAAGAAACACTTACGCGTTTAAGCCGCGTTGGTTTCGATAATGTACTTGGACATCTGAAGGGCGGCTTCAATGCCTGGAAAAATGAAGGCAAAGAAGTGGATACAGTAAATCGCATTTCAGGGAAAGAGTTTGCTACAAAAGTCGATGTAAAGAAAAACATGGTAGTCGATGTGCGTAAAGAATCAGAATATGCTGACGGACATGTAGAAGATGCTTACAATAAACCATTGGATTATATCAATGATTGGATTAAGGATATTAACCCATCGGAGCATTTTTATCTGCACTGTACTGGAGGTTACCGCAGTATGATTGCCGCCAGTATTTTACAAGCCCGAGGCTACCGCAATTTTACAGAGGTGGATGGCGGCTTGAATACCATCGCCAAAACCAATCCACAACTAATTTCCAGGTAACCTATGCTCAAACAGAAAACGAGTAACACCTCGCGTAGAGATTTTTTGCGTAACACTACCATATTGGGAATAGGAGCATCCTTAGTCTCAGCACCCTTGTATTCAGAAGAAGTAAAAACGAACGAACCAAAAAAAGTAAGCGGAGCAGGGGAGAATACCCGTTTTACTATTCTCTATACGTCCGACATTCATGCACAGCTGCATACCCATGACGATTTTTTTTGGGAAGATGAAAAAGGAGTATACAAAAAGCGGGGAGGCTTAGCGGTACTCAAGACCATGATAAACTCTTATCGGAAAAAGGGTCCCGACAACACAATTCTCATAGATGGTGGTGATTACTTCCACGGTCACGGAGTAGCATCGCTCACCGAAGGAGAAGCATTCATTCCTCTTTTCAACAACATTGGCTACGATTTAATGCTGCCGGGTAACTGGGAAGTGGTTTACAAAAAGAAAAAGATGCTTTATGATATGGGGCATGCCAGCGCAGCAAAAATCTGCGCTAACATGTGGCACAATACTACCGATGACAACAATAACGAATTGATTTATCAACCCTATTGGATTAAAGTAATTGATGGAGTAAAGATTGGTTTTATTGGATACACAGACCATTTAATTCCTAAAAGGCAATCACCCGCATACAGCGAAGGAATACGTTTTGAACATGCCGAAAAAAATGTGGCGCGTTATGTAAAAATGCTTCGCGAAGTAGAAGGTTGTGCTGTGGTAATGTTGATTACACACATGGGTTTAGCGCAACAGGTGAGCATGGGTAATAATCCTGTTTGTGAAGGTGTTGATTTTATTCTTGGTGCCGATACACATGAGCGCGTGCGTGAAGCCATTCAATGCAAATACACCAAGGTTATAGAATGCGGTGCCTTTGGTTCATTCCTTGGAAAGTTAGAAGTTGAAGTTGAAAGTGGTAAAATGAAATCATTCGATTATCAATTACTGGATGTGGACCCAGTGAAATATGAAGCTGATAAAGAATTACAGAAGTTGGTGGATGAAGCTGCTGCACCTTTCGAAAAGGAGATGAAGCGGGTGATTGGCACAACTACCACACCACTGGTGCGGTATTTTGTAATGGAAACCCCGATGGATAATTTGCTTACAGATGCCATCCTGTGGAAATTTAAACCCGATGTTGCATTGAGTAACGGCTTTCGTTTTTGTCAGCCGCTGGCTGTTGATGAAACAAAAGACAAGGCAGCAATAACAAAAGAGTTTCTATGGAACATGTTGCCGGTGGATAGCGAAGCAAAAAAAGGGATTGTTACAGGAAAACAAATTTGGGATTGGTTAGAGCATGAATTGGAAAATGCATTTGCTAAAAATCCGGCAAAAAGATTGGGCGGGTGGTTTGTTCGATTTGCAGGAATGCAGGTTAACTTTACTATCAGCAATGACTATGGCAAACGAGTGAACCGGGTAAAGATAAAAGGTGAACCACTTGATATGGACAAAGAATATTCGATAGTAGCATGTGAGCGCGAAGGTGACCCCGATGATGTTTTGTGCAGGATGGAAAAAGTGAAGTCACCGAAGAAGCTAGGCATATTGATGCATGCTGTAATTGAAGAATATTTAGCAAAGCATCCCGATGTTTCGCCAACGATTGAAGGAAGGGCTACTGCTACTGATTTTCCTTCTACACTGTTAACGCAATTGCAGGGAACTACTTATGAATTCCGCTAAATAAAATGAGGCAGTGGAAACAAACAACAACAAAAACGAATTGAGCCCTGCCAATCTTCAGTTGGTGAAAACAATCCGGCAATTGCTGGGAGTGATAGTGGCGTTGTTGTGCGGTATGTTTTCGCTTATGTTTTTCCTCATTTTTGGTGTTCCCGATTTCATCGGCAAGAAAAATACTTCCACTGAAACGACTGCCGCAATTTCTTCCACCAGTACAGAAAAATCTAAATCTAAATTCTGGGAAGCGCCTGATTCCGCAACTATTAGCGATGAAGAAGTGAGATACGGCAAGGAATTGATTGCACATACTTCAGAATACCTGGGCCCCAATGGGAAAGTGATGAAAACTACCAACGGAATGAACTGCCAGAACTGTCACCTGGATGCGGGCACTAAAGTGTTTGGTAATAATTACAGCGCGGTGGCTTCCACTTATCCAAAATTCAGGGCACGCTCAGGTACCTCGGAAAACATTGAAAAACGGGTGAATGATTGTATAGAGAGAAGTTTAAATGGCAAAGCTTTAGAGAATGCTGGCAAGGAAATGAAAGCTATTGTAGCTTACATTAAATGGGTGGGTAAGGATGTTCCGAAAGGAGAAAGCCCCAAAGGTTCGGGTTTGGTGGAAGTTCCCTTTCTTGAAAGAGCTGCTGACCCCGGCAAAGGGAAATTAGTTTATGATGCGAAGTGCAAAAGCTGCCATCAGGCAAATGGTAATGGCTTATTGAATACAGAAAAAACCGCTTATACCTACCCTCCTCTTTGGGGTGAACACAGTTACAACTATGGTGCAGGTTTATTTCGCCTGTCGCGTTTTGCGGGTTATGTAAAAGCCAACATGCCTTTAGGTGCTACCCACGCCAATACACAACTTACTGATGAAGAAGCCTGGGATGTGGCAGCATTTGCTAATTCTCAGCCGCGGCCTAAAAAAGATTTGAGCGCTGACTGGCCCGACATTTCAAAGAAACCCGTTGACCATCCCTTTGGACCCTATAGCGATGAGTTCAGCGAGCAACAACATAAATACGGTCCCTTTCCTCCCATTAAAAAAGCCGCACAGGAAAAGAAAAAAACTACTTAAGCACATTTCATTGTTACGCATCCTCTTCTTTTGCGCAGTTCAGTGTATTCCGGTTTGAGAAACAAAGTAGATTCGCCCACTTAAAAATCAGAATATGAGTACAGAGAATGCTTTAAGAGCCCGCAGTAATAATCAGTGCGAATTGTGTAAGTCAGAAAATAACCTGACGGTGTATGAAGTGCCGCCACATTCTGAACAACGGGAAGAAGACTCGCTGCTGGTTTGCGAAAAATGCAATCTGCAATTAACTAAGAAGGAAGAATTGGATAGTAAACACTGGGCTTGTTTAAACGACAGCATGTGGAGCGAAGTGCCTGCGGTGCAGGTGGTAAGCTGGCGTATGCTCAACCGCCTTCGTAATGAGAGTTGGGCTGCCGATGCCCTTGACATGCTGTTTTTAGATGAACCAACCTTAGCCTGGGCGAAAGAAACAGGCGACCACGAAAACAGCAGCGAAGTAGAACTTCACCGCGATTCAAACGGCAACATACTGCAGGATGGCGACTCGGTAGTGCTCACCAAAACCCTTGATGTAAAAGGCTCGAACCTAAACGCCAAACTCGGCACCGTAGTGAAAGGAATTAAACTGGTGGCTGATAATGTGGAACAGATAGAAGGTAAAATTGAAGGACAAACGATTGTTATCCTCACCAAGTACTTACGGAAGGGTTAACCTTATGCAGCATTAATCTTTATTGATTTAGAACGTGAATACACTACCTTTAGGTTCCAAAGATGATTGGAATCAAATGAGTAAGTGATGGCAATCATCTATTCGAACAGTTGGTTAAAATATTATTGTACTACTAAAAACAAATGATATGCTGTACCGCCAATTTTATTCCGAGTTAGCCAAGTTGCTTTATGCAGTGGCAAATGTTGATGGTAAAATTTCTGACCAGGAAAGAGAGGAGCTTAAAACCATTGTGCGAAAAGAGTTAGTTCCGGCCGAGCACCATACCGATAAATTTGGAACCGATGCTGCTTACTATACCGAAATTGAATTCGATTTTTTAGAAGAAGCAATGATAGAACCCCAAGCCGCCTTTGAATCGTATCTCAATTTTGTTGAACTGCACCATACCGCTATCGACAGCCGTATGCGCGAAGTTAGTCTTCGTACGGCCAAGAAAATTGCTGACACCTATCATAAAACAAATAAGAAAGAGAAAGACCTGATTAATGCTCTGGAGAAAAAATTAGCTGCGCTGCCAGCCAAATGAAATACTAAGTTCTTTCCAACCTTTTACAGGTTCTTTAAAATAAAATCGACCCGCTCCTCCGGCTTTAGCACGGGAACACGAACAATAGGATAAGGTAAGGCCTGATACACATCAACAATGGCAGCATGAATTTTTTTCTGTGCGGCCTCATCCTCGCTTCTTACAGTATCATTTACCATGGGTAGGCAATCAAGAATGAAGACCTTTTTATAACAGACTGTTTGTAGTGCTTCCGCAAGTTGAGGAGCCGCAGGAATGTTCATATAATGGTAATAGGCATTAGCATCGGGAATAGCCCTATCCAGAAAAATAACATCATCGGGATTAAGATGGCTTTCTGCTTCTATCTGCATAGTTAAAACTGCCAATTGAAATTCTGTTTGATTACTTCTAACCTCCTGAACAGGATGGCCATTGAATTGCTGTATCTCAAGATACTGCCTGGCATGTTCAATAACAGTTTTATAGCCTCTTTCCCGCAACCTATTAATGGTGGTGGTTTTGCCGGAACTTGGACCGCCTGTTATTACATACCAGTTTGTTTTCTTTCTCAAGGTATCGGGGTTGGATGTCATTTATATGAAACCATTAGATGTTGAAATAAAACGTAAAGATGAAAGGGTTAGTTGCAGCATACCTTGGGATGCATAATTACTATTTAGATAGTAAAATCAATTATAGATTAAGCAGCATGCATCGTTTGCAAGATTCTTTAAACGGAAATAACTCTGCGGCCAAAGCAAGATTCTGTTTTCTGTATTGTGTATTTATTAATGATCTAAAGATATGACTCTAATGCTCCTATACTTCTGAGAAATACTCTAAAGTGTGACTCCAATGCTCCAAAATTCCGAAGAAATGCTCTGAGGTATGACTCCAATGCTCTAAGATTCCAAAAAAATGCTCTGAGGTATGACTTGAATGCTCTAAGATGCGTGTGAAATGCTCTGAGGTATGACTCGAATGCTCCAAGATGCGTGTGAAATGCTCTGAGGTATGACTCGAATGCTCCAAGATTTGAAAAAGGGTCGACCTTTTGGGCAAAATCATAGAAAATACGGGTAAAACAGAAGCAAAATAGTCTACCCTTAAGGAATTGCTAAAGCCCATATAAGTATTTGTTGAACCCCTCCTGGCATTAGATGGATGTCTTATATCTTTAACCAGATATGAAAGAGCATTATCCTACTGGCTATAAACATTAAGTAAACTTTTTTAGACAAAACAAAGCCCACGTAAACTTAAAGAGGATTTCATCACTTAAGCGATGGCCCCCCATTTATTGATATTCAGCCCGGCAACAGTTTCCAGAAACCACTGGCGGAGTTTATTGCCCTTATCGGTTTAAACGAAACCAAAGAATATATCATGGTTCAAAACATAGGCATGACCCTGGGCCATTACACCATGACCTTCGGCCACCTGGAAGCTTAAAACAAAAAGCCCCGCGAAAGCGGGGTTTTTTGTTTTTTGAAAAATAAGATTTGAAGAAGGGTGGCAGAATATGTTTTCAGCAAAAGTGTTGAAAGCATACTCCGCAATGTATAACAAAGGCAAGTTGAATTTTTGAAATGAGAGGAAGGGAAGGTTTGCTTACTTTTTCTTACCGCTGAAAAAAGCAAAGAGCATTCTGATGCCCAGGATGTTTGCAAGAATAAAACCTAAGCCCCCCGGAATAGAAATATGTTTATACAAAGGCGGGAAGTGCACCGCAATTAAAATAGCAGAAGCCATTAATACAGAACCGATAAGAAACCCGTCTGCAATACGATTGCTGGCCAGGTCAATTGTTTTAGTCAGCTCGCCCAAACCCTCATGCTCAATAGATACTTTTAATTCTCCCTTCTTTATTTTCCCTAATATGTCACGAAGGTCGCGGGGCAGGTTTTCGATAAGTGAAAGAGAATCGCGGGCAGAACCTAAAAACCTTTTAAGGATGGCGGTCAAACTGAATTCATTGGCCAGCGTTCGGTTGATGTGCGGGGTCAACTCTTCTATGATATTCAGATTCGGATCGAGCCTGTGGCCCACACCCTCAATAGTTATCATGCTTTTTGAAAGAAGGAAATAATCGGGAGGCATTTTGATAGCGTAGCGATTGACGAACTCCAACAAACGATTGAACAGGTCCGACATATTCATTTTATCAGCAGGCAAAGCATGATAGTCGTTAATGAGGTCTTCCACTTCGTATTCAAAAGTTTTGTTGCCTTCAAACTGCTGGCTTACTGCAATGTTCTTCAATCCCCATATCAGTATTTTCGAATCCCTTGAAGTAACTCCGTAAACTATGTCAGCAAAAAATTCCACATCCGATTTTATAACCGTACCCATCATACCGAAATCAATAAAGCAAACTTTATTGTCGGGCATGGCGAAAAGATTTCCGGGATGCGGGTCGGCATGAAAAAATCCATGCTCAAATATCTGCTGAAACAAGGCAAACATTCCATTCTTCGCCAACTCGTGTCCGTTCGCGCCAATACGTGTCAAGCCCTCTGTGTCGTAGGGATGAACCCCGTCTACAAACTCCATCGTGAGCACCTTCTTGGTGGTGTATTGCGGATAATATTTGGGAACAAATACCAATTCGCTTTTTTCGAAATTACCGGCAAAGCGCTGCAGGTTGTATCCTTCATGTGTAAGGTCAAGCTCTTTGTGTATAGAAACATCAAATGCCCTCACCATGCCCACAGGATCAAGATTGGCTAAATAACCGCGCTCCTCCATTTTGCGGGCCAGATAATTCATAATCATAATGTCCGACTCAATGGTTTGGACAATTTCAGGTCTTCGCACTTTCAGAACTACTGTAGTTCCGTCCTTCAGCTTTGCTTTATGAACCTGTGCAATGGAGGCACTGGCAAATGGGATATCATCGAAACTCAGAAACAGTTCCTCAATACTTTTCCCTAATTCCTGCTCAACAATTTTTCTTGCTTCTTCACCAGGGAAAGCAGGAACATGCGTTTGTAGTTTTTCAAATTCCGCAACCAGTTCTAAAGGAATAACATCGGGGCGGTTGCTTAAGATTTGGGCAAGCTTGATATAGGTGGTTCCTAGTTCCTCAACCGCCATGCGCATTCGCTCCCACTTAGAATGCTGATGAATCTTCTCGATTAAATCCTTGGAGAGAAACGCCTCAATTACTTTTGCTTTTAAGGAAACACCGGCATCGCCAAGCATATCCTGAAATCCATATTTAATCAGGATTCCGATAATTTGCCGGTACCGCCTTAAAAGTTTGAAATCGAAATCGAAAAGCATGGTGTTTGTTTCAAAGGTATAAAACCCCTTAACTCCTGAACAAACAGAATTACATCACTTTTGAGAGAAACTTATTGAACTCAAATCGTGTATCACGAAAAGAAGTAAAGAAGTCTTGTGTCTTTTTATTCATGCTGTCGGAGTCAGTAATAAATTTCTCATCCATATGCTCAGGACGGTCTTTGGCAAGTTCATTAATACGACTTAAACGCGCTCCGATTTCATGATGAAGAATATCGTGCTGCTCTTTAAGAATAGTAAACCGGTTTTGAAAATGTTCTACCTGCGCCATTGTTTCCTGCGAAGTATTTTTACCTGCTGCTTCTTCCAGTCGTTTGCGAAGAATAACAAGTTCTTCCTTATAGAAATCTAATTCGCGTAACCAGTCACTCGCCTGATGATGTAAAGAATTGATACTTGCTTTCATAAAAATTTGTTTTGGGTTAATTGATTAATAGAATGCAAAGTTATCTATCAACTGTCCGGCATGGGTGAGTGCATTCATTTTCCTGAATGACTTTTGTCAGTTACATTCTGATACAAATATCAATTCAACAAATTCTTCAGTTTCACTTCATCAAGGATAGAGATTTTTCCTTCCTTAATTTCTATCAGCTTCTCTATTTTGAAATCACTGAGGGTGCGAATCAGGCTTTCAGTGGCTGTACCTACTACCTGCGCCAAATCTTCCCGGCTCATTTCCAGTTTGGGTTTATCTGTTTGATTTTTCTTGAACCGATCATACACATGCAACAAACCGTTCGCTACTCTTTTGCGGAGTGAATTATAAGCGAGGTTTACTAGTTGCTCTTCTTTCTCCACTAAGTTTTGAGAAAGCAGTTTGATAAACTGTTTTGCCACTAAGGTATCGGTGCCGATGAGGGCGGTAAAATCTGCCTTAGGGATTATCATCAATTCCGCATCTTCCAACACTTCTGCATTGTCATGGTAGAGCGTTTCTTCAAGCAATGCAGTGTAACCCATAAAATCACCCTCTTTGTAAATAGCGGTGATTAACTCCTTTCCATCTTCATTCATTTTAAAGGTCTTCACTTTGCCTTTGCTCACAAAAAACAAACTCAAGGGCCTGTGTCCCTGGGTATAAACCATTTGCTTTTTCTTGAAATCCTGTATCTCTCTTTCTCCCGAAGTCAGATTTATTTTTCCATTCTTTTTAGCCTGATCCAAAAAATCTTTAATGCCATCTACACTCGAAGCAAATTCTGTTTTAAGTGCCTCGGCTTTCTTCAATCGGGTTTCTACCGCATTGAGTAATTCGATATCATCAAATGGTTTTGTGATATAATCATCAGCTCCCATTTCCATTCCTTTCCTGAAGTCGGTGCGGTCGGCTTTTGCTGTGAGAAAAATAAAGGGGATAGAGGATGTCTTTGTGTTTTTATTCAACAGATGTAAAACTCCATACCCATCTAATACAGGCATCATAATGTCGCAGATAATTAAATCAGGATGATGTTTGCCGGCAAGATCAACACCTGTCTTGCCATTTTCAGCCGTGTAAACTTCATAGTTAGCCAGTTCAAGAATCTCAGCCGTGTTTTCACGCACCGCCTTGTTGTCCTCAATCAAGAGTATTTTTTTCATCGTTTAAGATTTTGAGGGTATAGAAATAATAAATGTTGAGCCTTTGTCAATTTCGCTTTGCAAATCAATAGTGCCATGCAGTAGCTCTACATATTTTGAAACGATATGTAAACCCAATCCTGTTCCTTCAATATTGAAAGCATTTCTCGCTCTGAAAAATCGTTCAAACAAATGTTGCCGGTCTTCCTCTGAAATTCCAATGCCTTTGTCTGCTACTGAAAGCGTAACTAAATCATTTTCATTTGAACAGTGTATTTCAATAACAGCATCTTCGGGAGAAAACTTTATGGCGTTCGACACCAGATTATTAAGAATGTTTTTCAGCAATCGCTTATCAGAAACAACCTGATTGCTTCCGCTGTGCGAAAACTTTATCTTCTGTTCCGGTTTCGCAATCTCCTGCATTTCACTTATAAACTCCTTCATGAATTCTTCACAGGCAAAGGATTCTAACTTAGCTTCAATCAAACCCTCTTCCAATTTTCCAAGCGAAAGCAAATCTTCCAGCATACCACTTAAATGCTTTACCGACTCTTTAATGCGAACGATATGACGATCGCGCTTTTGCTGGTCTTCGGAAGTAACATACTTACTTAACAAAGCAGCAGATGAAAGAACCGTGCTCAGCGGAGTTCTGAATTCATGCGAAACAGTGGAAACAAATCTGGTCTTCAAATCACTCAACTCCTTCTCTTTTTCAAGCGATTCTGCCAACTCGTCTTTAGATTGTTCAAGTTGCGCAAGCGTTTCACGCAGCATCATGGTTCTGTCTTCCACCTTTCTCTCCAAATCAATGTTCAGCTGCCTTATTTGTTTCGATACTCTTTCAAGTTCCTCTTTTTGTTCGCGAAGGTTTTTCTCATTCTCTTTACGAATGGTAATATCAATGATAAATGCAATTACAAATTCATCATCGCTTGCTGTGTAATGGCTCAAACTGATTTCCACAGGAAAGGTACTTCCGTCTTTGCGCTGCGCAAATAAATCTCTACCCACACCCATCGAACGGTTTACCGGGTTTTGGTGAAAGTGTTCCCGGTGCCCAACGTGCTTTTTTTTCAGGTCCTTCGGAATCAGGATCTCAATTTTTTGGCCCACCAATTCTTCCTTTTTATACCCAAACATCTTCTCGCCATATGGATTTACCAGGATAATTTCGCCTTTTCGGTTTGCCAAAATAATTCCCTCGGTAGCATAGGCAAACAGAGATGCCATTAACTGGCTGTCAGTAATCTTATTTTCCATTCAAAATCAAATGTATTGATAGCAAGTTAACAGAGGGATGAGAACAATCAAAGAAGGGGGTGAGGAAAATCATTATAGGCTTAAAATTGCCCTCTTTACTTTATTTCACACACCTTTGTAAAATATTCTTTCTTTCCTGTCGTCAATCCTCCATACGAAGAAAGACTATGGTAAATTTAAGTATTGCAATGGCTGACACGCAGAACGAATCCATACAGCAAACCGTTGAAAAGGAAAGGAAACGTCTGCTAGATTTTATCCGAAAGAGAGTTCCTTCTCAGGAAGATGCAGAAGATGTTTTGCAGGATGTTTTCTACGAACTAATCAATACCTACCGCATGATGAAGCCTGTGGAGCAAATGGCTTCGTGGCTTTTTACGGTAGCGCGCAATAAAATTACTGACCGCTACCGAAAAAAGAAACCTGTTTCGCTGGAAGGTCACTTTGCAGTTCGGGCCGGTGATGAAGGAGACCGTTTAGATATTTCCGACTTCCTTCCATCACATTCCAATTCACCCGAAACGGAAATGATGCGCGAGGCTATTACCGAAAGTTTAATGACCGCATTAGATGATTTACCTGCCGAACAGCGGGAGGTATTTATAATGCACGAAATTGAAGACAAAAGTTTTCAGGAAATTGCTGAAATAACAGGAGCCAATGTCAATACATTGCTTTCGCGTAAGCGCTATGCTGTTCTTTTTCTTCGCGAGCGTTTGCAGGGATTATATAACGATTTATTTACCACTTAAAAACGACCCATGAACTGGATATTAAAAGGAATTGGAGCCTTCGCACTTTTTGTGCTGGCCTTTCTGCTTTTCGGTTATGTAACCATGTATTTGTGGAATTGGATAATGCCTTACCTTTTCCATTTACCTATGATTGATTTCGGAATGGCTATCGGAATGGTAATTCTATCCAAAATCCTTTTTGGCGGAATAAGGATGAAATCGGGCGGATGGGGACACCGTAAATACTGGAAAGCAAAATGGGAAAGCATGAGCGAAGATGAGCGCGAACTGTTTAAACAGGATTTTGCTCTTCGCTGTAAACACAAATGGGGAAAAACTGAAGTGAAAGTAAGCGAACAATAAAAGCCAAAAGTAGGTATATAAAAAAACCCTTACTGAAATATCAGTAAGGGTTTTTTGTTTGTGTCATCAGTTCTGATTAACGAACTATATTGAAAGTTCTGCGAACCGCTTGCTTATCAGCGATTGCCTCGATGATGTAAACGCCAGGTGTAAATTCACTCACGTTTATTTCATGACTAACTTTACCATTTACAGATTCTTTTACCGCGTAAACTATTTTGCCGGTAATATCTATCACATTCAACTGCACCGAACGAACATTCTTCAAATCCATCATCACGCTTAATTTATCGTTAGCCGGATTAGGGAAAAGAGAGAAGTTATTGATTTCATTTTCAATTTCTGATACCCCTACTACTATAACGGTAGCAGCAGCCGAAGCTGTGCATGAATTCGCGTCTGTAACTACCACGGCATAGGTTCCGGGTGCAAGACCGGTAGCAGTTGCAGTAGTTTGAGCCGGACTGGTATTCCATGAATAGCTATAAACAGTCGTTCCTCCTGTAGCTGTTGCCGTAGCTGTTCCATTGTTACCACTAGAAGGTGTTGCTGTTGCGGTTACACTTAAGGCAGCAGCAGGCTGACTTACTGAAGCAGACAAATTGAATGTGCAGTTATTTGCATCTGTTACAGTTAAATTGTAAGCTCCAGCAGCAACTGCGGTTCTGTTTTGAGTGGTAATACCACCTCCCCAATTATAAGAGTAATTCGGAGTTCCTCCTGTTACTGTAACGGTAACCGCTCCGGTTAATCCTCCAAAACAAGCCACATTCGTTGTAACAGAAGTTGCGTTAAGGGCTGCGGTAGGTTGAGTTACAGTAGCTGTCAAACCAAACGAGCAGTTATTAGCATCTGTAATAGTCACCGAATATGCACCCGCGGGCACGTTAGTAAGATCCTGAGTGCTCGCAGCAGGATTCCATGTATAGGTAATAGTACCTGTTCC
>JAZKEP010000151.1:19151-20831 GCA_040387015.1 Bacteroidota bacterium
AACAGCCCCTGTTGAACCGCCAAAGCAAGCAACACTTGTAGTGGCAGCTGTAGCTGAAGGTCCGCTAGTTGTTGTTACCTGAGTTGAAGCCGTAGCTGTGCATCCTTTGGTATCAGTTACTATTACCGTATAGTTTCCTGCTCCGATGTTGGAAATAGTAGTTGTAGTTTGAGTATTGTTCCATACGACTGTATATCCTGGCGTTCCTCCCGCAGGAGCTACAGTGGCTGAACCTGTTGGGGTTAAGCAGGAAGATTGTGTTGCAGATGCTGTGGCAGTTAATATTGACGGCTGAGTAACACTAACGGAAGCAGTTGCAGTTGCAGTACCTGAGGTTACAGTAACTGTATATGTTCCGGCAGCAAGGCCAGTAGCTGTTGCAGTTGTCTGAACAGGGCTAGTATTCCATGAATAAGTATAGTTAGAACCACCGGTTGCGGTAACTGATGCAGTTCCGTTATTACCTCCAAAGCAATTTACATTGGTTGCGCTGGTTGTTAAAGATATAGTAACCGCAATACCACAAGTCGGGTCTGCAACAAAATTGGCAGTTTGAGCATTGTTAACCGCAGGGCAAGTACCCGCTGTTGCTTTTACTCTTAGGAATGGAGATGAAAAACCTGGAATAGCAAATTGTGTTGCCAATGCACCAAGTTCATTCGAGAAGGTACCAACACTAGTTACCGCTGTAACATATATAAGCACCTTATACTGACCACAAGCAGCAGCGGTAGTTCCTGTAACCAGGATACAGCCCTTAGCTCCTCCGGCATAAGTAGGTGGGTTTTGGTCAAAGCTGTAATTTAAGCCTAATGGCAGATTGCCGATACTATCAATTCTCATAGAGGTAACTGTAGCAAAGCCGCCAACAGTAGCCGGAACTACAAACGTATAGGTTTGGCTGAAAGACTGACCTTGATTAACACAAGGAACATTATCAGAAGTTGGAGTAATACCCTGTGTAGTGTTAGGATCAACAGTACAAGAACCGCCTGAAGGAGTATTTAATGTAAGGTAAGGAAATGCATAAAGATTCTGGATGTAAAAGTATCGGCAGGTTACTGCATTAAACGCCAGGTTAGTTGTAAAATTGGCAAAACTTGAATTCGCGGCAAAATTCCAATAGAAAGAAGTGTTACGGGGAGCAATCTTATTTGTATCAGCAAACTCCTGGCTTGAGCACTTGTCGCGGAAAGAAGCCGCCACACCCAAAGTATCCGTTACAGGACCGGCAAAATCAACTCTGATTCCTGCTACGTGACCTGCAGGCAAAGTAATATTTGGATAGCTGGTAACCACATAAAAATCGTCATTCGTGAGGAAAAAATCAGAATTGGCGATAATCGTATCAGCCCATAAAGGCGTGGTATTCAAAGCAGAGGTAACACCCGAACCTGTAACGGTTGCAGTGTTTTTATCAAACACGCTTATTATTAGAGTATCATTTGCACCACTGGTATTGTGATGCAGAAGATACAAATCAAAGCTATCAACTGTAACAGTTGTTCCCGCCCTTGGGGTACCTGCAAAGTTGTTATTTACATCGATCAATGTATCGTAGGTTTGAGCAATATAGCGAAGTGTCAACTGGCTGGCATTCGAGAAATTTTTATTTAAATCCCAACGGCTGGTATACAACGTATCAGGTGGAGTATGGGTAGATGCCCAAAAAGCATCATA
>JAZKEP010000151.1:20841-28328 GCA_040387015.1 Bacteroidota bacterium
TATTCGTGGTAGCGCGCGAAGCATTAGCCAAGCGGTGCTTTGCAGGAAGGTTTTGTGCCGAAATAAGTCGACCCGACAGATCATTGTGCGACAACTGTGCACTGACGCTAATTGCCGTCAATGCAAAAAGGATGGTAAATATTTTTTTCATCGTGTTTGGTTTAATTTTAAAAAAGAGTATCAAAAGTAACCATTCACTCTATTCTGCAAAACATTTTTGCAAAATCATCTGAAGAATTGCTGATATATATTTGGCAAAATATTTGCCCTTGGGGAATCAACTTCCCAAAATGAAAAATCCCGGCAACTAAGGCCGGGATTTTTTCTGTTTATTGCTAACTTAATCTTACTTGCTTGTTTCTACTTCTTCTACTTCAGGTGCAGCCACCGGTATTTTGCTATCCACTTTAATGGTAACATGGTTGCTTCTTTTTCTTAAGCGGTAAGCACGACCTTGAGGTGCGGGCAAGAACCTTTTAAGCATCGTTCCTGCATTTACCTGTATCTCTTTTACGAACAAATCGTTGTCTTCAGGTTTCAAGTCGTTTTTCTGTTCCCAATTGTTGATAGCACTTTTCAAAAGCTTCTCTAACTTAATAGACGGCTCCTGCTTGCTGAACTTCAAAATGGTTAAAGCTTCAAACACTCCCTTGCCGCGAACTAAATCGGCAAGCAAACGCATTTTGCGGGTGGAGGTGGGATTATTTCTTAAATGTGCAACTGCTTCCATAACTCTGTTATCTGAATGATGATTAATTATTTGTTATTTGATTATCCTACTACTTTCTTGGTAGAATGTCCTCTGAATACACGGGTAGGTGAAAACTCGCCTAACTTGTGTCCTACCATGTTCTCTGTTACATAAACAGGGATGAATTTATTTCCGTTATGCACCGCAAAGGTATGGCCTACCATATCCGGAATAATTACCGAAGCGCGGCTCCATGTTTTAATAACCGTTTTCTTTCCACCGGCATTAATTTTATCTACCTTCTTAGCCAGCTTGTGAGCAATGTAAGGACCTTTTTTTATCGAACGTGCCATCTTTATTAATTTATGATTGCTTGTTTATGATTTACTACTTACTGCGTTTTTGAATAATATACTGAGAAGAAGATTTTTTAGGCGCGCGTGTTTTGTAACCCTTAGCCTTAATGTTGGTGCGTGAGCGCGGGTGACCTCCTGATGCACGTCCTTCGCCTCCTCCCATCGGGTGATCAACAGGGTTCATTGCTACCGGACGGGTTCTTGGTCTGCGACCTAACCAGCGCTTTCTTCCTGCTTTACCCAAACTTTGTAAGTTATGGTCAGCGTTAGAAACAGTGCCGATAGTTGCCAAACAAGTCATGTGAATTTTGCGGGTTTCGCCTGAAGGAAGCTTGATAACAGCAAAGCGATCTTCTTTTGCAAGCAACTGAGCAGATGCTCCTGCGCTGCGAACAATAGTTCCGCCTTTACCGGGTGCTAATTCCAAGTTGTGGATGATAGCTCCCAGAGGAATTTCAGACAATGGAAGCGTATTTCCTAAATCGGGTTCTGCAGTTTTTGATGAAAGAACCGACTGGCCAACCTTTAAACCGTTTGGAGCAAGAATGTATCTCTTCTCTCCATCGGGATATTGAATAAGGGCAATATGTGCTGTACGGATTGGATCGTATTCAACCGAAACCACTTTACCAGGCACATCAAATTTATCACGTTTGAAGTCGATGATACGGTAACGTTGCTTGTGTCCACCGCCCATGTAGCGCATAGTCATACGACCTTTGCTGTTACGTCCTCCGCTCGCTTTCATTGGAGCGAGAAGGCTCTTCTCGGGTTTGTTAGTGGTAATTTCTTCGAATGTGAGCAATTCGGTAAACCTCATGCTCGGGGTGGTCGGGCGGTATTTTTTAATTCCCATTGTTATTCTTTTTATATCCGCTTTGTCTTTTCAGTGGTTGGATATCCACTATAGTTAAAGAATATTTATTTAAACGTTTCCGTAGAAGTCAATTACTTCTCCTTTTTTAAGGGTAACGTAAGCCTTCTTATAAGAAGGTTTCATACCTACGGCCATTCCTTGTTTAGTTTGGCGTACTTTCTTTTTTCCAACAGTTGTTGTAGTGTTTACGCTTTCAACCTGTACATTATAGGTAGCTTCAACAGATTTTTTAACCTCTAATTTGTTAGCGGTTTTTTCTACACGGAAAGCATAACGACCCAGCTTTTCGCTGCTCTTGGTTGACTTTTCGGTAACTATCGGTTTTATGATAACATTTGCCATGTTGTATCCTCCTCAGAATTAATTAGTTGAAAAATTTGATTCAATTGCCTTTACCGCTCCTGCGCTCAAAACCAGCTTCTTGCAGTTCATAATATCATAAATATTAAGGTTGCGCGCTTCGGTAAGGTTAACGGTAGGAATGTTCTGGGCAGAAAGCAGCGTATTCTTATCAGCACCGCTGATTACAAACACGCTCTTCGTTCCTTTCAGGCTCAGGTTATTCAGCACGGCTGCAAACTCCTTTGTTTTTGGAGTAGCTACGTTAAAGTCTTCTACTACAATGATATTTCCGTTTTTAGCTTTATAAGAAAGAGCGCTCTTTTTAGCTACTTCTTTCACTTTCTTGTTCACTTTAATATCATAACCGTGCGGCTGAGGACCAAAAGCACGACCTCCACCTTTCAAACCTGGGGCTTTCATAGAACCTCTGCGGGCGCCTCCTGTTCCTTTCTGGCGGAATGCTTTCTTAGTAGTGCGGGAAACTTCCCATTTCTGTTTGGTTTTGTGCGTTCCCTGGCGCTGAGCAGCCTGAAAAGCTTTAACCGTTAAGTAAATGGCGTGGTCGTTAGGCTCTACACCGAAAATAGCATCGGAAAGTTCTATTTCCGCTCCTGTTTCTTTACCGCTTGTATTGAATACTTTAACCTTCATAATGCTTGTTTTTATGGGTAATTTACATACCCTCCCCAAAAAGGGAACGCAAAAATATACTTTGTGAGCAGAGTTGCAAATGTTTGGAAAGGAAAATATTGAAATGAAGTAAAAGTGATTCCATCGCGCGTTTCGATGAAATCACACGGCATGGGGCACTTTTAGCTGATTAGCGCTATTACCGGAAGGCTTTGGTAAGGGCCGCTTTTTTCGGGACTGGTATTGTTTTTCCAGCGGGTGAAAACAAAAATCAATTTGCCCACATTACTGCCGCCCAGCTCCAGCTTAAAGGTTGCTTTAGTGCTGAAATACTGCAAAGGGCAGGTTTCGGGGGTCGGCATATCGCCACCTCCCGGTTCGCCCGGTGGTGGAGAGCCCACCCCTTCCTTTTCAAGAATCCGGTAGCGAATTTCAACACCATCGCTGTCGGTATGGCGGCTGGCGCGGCTGCTGTCGCTTTCTACCCGGCATTCAAATTTCATAACTCCGCCACCAAGCCCTTTAAGAGTAGTGTGGGGCGAAGTTTCAATAGCCGGGCGGCTGCCGCCTGAACTAATATTGGGGTTCAGCCCTGTATCTATCTTTTCCTGCGTGCTGATAGCCGAGTTATTAATCAAAAATTCCTTTACAAAACCGCGGATATACTTTTCATACACCTTGCGGCCTTCCTCATGCGCCACGTTGGCGGCTTTGGTTTTGGTGGAAGGTGTAGTGGCGGCAGTATAAAGCGGCACATAAATGTCCTGCTTATCACCAAGCTCGGTTACCTTGGGGACCGGAATACCCCACGCCACCGCGTTGGTGCTAACCATGGTTACTAAATTGTTTTGCCAAGGGAAAAATTCGGCATAGCCGTCTGGAATGTAGTCTTCTTGTGCCATGTTTTTATGATTTTAGATTAAAAAATGGATAAAACCGGTATTTTCTTAGGGTTTGGGAGTTTACAACCGTGCAGTGGGAACTTTCCACCGTGCCGCGAGAACTTTCCACCGTGCCGCTGGAACCTTCCACCGTGCCGCGAGAACTTTCCACCGTGCAGCGGGAACTTTCCACCGTGACGCGGGAACTTTACACCGTGACGCGGGAACTTTCCACCGTGCCGCTAGAACCTTCCACTGTGCCGCGGGAACTTAGAACCTCACCGTGATAAACTTCCGCAAACCTGTAGGAATTTAATATCAGTCTTATCAAAGAACTGATGCGAAGGTGGAAAGAAGAGAGGAGCTTATACCGAAATGAAGTAGCGAAAGAAGTAGCTTAAAAAGTTCTACTTTATATAGGGGCTTGGGTAAGCTTATGGATGGGAAACAAGAACTCTATAGTGGGGTCTATATCCTGTATCATGCGCTTTTTCTCATCGGTAAAAATATCCTGGCCAAGGAGCGTACCGTTTATATTGAATGTTGCTTTCAGCGCGTGTGCCGTTAAACCCTGGGCGTTTCTGCCGCCCAGCTTACAGCGCAGCCTTTCTCGTACCTTCTTAACTTCAGATACCGTGATGTCGAGGATTTCGCTTGTCTGAGTTTCGCTGAACTCATATATATACAACATACATACCGGTATCTCGCGGTGGTCCAGATGAACAGTAATAGGTAGATAGGCTTCGGTAATCATGGGTTTTATATTGACCGAAGTGCAAAATTTAGAAAAATAAATCAAAGTTTTGTCACAGAAATGTAATTTTTTCATTGCAAACTGGTGATGAAACCATAGCCTGAATTAAAAAGTTTTGTTTGATGGCAATTGGGTTTAGTTTTATAGTAGAATTGAAAAGAGATGAAAAGAATTTTACTCGCTTTTTGTTTTTGCTTAATAGTGGCTACTATTAATGCTAACGATACCCTTACCCGTGCACAGGTTTACAATTTTAATGTGGGAGATACTTTTGATTATGAGTATAGCAGTGCCGGACTTCCTACAAATCCAACAACCTATCAAAGAAAAATTGTTACGGCTAAGTACTATTCTTCCAATTCAGACACCTTATTTATTGCTTTAGAAGTAGTATCGGGTCTCATGGAAAATCTCGTTCTGAGAGATTTACATAGAAATGAGATTTACTTAGTTGGCGATAGTTTCTGCCAACACGATTACAGCATTGATAGCAATTCAATATATGGCGGCAGAACAGTGAATGGTGTAGCTCCCGTATTATGCGGGGAAATTAATTACACTGACAGTTTTGCTTATGGGCTTGGGCGCGTGTATGAGTCCCGCCACTTCAGGCATGGACTTAATAATGATTACGCAACTTCTTTTGAAAAACTGATTTACTATTCGCAGGCAGGCGAAGTTTGGGGAACTCCCTATACCTTATATACTAACCTTGATGAGATTACTATAAATCCCTTCCACATTTCCCCCAACCCCGCCAACAACACCCTTACTATTAATATAGACGAAAGCCTTGTAAGCAGCACCGCCACCATTACTGATATAACCGGAAGAACCCTAACGGCTGTTGAACTTGTAACCTCTAACCAGCAACTTGCAACCGACCATTTCGCCAGCGGAGTTTACTTTGTTACGGTGAGCAATGGCAAAAGCAAGGCAACTAAAAAACTGATAGTAAGCCGGTAGATTATCCATCCGCACACCGCTTTCAAAGCGCCCGGTAATTACCCGCCAAGTATTTTTACTTTTGCCACCCTCATGTTTTACAATCGCAAAGTTGCTTTACACACCCTGGGCTGCAAGCTCAATTTCTCCGAAACCTCGGCAATTGCGCGTATCCTCACCGAGCAGGGTTTTCAGAAAGTTGATTTCAGCGACCGTGCCGATTACTACATTATAAATACCTGCTCCGTTACCGAAAATGCCGATAAGGAAACCAAACAAGTGGTGAAGAATGCCCTGCGCACCAATCCGGAAGCAAAGATTATTGTGGTGGGATGTTTCGCGCAGTTGAAGCCTGAAGAAATTTCGAAGATTAAAGGAGTGAGCCTGGTGCTGGGTGCCAACGAGAAGTTTAAGATTCATGAATACCTGGAACAACTGGAAGAGAATGTCGTGCTGAGTGGAGTCGAAGCAAAGGCATTAGTTGTAAGCGGAAACATTGAGGATGTAAGTTTTTATACCGATGCGTATTCGCAGGGCGAGCGCACTCGCAGCTTTATGAAAGTGCAGGACGGCTGCGATTATTTCTGTTCTTTCTGCACCATTCCAATGGCGCGGGGTAAAAGCAGGAGCAATTCCATCGAGCATACAATGGCTGTTGCAAACAAAGTGGCCGCAACCGGGGTAAAAGAAATTGTGCTAACAGGTGTAAACCTTGGCGATTTCGGAAAGACCACGGATGGCAATGAACGCACTACTGAAAACTTCTATCAACTGGTTCAGGAACTTGAAAAGATAGAAGGCGTAGAGCGCTTTCGTATTTCTTCCATTGAGCCCAACCTGCTCACCAACGAGATTATTGAGTTTGTGGCTGGTAGCGGAAAGTTTATGCCACACTTTCATATTCCGCTGCAATCGGGTTCCGATAAAATTCTGAAACTGATGCGCAGGAAATATCTGCGCCAGCTTTATAAAGAGAGAGTAGAAAAAATAAAACTGCTGATGCCCCATGCCTGCATCGGGGTAGATGTTATTGTCGGTTTTCCCGGAGAAACCCACGAACAGTTTTTAGAAACTTACAACTTCATTAATGAGCTGGATGTTTCGTACCTGCATGTGTTTACTTATAGCGAGCGGGCCAATACCAGAGCTTTAAATATAACCCCCGTAGTTCCGATAAGCGAAAGAAAAGAACGCAACAAAATGCTGCGAATACTTTCGGAAAAGAAGAAGCGGAAGTTTTACGCGGAGCATATCAACACCGAAAGAAAAGTGTTATTCGAAGCCGAGAACGACAATGGAGTGCGCTACGGTTTTACCGACAACTATATTAAAGTGGGCATTCCTTATGAAGAGGAAATGTGGAATACCATCCAAACCATTTCGCTGCGCGAAGTTTCAGACTTTGGTTATGTAAAAGGCACAAAGCATTTGGAATATTCTTTAGCATAATGATAGATTGCACCGTTATTTTTTGATTTTTAAACTTGCCTGACCCACAGTCAGGTTTCTAACTTCTGTTGAATGCTTTTACGCTGCTATCCTAAAATCACCGATTTTATTTTCGAACTCTTCCGCCAGGCACCTGCAGCTGATTATCGCTTTATTCCGGTATACAGCTACGGCTTTTTTGTGGCCTGCGGTTTTTTTGCAGCCGCATCACTGGCTGTTGTAGAAATGAGAAGACGGGAAGCATTAGGGCTTCTAAAAGGTAAGGAAGCCGAAACGATAGTGGGCCAAGCACCTAACCTGATGGAGACCATTCTCTATTTTTTAATCGGCTTTGTAGTATTCTTTAAACTTATCGGCATCGTATTTTATCAACCTGAGCTTAGCCAGGGAATAATTTCTATGAGAGATTATTTCCTTTCCATCAACCACGGAAGTTGGATTGGCGGCATTCTCGGGGCGGTTGCTATGTCCTGGTATTACTATTATACAAAGAACAAAGAGAAACTTCCACAGCCCGAGAAACGGGAGATTACCATTTATCCTTCTGACGGTATCGGTGACT
>JAZKEP010000151.1:28338-28669 GCA_040387015.1 Bacteroidota bacterium
CGGTACTGGGAATTACAGGGGCCAATTTTTTCAACTTTCTCGAAAACCCCGATGACTATCAGAACTTTTGGGCCGACCCGATTGGCTCTATGTTCAGCGGCCTTTCGGTATACGGAGGTTTAATATGCGCGGGAGCGGGTTTTGCGTTATACGCCTACTGGAAAAAGTTCAATATCGTTCACTTCTTCGATTCGGTTTGTCCGGGATTTATTCTCGCCAATGGAATCGGCAGAATCGGATGCCAGGTATCGGGAGACGGAGACTGGGGCCTGGCGAACCTGAAGCCGAAACCGGATTGGTTTCCTCAGTTTTTATGGAGTGATAACTATGC
>JAZKEP010000151.1:28679-33865 GCA_040387015.1 Bacteroidota bacterium
CATTGTAATCAGTTAGTGCAGGCGGCTTTCCCAACACCTTTGTATGAACTACTGATGTGCGTAACCATATTTTTTGTTCTTTGGAGTTTGCGGAAGCGCTTTACTTACAAACCGGGTATTCTTTTCGCCATCTTCATGATTTTGATAGGAGTTCAACGGTTTGCAATAGAACAATGGCGTGATTTGTCAGGCAGAGATACGTATGGCTTTTTCGGGATGCAATTCCGTCAAAGTGAACTCATCTCTATCGGAATGGTCGTTATCGGATTAGCAGGAACATTGTTTCTTTATAACAGATATAAGAACGAACTTCGCAAAGTATAAAGCATTATGGAAACAGCTACACAACAGAAACCGGTTCCTCCTTTTCCCAAAGAAAAGCACTGGCTGTTTGGCAGCGGTTATTTAATTCGCGAAAATACCCATGAAGAAGTAACCAAACTGGTTCACAAGTATGGCGATATTTTCAGCCTTTCGCTTCCTTTCAATCGCATTGTAATTGCAGCAAAACCGGAATACGCAAAGTACGTGTTGGTAGACAACAATAAAAATTACAGAAAGAGCCTTGCGTACGACATGCTGAAAATCCTCCTGGGCAACGGTTTGCTTACTAGTGAGGGAGAGTTTTGGAAAAAGCAAAGAAGGCTTATTCAGCCGGCTTTTCATAAACAAAAGCTGGCAGATCTTACAGCAATGATGGTTAACCGTGCACAAAAAGAAGTAGAGAAACTGAAAGGTAAAGCACAAAGCGGTGAGTACTTTGATGTGGCTCCGCAAATGACAAATCTTACGCTTGATATTATTTCAGAAGCTATCTTCAGCAATGGAGTAGATGATGAAAAAGCCGAGTTGGTAAGCCGCCAAATTACCCTGCTCAACCAGTATGCCACCGAAAAACTGAATGACCCGATACGCCTTCCGCCTTCTATACCTACTCCATTTAATTTACGGGAACGTAAAGCAGTAAAAGTGTTGGATGATGTTATTTACGAAATTATTGATAAGCGAAGAAAAGAAGGGATTTCGAAAAGCGACCTGCTTTCGATGTTGCTGGATGCCCGCGATGAAGAAACAGGCGAAGCGATGGATAACCGCCAGCTGCGCGATGAAGTAATGACCATTTTTATTGCCGGTAATGAAACCACTGCCAACGCCATGGCCTGGACACTCTACCTCCTATCGCAAAACCCCGAAGCAGAAGAAAAAATGGTTAATGAGATTGATGCAAAATTAGATGCAGGGATATCGCTCGATTTTAGTTCGATCATGGGATTTCAATATGTGCGGCAGGTAATTGATGAAAGTATGCGCCTGTTCCCTCCCGCATGGATGGTAGGTAGAAGAAACAATACGGAAGATGAAATAGGCGGCTATCGAATTATTAAAGATACCAACGTGCTGATACCTATCTGGCATTTGCACCGTAGTGAAAAGTATTGGGATCAACCACTGAAGTTTATGCCCGAGCGTTTTGCTCCTGAAAAAAAGCAGAACATTGACCGCTATGTTTACTTTCCTTTCGGAGGTGGGCCAAGGCTGTGTATCGGTAACAATTTTGCTATACTCGAAATGCAGATTATTCTCATTCACCTTTACCGGCATTACAAATTTCGTTTGAAAGAAAACTTTACGGTGGAGCCCGAGCCGATGATTACTTTGCGTCCCCGATACGGCATGATGATGAAGGCAGTGGAAAAATAATTTTTTGTTCCTCTTGGCTAATTCGAAACCTTTCATAAATTTGGAACATATTCAAAAACAAATCCAATAACTATGCGTCTTTTTACCCGGTTTGCTCAAATTATATTATTTGCAGCTATTTTTTTTATAGCCACAGAGACCAAAGCACAGGACATCCATTTTTCGCAATATTATACGCATGCTTCCACACTAAACCCTGCGTTAGTAGGTAACTACGATGGAAGTTTCCGTTTAGCTGCTATTTACCGAAACCAATGGTCAAACGCTGTTGGCGGCAAGTATGGCTTTAATACTATTGGCGCTGATGTGGATTTCTGTTTGCTGGAAGGATATTTGAAAACAGATAAGTTGGCAATTGGTGTTGGCTTCTTCAATGACCGTTCAGGTCAGGCAGGTCTTTCTATTCTCAATGCGAATCTTTCGGTAGCTTATCACAAAGGGTTTGGCAAATTAGGACAGCACCGTTTATCATTGGGTCTACAAGGAGCATTTCTTCAAAAGAGAGTTGAAGATCCTTTGTTCGGAGACCAGTTCCGCGGACATAATCAAACCATCAATCTCAGTTCAGAAGAGGTATTCAGCCGCGGCTTTTATCGCTTCGACTTCAATGCCGGTTTATATTGGCGTTCAAACATAAAGGACAAAGTGAAACTGGGAATTGGATTTGGTGCTTTTCACTTGATTGAACCCAAACAAAATACTGTTACTTCCGCTACTACAGGAGGACTTGATAACACCAGCGTTCTACCTCGCAAATTCAATGGAGATTTCAATTTAGAAGCATTTATCGGCAAGAAGAAAAAGGTGTCTATTTCTCCTGAAATCCTTGTAATGTATCAAGAGCCTTTTATGGAAATTCTACCTGGTCTTTCTGCCAGTTACTACTTTAATACAGGTTTCAGAAATAACAATAGTATCAGCGTAGGTTGCCGTTACAGATATGCCGGTATCAGTAGCGGAACTTCCGATGCAGTTATACCTATGGCAAATGTTGAGTTCCGTAATGTGCGTCTTGGCTTTGCTTATGATGTAAACATTTCTGATTTGAAGAAGACAACCACTAACCGTGGCGCATTCGAAATTTCGTTGGTATATGTGGGCGAAACCATCAAGTCGTTTAAAGCAAACAAATCGTTGCCAAGCCGCAGATTTTAATTGAATCCTAAAAGATATTTTAAGAAAATTAAAACCTGCATGCACTGTGCGGGTTTTTTTTAATAAAAACGGAACCCAAAAACCAAACACATGAAGAAGATAATAGCGTTGGCTGTTTTTGCTCTTTTACTAAATCCCTCCTTTTCGTTTGCACAGAAAAACCGGGTACCTTCGAAGTGTCCGAAAACGCAATTGAAGATTGGAGATAAATTTTATGCAGAGTCGTATTTTTACACAGCAGCGGAATATTACAAAGATGTAGTGCGCCAAGACTCTTCGAACCGCTATGCTAATTTCTGGCTGGCCATGTCATTGCTCAACGCCCGCGATTATGCCAACTCTGAAGTTTTCTTTCGCCAATTCTATTCCATTAAACCAGGGCCAAAAACAAAAAAGAAAAAATGGGACAGAGAAGATCAGGTACTGTTCAATAAAGGCGGTTTTTATTTCGGTCAGGTGTTGCACCGCAACGGCAAGTATGATGAAGCCATTGAGTATCTAAATAAATTTACCAAGAGCTATGTACCCAAGAATGACCAGGACAATCTGAAAAAATTAGCAGCTATTGAAATTGCAGGGTGCGAGTATGCCAAATCAGCACCCGGAGCAAAGGTAAAAGCCTTTACTGCCGGAGGTAACATCAATAAATCGTATACTGAGGCTGCACCGGTTCTTATAAATGACAATGAACTGTATTACACTTCTTTTAAAATAGATGCCCTTACTACCGGTGATACCTTGCACCATTTTGTAGGGCCTAAATCAAAAAGAGTTTACCAGATTATGCGTTCTAACCGCGCAGGAAATGACTGGACAAAAGGAACTGCACTTGACAATAAGGAAATAAACGAGGAGGGATACATTGTAGGCAACGGTACTTTTAATAAAGACCTTAACAAGTTCTTCTTTACCAAATGTTTAGAGATGGATGACGACCGTTCACTCTGCAATCTTTTCGAAGCAGATTACAGCAACGGAACGTTTTCGAATATTAAGCGTTTACCGGAGCCTATCAATGCCAAAGAAGAGTTTACTTCTACTCAACCTGCAGTAAGAACTTCTGATGACGGCATGGAAATTATTTACTTTTCATCGGACCGCCCCGGTGGTGTAGGTGGTATGGATATATGGTATTTTCTTCGTACCCAGAACGGAGAGTTTAAAGGACCGATGGCTCTGAAAGGGCCCATCAATACGATTGGAGATGAACTAACTCCGTTCTTTGATGACAGTACTAACACGCTTTATTTCAGCTCAACCGGGCATCCCGGCTTTGGAGGTTTGGACGTTTTTAAATCTACCGAAGGGACCGATTTAGCCTGGAGCGAAGTAAACAATGTTGGAAGACCGGTTTCCACAGGCGCAGATGACCTTTATTATACCCGCAATGCTGATCAAACACAAGGTTATTTAGTTTCGAACCGCGAGGGAAGCGTTCCCTTGAATGGCATTGTTACCGCTTCGGACGATGTGTTTTACTGGCGCAATTTCAACTTTGCGGTGCAAGGTATTGTATTCAAAGAAGGCGCTGAAGGCGGTGGCCCGCTTACAGGTGCTACCTTCAATCTTTATCGCAAGGAAGCTGATGGCACTAAAACTTTAGTGGCTGTTGACTCTATGAGCACCGATGGGTATTATGCTTTCAAAATGGCGCCTGAAACCGATTACGAAGTGCAAGTAATTAAAGACGGCTATCAGCTTAAGTCGGAGTTAGTAACTACCAAAGGGCTTCCCGATGAAGATACCATTCAGAACAATTTTAATGTGCGCAAGGAAAGATACGTGGTAAAAGGGTTAATTACCGAAGATGGCAAAACTGAAGGCTTGATGAACGCCAGCGTTACCATTATCGAAGTTTACCCCAGCGGTATGGAGAAAACGGTTTACTACATGAATTCGAACCCCTACTACTATTTTGATGTGGAAGGCAACAAGAATTACAAAATCATCACCCGTAAAGAAGGATACTTTTCTAAAACTACAGACCTGAATACAGCGGGTATTGGAAACGTTGATACCATTACCAAAGATATTTCTATTGCCAAACTGGAGATAAACAAGGAATACACCTTGCAGAATGTATTGTATGAATTTGGCAAGGCTACGCTCACCGAAAACTCTAAGTCCGTATTGGATAACCTGCTGGAAATATTGGAGGAGAACCCATCTTTTATTATTGAGTTGAGTGCGCATACCGACCATATTGGCTCCGATGCTGCTAACCAGAAACTTTCTCAGGCACGTGCCGAAAGTTGTGTCAGCTATTTAGCCAGCAAGGGTATTGCTAAAGACAGATTGAAAGCTGTAGGTTATGGTGAAAGCAAACCTAA
>JAZKEP010000152.1:0-9366 GCA_040387015.1 Bacteroidota bacterium
CTCGCCTTCTATCTGCTGCATGCCAATTTCAACTACCGGTTTTTCTTTTTTACCCGAATACTTTACCGCATTACCAATAAGGTTTGCCCAAACCTGTTTCATTAACCCGGGGTCGCAGGTGGACGGTTCTAAAGTATATAAATGTATTTCGGTCTTTTCATAGGTTTTATCTAATCGTACTTCATTAATCATTTCACCGGCAAGTTTACCCATATCAGTTTCTGCTTTTGTCAGTGGGGTTTTACCCAGCCTCGAAAGTTTGAGCAGGTCTTGAATTAAACTACCCATTCGCGCCACGCTACCATGAATTGTATTCAAAAACTCCTTTCCATCCTCATCCAGTTGATGGCTATATAACTTTAATAAAAGAGTAGAGAATCCGCTGATGGAGCGTAAAGGAGATTGCAAATCGTGAGAGACTGTGTAACTGAAGGACTCCAATTCTTGATTAGCATCCTGCAATTCGAGCGCGCGCTCGTGGAGTTGTTTACTTATAGTGGCCAGTTGAATATTATTTTTTCTGAGGTCTAACAATTTCATTACCTGATTGGCCAATGCCTTTAGCAGGTCAAGTTGCTGTTGTGATAACTCGCGAGGCTTATTATCTACCACACAAAGTGTTCCCAAAGCATAACCATCGGCAGTTACTAAAGGAATACCTGCATAGAATATAACATGAGGCAGGTTGATAACGGCAGGGTGGTCAGTAAAGCGTGGGTCTATACGCGAATCGGGAATAACCAATATTTCATCAGGTGTGTTGATGGTGTGGTTACAGAAAGTCATGTCACGGGGGCTTATATCCGATAATCCTCTATTAGATTTTAATACCTGCCGGTTTTCGTCAATAAAGCCAATAGATGAAATAGGGGTTTGACAAATTTCACTGGCAATCAAAGTAATATCATCATATTCTTTTTCGGGGTCCGTATCGAGAATGCAATATTCGATAAGTGCCTGAATACGCTCGTAATCGTTTGCAGGCCGAACAGGAAGATTTTTAATATAAGAGGGAATTTCCTGTGCTTTTGCTGTTTCGGTTTGAGTGTCCATGTTCATATGTTCAGGTTTTGGTTCGGGGTAAGTTACGTAACCTTTGTACACGTTGGATCTTTAAACCTTGTATGTATGTTACAAATAGGAATTTGTTATGCTATGTTAGTATCTGCACACAAACTAAAAGAAGAGATTCATAGGCATAGGCCCGAAAGGTAAACTCTGCCGCAGAGGAATAGTCTGGTGGTGTAAAATCAGCTATTTCTTACCCAAGCATGAAATAAATAAAAGCAGTCACATGACTGCTTTTATTGAAACCCTAAGTCTTCGTTTAGAAGAACAGGAAGTTTGCGAAGTATGTTACATCAGTTTATCTCACTACGAGTTCTAACTCTACCCTTCTGTTCTGCATTCTGCCATCGGCCTTATCATTAGAAGCTACGGGTTTTGTTTCGCCATATCCGGTAGCTTCAATTCTGCCAAGTGCTACTCCCTTAGTTACAAGGTAGCTTTTTACGGCATCCATACGCGCCTGTGAAAGTTTAAAGTTAGCATCATCATTTCCTACATTGTCGGTATGTCCTCCCATTTTTAAATTATAGTCAACGTATTCGGCCATAATTTTTGCCAACTCATCCAGTACCGGGAAAGATGAAGGCTTAAGAGTAGCCTTGCCTGTTTCAAAATTTATTTGTTGCGCAATAGTTTGCAGGCGTTTAATCACCACTACTTTTATTTCAGGGCAACCATTAGCTGTTCCCTCAGCTTTGGAAGTAGGACATTTATCTTTTGAATCAATAATACCATCGCCATCGGTATCGAGCGCACAGCCTTTGCTGTCTACTTTTATTCCTTTTTCGGTGTCGGTGCATTTATCATTTGAATCGTCTACCCCATCACCATCGGTATCAGGACAGCCTTTAAACTGGTCGGAGCCTTTAGCATTGGGGCATTTATCTTTTGAATCCTCAATACCGTCACCATCGGTATCGGGGCAACCTTTGAACCTTTCAGTGCCGGGCACATCGGGGCAGCCATCATCTATGTCAGCCACTCCATCTTTGTCCTTATCAGGGCAGCCATTCATGTTTTTGCCGCCCACCTCCTTTGGGCATTTATCTAAGTAATCAGCTACACCGTCTTTGTCGCCATCAAGTGGACAGCCCTCGGGGGTTACGCCTACTCCTTTGGGAGTATTCGGGCATTTATCTTTTTTATCTCTTACACCATCGCCATCACTATCGTTGCTGTACATAGAGTAGTTTTTGGCAGCGGCAGGGTGGCTGTAAAAACAAAAGCAAAGTGTAATGGCAAATAAGCAGGCTACTGTTAGCCAGCGGGTATTTATTGTATTTGTTTTCATAATTATGATTTTTTTGTTTCATCCTCTCCTAATAACATGCCAATACATGGAATAGCTAATGAAAATGTGACTGTTCATTAGGCAGATTACATAGCACATACTAGTAATGCGTAGAATTAACTCGTTTAAAAAATTTGAAATTGGGTAAGCTATTCCACACTACAACCTTCCGAGCTATCAGGTTCTAGAGCGTAGACTTCTGCATCATCCTATAGAAGACCCGTAACAACGTATGGAAAGATTTTTAGGATTCCAAGTAGTCCTTTTGGCACCTGTTATCTTTTCTTTTCTTCTTCGCGGGTCGATTGATTGCGTTCTGCTTTTGTAAGGTTGTGCCAGTAGTTTTTTTCGCTGGTTCGAAGTATTTCGCCTTTAAGCGAAACCCGGGTGATATAAAACTCTTTTCCTTTCATCATGAAGATTTCATAAACGGGTTCCGTGTTGGCTGAATCTATGAGCAGCACATGCTGGGGTTCGAAACCCAAAAACTGAGCAGCGGCAGCAGTTTTGACTAAATCGGGTAATGCTTTACTCTCACAATTAACTTTGTGCTGTATCCAACTTCCTTCTTTGTTCCACTGTGCAAAATGCTTTACATCCTGTAAGGTGTAAAACACTCCGTAAGTAGAGTCGGCAAGAATATACCAACGCGTAAACTCAGGGCCGGGGCACCAGGTTTTATAAGCCATTAACACACTTGGCGGAATTTTATCGCTGGAGAGATTTTGAGCCGTTAAACTCAAAGCAGCTATATTCAATATTAAGCAAAAGGAAAGTAACCTCTTCATTCTTCTCCTCAATTTGATAGCGTAAGGGTTTCTCCATAGCCTGTGAAAAGCAAAAAGTCCGCCATTCGCAACGGGCAAAATATGGCACACTTTAAGAGCCTCTCCGCAGCAAATTATTTCCCGAAAATTGTAACTATGAAGATACTTCGCTGCTTCCCTGTTTTCCTTATTCTATTCTTATCCGTATTAAATGCATTTGCACAAAACAAGGAAGTGGAGGTATTAGCACGAACCGGGTCGGGCATTTTGCGGGGAACTACAGAGGAAAATATTTGCGTATGGCGGGGAATAAAATACGCGGAGGCAGAGCGCTTTGGCTATCCTCATGCCCCACCGCCATGGAAGGGAGTACAGGATGCGTTGAAATTCGGAGCTGTTGCGGTGCAAACAAAAAGCATGATAAGCAGCAAAGAGCCGCAAAGTGAAGATTGTCTGTTTCTTAATATTTGGTCGCCCTGTGCCGATAGTTTAAAACGCCCCGTTATGGTTTGGATTCACGGAGGTTCGCTGGTAGCAGGCAGCGGTTCGCAGCCTATTTACAATGGATTGAAGCTCGCCAGAAATGGCGATGTAGTGGTAGTAACAATTAATTACCGTCTGGGCCCGCTGGGCTTTTTATATTTTAATACCCCGGTTGAAGGCAACGATACTTTAGGTAATAATCTGGGTATACATGACCAAATAGCTGCCCTGCAATGGGTCAAAGAAAACATAGCCGCGTTTGGCGGTAATCCTGACCGCGTAACTATTTTTGGCGAGTCGGCAGGGGCAACCAGTGTACAAACGCTGCTGGCAAGCCCTGCTGCTAAAGGATTGTTCATTGCAGCTATAGCACAAAGCGGCACACCCGCCATGGTATGGACCCCTTCGTTGGCAGACAGCATTACTAAAAAGTATTTCAGTTTTCTGCGGTTGAACCCCACCAACAAGCACCTGCTTAAAACATTGCCCCTCGATAGCTTAAAAGCCGCGCAGGAAAAACTTTTAAAATATATGCTCACCACTGATAACAAAGTATTTGCACCCACTATAGATGGCAAAGTGCTCACAGCAGATATATTCAGCAGTATAGACCAACAGGTTAATGCCCGCGTGCCTTTATTGCTGGGAACGAACAATGATGAAAGCACCATTTTTGTAAAAACCATGAAAACAGCTCCGAAAAATGCAAAGCAGCTGAACGAATACATTGACCGTATTTGTAAAAATGATAAACAACAGGTGCTTGCGGGCTACGAAAAGTATCCGCGCAAAGCAGCAGTGATGGAAATACTAACCGATGCTCTTTTCCGTGTACCTAATATCCGCTTGTCGGAACAGCGGCTGGTGTATGCGCCCGTGTATTTGTACCGCTTCGAATGGTGCTCGTTCTTTTTAAAGGTTACAGGCCTGCGCAGTTTCCACGGCATCGAAATGCCTTTTATATTTGGCAGCACCGACCGCAAAACCGGCAGACTCTTAAAAGTAGTTGCCACAAAAAAGGTAATTAAACAACTATCGGGCGCAATGCAGAAGGCATGGACAAACTTTGCCCGCTACGGTAACCCAAATGGCATTACTTCCGAAACATGGAAACCCTACACCACTACCGAGCGTGCAACAATGATATTTGACAAAAAATGCAGCATAGCACAAGACCCTGACAAGATACAGCGCCAGGCCTGGACAGGTGTAAAATATTATTGAAAAAAATAATTTCATTTCTGGCAGACCAGTGAAACATAAGTTAATGGTACCCTTTGTTTGCTCTTCCTCTTCCAAAGATTTCTAAGGTTTTTAAAAGCTTCGGTATGTCTTTATTTTTAAGAAAAATTCATCGGGCACAGGCACATTCAGAGACATACACAAGGGCATCCGGCTCACTTCAATTATCCAAGAAAAAAATTGAAGTGGGTGCTACTGCAGGCCTGTTTACGTATAGTTTTGCTCCCGGCTTTACTGATAAACTAGCCCCGTGATTTTTCCACACTTCTTGTATTGCAACCGGGATATGGCCTATTTTTCTAATGATTACTTGTTTAAGGATACTCTCTTTCCTGTTTACCGAAACCCCTTCTCCTTACTCAAATACCTTTTATATCACCATTTACGTTAAAACCTCTGTTAAACAGTTTGAGATGAACCCTAGATGTATTTTCTTCGCGGGCTTTATAAAGAGTCTTTTATAGTATACAGCGAAAAAATGGAACTCATCTCTACAAAACTTTGCAAGCAAAGCGACATTGGCGTACACAACAATCTTTTTGGAGGCATGATGCTTTGCTGGATTGACGAAGCCGGGGTTTCGCTGGCAACTTCCTTATGCCGCACTCCCAACATGGTAACTCTCAAAATGGAAGAAGTGGTGTTTAAGGAACCCGTTAAGGTCAATAACCAGATAAAGATTTACGGGCAGGTAGATAAAATCGGCAATTCAACTATCACACTCTTTCTTGAAGCCCGAAGATTCAGCGTATATACCCACGAGGAGAAGATAGTGTGCCATACCAAAATAATTTTTGTACGAATTGATGAAGATGGAAGGCCTATTCCCATCTCTAAATCAAGAAAGGAAAAAATAAACACTCAATTAAAGCAAGCAGTTAGCGAATAATTCAAAGTTGGCTTAATAGACCAACATCTCCTCCCTGCTCTTGGGCTTACGCTCAATCTGCCACTTAAAATCTTTTAATTTATACTGCTCTGCGGTCAGCATTTTCATAGGCGTAAAAACGGCTTCCGGCTGTTTCAGGAAAGCAATCTTATCAATCTTCCTATCCTTAAAGTAAATGCCAATATCAGTGCAAACGGCTTTATTGTTACCAACATATTTTTCTCTTTCATCTTTCCCGAAATAAAGGCTTTCGGCATTACCCTTCACATCCACTTTTCTCAACGCATTCTCTTCAAAATAACCGTAAATGTCAATTCCCTTTATCTGATCAAAAAACTTTTTCCCTGAGGGTGAAATAATAAACCCTGACTTATAAATTTCGAACCGGTCAGCTTTATTATTTTTAGTATGTAGGTAAGCGGTATCCCCACTTATCTGAATATTGTCGCTCCAAATCACAGGGCTGTAATACATCCTGAAAGTTGAATCCTCAAACGAATAAAATAACGAATCACAAACGCCCTGCATATCCTTCATAAACATGCGCACCTTATGATAAGCAAAAAATACTTTTACAGTGTCAGTCGCAGTTTTATTCCTGCTCTTTAAAGTATCGGAAGTAAGAAAAAGCGAGTCGTTATCCATCTTGTAAATAAGTAACGGCTTTTGTGTAGCCATAATAGATTGCTGAGAGTCCACAAACTCCCCGTACCTGCCCTGTATCTCCACAGCCATACTTGAATCCACCCAGGTAAAGTTTCCTATGGCCTTTCCAAACCCATGAAAGCGCTCATAATAAAGGCTATCACCAACCATGCGCTGAGGCGGATTAACCACCACCGTATTTTTCCCGAAAGAGGAAATATCCCGCTCACTATCATACCAACCGTTGTTGCAGTAAATGCGGCTGTCTTCATTAATAATAAGGGTGTTACCAAAGAAAGTAGAAACCTTTGTTTCGGTGTTATATTTCAGTGTATCTGAAGTAAGGTTGTAATTGGGATCAACAATAACCACGCTGTCATTAAAATACACCTCCTTTACGTTGCTGTAGTAGTATCCCTTTTTACTGGTTATAACCGTAGAGTCTTTAACCACCTTTCCATCGGTTAAATAATAACTCACTTTATTCTTTACATCATAAAACAACTCCTCTGTATAAAGAACCATGGTACCGCTGCTTAAACTGGCGTTACCCTGTAGGCGCGCAAATTTCTTATTGCCTTCATACTTCAAATAGCGGGAGTATGCATCTACAGTATCCTGGCGTATATGAACATTGCCATAAGCATCCACTGAGTTAGATTCTTTATCAAGCACGGCACTGTCGCACCACATTAATATTTCATCTTGCTTCAATGCTACATTACCTACCAGCCGGGTAAATTTCTTTCCATTTATCTCCTGCATCTTTAAGTAATCTGCATTGATAATTTCAACATCCTTGGTAGACTCCGACTGTGAACGTGAAACGGAAGGGATGCTTAAACCACACAGTACACTTAGTATAACAAAGAAATTCTTTGAGCACATTTTGATCTTCCGCAAAATAAATTTTGGATTAGCCACAAAAACAAAAATGAGAAAAAGGGATAAGGAAATTACCTGACGCCAGAAGTCTAACGGTTAATAGCTGTTTTATTTCCCCGATTCGTTATACTTTTTCACTCTGCGCTCCTCTGCTTTTTTGGAGCCAAGAACATTGATACTGATATACCGATATGGACGCGCCTTTACATCTTTCAGTAAAACATCCAGATGATTTACTGCAGAATCAACTTTGGCATATAACTCATCGCTCTTAATTACTTTACCAAGTGTACCTTTACCTTCATTGATGTCTTTCATCACAACATTGAGCTGTGTAATAGTTTGATTAAGGTTTTGCACAGTCTGCTTAATGTTTGCCTGTTGTAAGGAATCGGTAAAACTTTCGGCATTGTTCAGAATCCTGGTAATAGCTTCATTGCTTTTTTCAACATTTCCCGTAATGCTTTGAAGATTCTGTAGGGTGAGGCGAAGCGTTTCATCATTCTTTGCAAGAATGACATCAATTTTTCTTAAAGCATCATTTACAATAGCTAAAGTGGTGTAAATACTTTTCTCGTTTCGTTCGTCAAACAACATTTTTATACCTCTGATAGTTGAATCCAACTGAGGCATCATTTTATTTACGTTAACCATAATCGGATCAATTTGCGCTCCGAGTTGTTCGGTTAAATCCTTTTTAAACATGGTATGAATAGTATCTCCATCCTGATAATACTCAGTGGAGGTTCCAAATACTAATCGCACTTGTTTGCTACCTAAGAAATCAGTAGAGATAAGAAGGGCCTGCGTGCTGTCGCTTTTAGGAATACGTACATCCTTATCTAAATCAAGCTGAACTACAATCTTTCCTGTTTCCGGATTACGTTCCATTTTCCCAACGCGGCCAATCCTAAAACCATTTACATCCACATCGTTAGACTTATACAACCCATCTACCCGGTCGTAAACTGCATAATAAACGTTCTTGCTTACAAAAAGATTAGTGCCTTTTAAAAAGTAAAACCCGAGAATAAAAATGATAACTGAAACTGTAGAAAAAATACCAACCTTCGCCTGATTCGTCACTTAGATAAATTTTGCCAAAAATATGCTTTTGAGATAGAAATCAAAATGTAACGAATGGCGCTATTTGTCTTCAGCGGCTTTCAACTCTTCAAAGCTCATACGGTTACCGTCTTTGAAACCAACAATATATGAATCTTTGTAACCATTGGCCACTGCTATTGCATGATACCTTTTTGCTTCTGCCAGCGATTTTGTTTTTGCGCCATAATAACGGGTAACACCATTGTTCAGTTCTTCGGCAGTAAGAACGGTAAACAGTTTCATAAATTTATCGTATTCCTTCAGTTCTCCTTTAAGTGAGAACAATTGAATCTTGAAAATGATACCTGTTTCAGGCTTGCTTAACGGAACGAGCGGATGGCGGTTCGATTTAACTACAGGTTGTATTGTTTCAGTACTCTTTGTTTCTGTTGTTTTTGTAACTGTTGTACTTGTAACTTCTGTTTTTACGGTTGCGGGTGCGGGCTTACTTTCTGTAGCAGGTGTTTTTATTACCGCAGGGGGGCTCGGTTTTGCTTCGGGAGATTTTACAGGAACTGGTGCAGGAGTCGGTTTGCTTTCTTTAACTTCTTCAACTACTGTTTTTTCGCTTATAGTTTCAGGAGCTGAAGCCGAGGTTGTTTTTCCTCCGCCACTTGCCTTCTCAACCGGTTTCTTTATTCTATTTCCATCGGATAGGGTTGTATATTCTGTATCTGTTTTTTCAATGGTTGCTGCAGGGGCTGTTTCTTTTACAGGCTGCGGAACCGGTGTCGGCTCTGTTTTCTGAACCGTTTCAGGAACAGGAACCTTAACCGGCTCTTCGGCCACCTTCGGTGTTTCTTTAACCGCTGGCAGAACAGTCTTTTCTGTTTCTGCCTTAGCGACCTCTGTTGTTTCCTTAGCAGCAGGTGGAGTTTGTTTTGTAGCCTGAGGCACTGCGGTTTGCGCAGGCACCGTTTTGGTTACTACAGGTACTTCCTTCTTAACGGGAGCTACATCCTTCTTTTCAGCAATAATATTTACGTCAC
>JAZKEP010000153.1:0-7468 GCA_040387015.1 Bacteroidota bacterium
GCCGAGTGTAAGACTACCTGTATCGCCCATAAACACCTGAGCCGGATATGCATTGTACCAAAGAAAACCAACGCAAGCTCCAACAAAGGCTGCAATAAAAATTACCAACTCTCCGGAGTTAGGGATATACATGATATCTAAATAATCTGCAAAAATTATATTACCGGAGACGTAAGCAAATACGAGAAGGGTAACACCGATAATTGCGGAGGTTCCTGTCGCAAGCCCATCTATTCCATCGGTAAGATTAGCACCATTACTGACTGCAGTGATGATAAAAATGACAAGCGGAATAAAAATGATCCACGAATATTTGCACCAATCTTTATTAATAGCGCATAGTATTATGTTGTAATCTATTTCATGACCCTTCACAAAGGGAATAGTAGTAGTCGGAGTTTTTTCGGTCACCATATAATGTACCCTCAGATTATCATCTGTAATTTTCGAAACTCTGTCGCTACTGTATTTATAAACTTCTCCTTCCGGAATTTCTTCCTTTGTTACTACACTGTCGCTGAAATAAAGCGTTGTTCCTACTATAATTCCTAAACCTACCTGGCCGATAATTTTTGAAATGCTTGCCAAACCTCTTTTATCCGTCTTAAACACTTTGATGTAGTCATCAGCAAAACCAATTAAACCAAGCCACACTGTGGTGATAAGCATCAGGATGATGTAGAGATTGTCAAGTTTAGCAAAGAGTAGTGTAGGAACCAGAATTGCTCCGAGAATTAAAAGGCCTCCCATGGTGGGTGTTCCCTTTTTTGTCTTCTCTCCTTCTAAACCCAAATCGCGAATTGTTTCACCGATTTGTTTTCGCTGTAACAAAGCGATGACATTCTTCCCGTAAATCATTGAAATTACAAGTGAAAGAATAACCGCTGCCGCTGCGCGAAATGAAATAAAGTTGAACAGCCCCGCTCCGGGCAGATCAAACTGTTGGTCGAGAAAGTTGAAGAAGTAGTATAACATCTCAGAGAATAATTAGTTGTTAGTATTAAAATCCTACAACTGAACTACAGCATCTTTAAATTTCCTCCCTCTGTCTTCATAGTTTTCGAACAAATCGAACGAAGCGCACGCAGGAGAAAGCAAGACACAATCTCCGGGATTACCAAGTTGATATGCCATCCGAACCGCATCGTTCATATTCGTAACGTTCACCAGAATGTCAACCATTTTACCAAAAGCAGAATGCAATTTGGTATTGTCTGAACCCAGGCAAATCATTCCGCGAACCTTCTTTTTTACAAGTGCCTCAAGCACGCTGTAGTCGTTACCTTTATCAATACCACCAGCAATCCAGATAATGGGTTTGCTCATTGATTCAAGTGCATACCACGTGCTGTTTACGTTGGTCGCTTTTGAATCGTTGATAAATTCGATGTTACGGACTTTTGCAACGCTCTCCATGCGGTGTTCGAGCGATTTAAAATCCGCCAGACTTTCGCGAATTTGTTCTTTGCGAAGTCCGTAAACGTTGGCTACTATCCCTGCAGCCATCGAGTTGTAGACGTTGTGGCGTCCACTCAATCCGAGTTCTTGAATACTCATGGTAAATTGGTTTTGTTTATGGTTAATAATGATGTGTTCGTTTTTGGTAAATGCCCCTTCAACAAATTCTGTTTCGTAGCTGAAAGGAATTTTTTGCGCCTTGGTTGGGTAACGTTCTATGTTCGTCATCGTTATTTCATCATCTGCGCAGTAGATGAAATAGTCTTGCTCCTGCAGGTACTTCGCGATGTTAAATTTCGATGCCACATAATTCTGCAACGCGTAATTATATCTATCTAAATGATCCGGTGTGATGTTGGTTAGCACTGCTACATTCGGACGGAATTTTTCAATATCATCCAATTGGAAACTTGAAATCTCCAGAACATAGTAATCGTAATTTTCGGTAGCAACCTGGTAGGCAAAACTTTGTCCGATGTTCCCGGCTAATCCCACGTTCATTCCTCCATTTTTAAGAAGATGATAAGTCAATGCAGTAGTAGTAGTCTTTCCATTCGCACCTGTAATTCCTATAATCTGTGCCTCTGTAAACCAGGAACCGAATTCAATTTCGCTCACCACTTTAATTCCCTTCGCACGAATTTTTTTCACCATTTCCGCTTTGTCAGGAATCCCTGGACTCTTCATCACTAAATCCGCATTCAGGATTTTCTCTTCGGTATGTTTTCCCTCTTCGTATTTTATTTTCCGTTCTTCGAGCAGCTTCTTGTAATTGGCTTTTATTTTACCAGCATCGCTCACAAACACATCGTAACCTTGCTTCATACCTAGCACAGCAGCTCCAAAACCGCTTTCACCAGCACCAAGAATTACAAGACGTTTCTTCATTTCAGCTTATCTCAGTTCGATTGTTATGTTCATGCCTTTTGATACCGTTTCTCCGGCGGTCAAACTTTGTTTGATCACATTTCCGCGTCCCACTGCATTCACTTTCAACCCTGAACTCTCCAATAAATACATTGCGTCTTTTAAACCCATACCCATTACATCGGGCACAGTTCCGTTTTGCATTTCGTTTTCTGCCAATAAAATTTTGTTAGAAGCAACACTTGCAGTTCCCCATTCTGTTTCTATCTCATTTACTTTTATTCCGAAAAAGTTATAGATGCTCTTCAAATCGGTAAAATTTCCTTTCTGAATAAGGGGTACATTGCTGTGTGCAATTGTTTTGTTTATCGCTTTATGCATATCCAGCGAGAGAGAGTAAACTTTATCCGCCACTTCCTTGAAGATGGATCCAGCCACCACATTGCCGTAGTAACCGTTTTGAGAAGGAGAATTGATAACAACAATCATGGAATACTCCGGATTCTCTGCCGGAAAATATCCGCAGAAACTTGCCTGATAAACTTTTCTCCCTCCGTTTTTATATCCGTCTTTTCCTTGAGCAATTACTGCTGTTCCTGTTTTTCCTGCTACGCGCAGATACTCTGTTTTCAGGTTGGTGGCAGTTCCGTTTTCCACAACGCCTTTCAAAATTTCCTGTAGCTGTTTAATCGTCTTACTACTTAAAATATCATCGCTCAATACCATGGTTACTGAGGAGTCAACCGTGGTGTTATACTCTTTAATTTTATCAACCAAATACGGCTTCACCATTACACCATCATTAGCAATGGCATTGTAAAACATTAGCGTGTGTAATGGAGTAACTTGAATTTCATATCCGTGAGCGAGGTATGGCGCTGAAACACCGCTCCACTTTTCGGGCCTTGTAAAAACAGGTTTTGCAGCACCGGGTAATTCAATCTCAATTGGTTTTGTAAAACCGAATGCTTCAATGTGTTTAAAGAATTTTTCTTTAGAAGAAGAATAATACTGATTCGCGAGAGAAGCTACTGCTACGTTGGATGAAACTTCAATAGCGCGTTTTACAGTTAACTCTGGAGTTTCAGGTTTATCGTGGTCAGCAATCTGACGGTTGTAAACTTTGAAGTGACCATCTCCTACGTGAACTTTGGTTTCGTTCGTTACCAACCCATCTTCCATCAAACTTGCTACAGTTGCTAACTTGAAAGTAGAACCCGGCTCGGTGGCTTCTCCTACCGCATAATTCTGAATTTCCTGATACGAAGAATCTTTTGTCAACCCGAGATTTGCAATGGCTTTAATCTTTCCTGTCTTCACTTCCATTAGTACCACACAACCATGACCGGCTCCATGATGTTGCAATGAACGCTGCAAAGCATCTTCGGCAACATCCTGTAAATCCACATCTATCGTAGTATAAATATCTCTGCCCGGTTGCGGTGCAATTCCTTCTCTGGTATCTAATGGAATAGTAACACCACCGGAAATTTTTTGAACCATCACTTGTCCTTGTGTGCCGCGAAGCGGTTCATCGTACTTCCCTTCTAATCCGACTTTTCTTCCATCTTTATTAGTAAAACCAATTGTACGCTGAGCCAACTGTCCGAAAGGCATCAATCGCTTATCGTTTTGCACACTTACCAATCCGCTTTTGTACTGACCTCTTCTGAACAAAGGCCATTGTTTCATTTCAGCTAGTTGATTGTAACTCACATTGCGTTTCAATAAATAATAGCGACTTTTCTTCTTTCGCTGAGTTACCAGTTCATTTTTGTAGGCTGTTACACTTTTATCTTTGAACATGGCATTCAGCAATATTGCTACTGAATCAACATTCTCTCTGAAAAGTTCAGGATAGGCATAAGTAGTTTTGAAATCAATTCGTATATCAAATGTGGGAAGCGTGGTAGCAAGCAAGCGACCATCCGCGCTATATATATTGCCGCGCTCTGCTAATATCTTCTTGGGGAAAATTGTGAGCGAATCAGCAAGTGAGCGATAGTAATTTCCTTCTACAGTTTGTATATAAAAGGCGCGACCTATAATGGCAATACCCAACAAGCATACGAACAGAAAGCCCAGATAAGCTCTAAGTAAGATTTCACGTTTTTTATTGGTTGCCATTTTTTAAATCAATTTTGTACAAAGTTCATCTGTTCCGAATTTCGGTGGCTGCTCATCCTTCCTCGTTTTTACCGGGGAAACTTTCTTGATGATGAGCTTTCACTTGATTCAGCATCTTTAGTCTTGCTTTACCTCTATTTTATATGGGGGAATCCTCAGCTCCTTCAACCCCTGCGTGCTTACTAATTTTGCTACTTCACTTTGTTTGCTTTTTTGCATCAACCCCGAGGTTTTGGTCATATATCTCCAGCGTAACTGTTTTACTTCCCTTTCTGTTTTGGTTATTCTGCGCACATAGTTTTCTGCTAAGTGATTATTCGCAATGTGTAGTATCGCCAGAAAAACAAGGAAAAACACAAACGGTAAATTCAACAGCACTCTCTTCAAGCTGCTCTCACCCGCGTTGTCGAACTTGCTCAACAACGAAGCAATTCCTCCGCTCTTTTTAGGAATAGGACCCAAATCATCCGCTTCAGAGATAATCTTAGATTCTGTTTGTTCGTTTACGCTTTGTTCTTCCATTTTATTCTTCTATAATTTCTCTGCTATTCTCAGTTTCGCACTTCTCGACCTCGAATTTTCTTTCTGTTCTTCACTAGCTGCCTCTACCGGCTTTTTCGTTATTACTTTAAATTTCCTCTCGTAATTGCCGAAAAAGTCTTTCACCGGTTCATCATCAAAAGTTCCGTGCTTCATATAATTTTTCACCAACCTGTCTTCCAGCGAGTGAAATGTTATCACTACTAATCTTCCACCCGGCTTCAACACCTCGCTGCACTGTTGCAGAAAATCTTTCAGCGCTCCTAACTCATCATTGACCGCAATACGTATCGCCTGAAAAACCTGCGCATAGTATTTATGCTCTTCGCCCATTTTGCATCGTTCAAGCACCGATTTCAAATCGGCTATTGATTCAAAGAACTTTGTGCCTCTCCCCTCTACAATTGCATTCGCGAGTGTTTTTGCATTCCTCACTTCTCCATATTCACTAAACATTTTCTGCAACTGTTCTGCACTATATTCATTCAGAACATCCTTCGCGCTTTTCTCCGCATATATATTCATCCGCATATCGAGCGGACCTTCATACCGAAAACTGAATCCTCGCTCTGCGGTGTCAAACTGCCAACTCGAAACTCCGAGGTCAGCAAGTATGCCATCCACCTCCACCACTTCGTGCAGTCGCAGAAACCTTTTCATCTCGCGGAAGTTTGCCTGCACCAAAGTAAAACGCTCATCTTCTATTGCATTACGCTGAGCATCTTCATCCTGGTCAAAGGCAATCAGCTTTCCGTTTTTGCCGAGTGCTTTCAAAATTTCTTTTGAATGCCCTCCACCCCCGAAGGTGACATCTACGTACCCGCCATCGGGCTGAATGTTGAGTCCGTTAATACTCTCATGTAAAAGAACGCTTGTGTGATACGTAGAATCCGAAGTTTCCTTCTTCATCTTCTATTGTTTGCTTTTCTCCTTTCCTTCCAACTTATCCATATATGCCGCTGCTTCTTCTGCCAACTGTTTAATATTTGCCTGCCCACTATTGTTGTATTGCTCCAGTTTGGCAGCATCCCAAATTTGTATCCGGTTGAATTTGCCTAGCAGCACTACATCTTTGCTGCTGCCCAAATACTTTGTCAAACTTTTTTGAACCAGAAAACGGTCTGCGTTATCAAACTGCACTTCCGTCAAACCAATCATCATCGCACTTGCAAATTGACGGAGCGTTGGATCAAATTGATTTAGCTTCATCAATCGCGCTTCCTGCTCCTCCCACTCCTTCATCGGATATATAACCAAGCACTCTTCGATATCTTTTGCAATCATAAACGCACCTTTCTCCTCCGCAGGAAATTGCTTCCGCAAAGTGGCAGGCATCTTAATGCGCCCTTTGTCGTCCATTGTGCAATCGTATTGTCCGCGGAAAGCCATTTCTATCGTTTAGAATTGTTGCAAATGAATATCTTTTCCCACAAAATACCACTATATGACACTAAAATAGCCATTTTTATTTTTCAACAAACATTAACGACCCAAAAAATACCTACAAAATACCTTCTATTTCAGTGGTGGGAAATTGTGGTAGTATTTTTGCAAATAAATATGCATGTGGAAAAACCTGCCCGTTATCCACAGTTAAATCACACCTATTAACAGCTTAATAACAGTGGACAAGGAAGTGAACCAGCGAAAAGTGGGAGAAAAGTTCTGTTGCTTCCGTAATTCGCTTCATTACTTTTACTTAATGAACAGCGAATACCATCAGATTATCATCGGCTCCGGCTTTGCGGGATTATGTGCAGCTATTAAACTGAAAGACCAAGGAGAAAAAAACTTTGTCATTCTTGAACGCAACAATTGGCTAGGAGGGACTTGGTACGATAATCATTACCCGGGTGCTGAGTGTGATGTAGAGTCACATTTATATTCCTTTTCCTTTGAACCAAACCCAAATTGGAGTAAGCAGTTCAGCCCACAAGAGGAGATTTTGCGTTATATGGAGTATTGTGTCGAAAAATATGATTTGAAAAAACACTTGCAATTCAATACCACTGTTAGCAAAGCTGTTTTTGATGATGCAAAAGGAACATGGAAGGTAACTGATGAAGCGGGGAAAACTTATTCAGCAAAAGTGGTAGTGTCATGTGTCGGTGGGTTGAGTCAGGCGTGTTTGCCCGACATAAAAGGTATTGACACTTTTAAAGGGAAAAAATTTCACTCTGCCGCTTGGGACAGAAGTTTTGATATAAATAATAAAACAGTGGCAGTCATTGGCACAGGAGCCAGTGCCATTCAAATTGTTCCGGCTATTGCGGCAGATGTAAAGCAACTCAATTTATTTCAACGCACACCACCTTGGATCATGCCCAAGCCCGACAAACAGATATCATCGCTTCGCAAGTGGATGTACAATCATTTTCCCTTCACACAGCGTTTGTACAGAGGCAGGTTGTACTGGCAACATGAATTGATGGCGTTTGGGTTTGTAAAAAATCAGGGCCTACTTAAGTTCGGAAGC
>JAZKEP010000153.1:7478-8005 GCA_040387015.1 Bacteroidota bacterium
ACTTGCTTTGCATTATTTAAAGCGGAGTGTGAAAGATGATGCACTTCGTGAAAAGCTCACTCCCAATTACACCATGGGTTGCAAGCGTGTTCTGCTTTCCAACAATTATTATCCTACACTGCAAAAAGAAAATGTAAATCTGATTACCGAACCTATTCAGGAAATAAATGAAAATGGGGTACTCACGAAAGATGGCAAACAAAGAAATGTAGATGCCATTATTTTTTGCACGGGCTTTTATGCAGCCGAAGGTGTAATGCGTTTTGAACTGAAAGGAAGAAACGGACTGGATATGAACGAAGTCTGGCGCAACGGTATGGAAGGTTATCTGGGCGCAACAGTTTCAGGTTTCCCCAATTTCTTTTTGGTGCCGGGCCCTAATACCGGGCTGGGCCATACCTCTATGATACTGATGATTGAAGCGCAGATAAACCTGGTGATAGAAACCGTGAAAGCCCTGAAACAGAAGAATGCAAAGTTCATTGATCTCAAAAAGAACGTGCAAGAGGAATACAACCGCGAAATAC
>JAZKEP010000154.1:0-5875 GCA_040387015.1 Bacteroidota bacterium
ATGGCTGCCTATTACTGACAATTCGGACAACAATATTGTGCGAAAAATAAGTTACGGTAACCTGGCCGACATATTTATGCTGGATGCCCGCACCGAAGGCCGGTGTGTGGCAGTAGCATCTCCCTACGACACAGCACTATATCATACCGACCGAACGATGTTGGGTAAAAAGCAAAGCGATTGGCTTACTTCAAGTGTTGCGCAATCGAAAGCGCAGTGGAAAGTAATTGGTAACCAGGTTGTGTTTTCGGAATTAGATGCACACAAGCTGACAAAGAAACACGCCATTAACCCCGATGCCTGGGACGGTTATCCTGTTGAACGAAAAGAGATATTAGATTCTTTTTACCTGCATCAGGTGAAGAATGTGATAGTGCTAACAGGCGACATACACACTTCATGGGCTTTTGATTTAGTGCAAAACCCGAAAGATAAAAACCGCTACAATGCAAGAACAGGACAAGGAGTTATAGGAGCAGAATTTGTAACCCCCAGTATCAGCTCTGGAAATTTAACGGCCCGGGTACCTCGCGGTCTGGCTAAAATACTGGGAAGTATGCTTATGAGAAAAGCAACTAATCCGCATCTCCGCTTTCAGAACATGGTGGACCATGGTTATATTCTTTTAGACTTGGACTCTACACGCGCTAATGCAACGTGGGTATTCTCTAAATCCGTAAAAAAGAAAACAGAAAAATACATTGCGAGAAACAGTTGGAGCACCACCTATAACAACAACCGTTTAGTGCGGGAAAATAAGCTTTAAAGCCCTCCTTAAATCTTTTCATATTTAACTATCTTATTACATTTCTGTGACACTTCTAATTAGAAGAAGGCGGATATTTGTATTCATAAAAATCAAGCCTATGAAAACAAATTACACAACCACCAGATTTTATGTAATGCTTTTACTTGCTATTGCAACAAGCACTACCACCAAAGCTCAGGTAATTGAGCATTTAAATACCAACAATGTAAATGCAGGCATTGGAATAGGCGGAAATCTATTTACCCACTTCGATTGGATTGCCTGGTCAGTAGATAGTATCCCTATGTTTAAAAATTTTGAATCTCCAAAAGGAAGCGGCATTAGCTCGGTGTTTACTGCAGCATTATGGATGAGCGGTATTGATTCAAGCTTTGGAGTACCGCATTGCGCAGCGCAAAGGTTTATGCAAGTAGGGCGCGACTATTTCGATGGGCCTATAGCAGCTACCTACGATTCGCTTTACGATAACTTCTACCACCGGGTTTTTAAAGTAACGCGTACGCAAATTGATATGCACCGCACCAACACCTTTCCTATACACGCCACTCGTATTGATAACGCTTTGCTCTACTGGCCCGCCCGGGGTAATCAATATGTAAGTGCCGACTATGGAGTAAACATTACAGCACCCCTGGCACCTTTTACCGATGTGGATGGCGACCAGATGTATAACCCTGCAAATGGCGACTATCCTGACATTTGTGGAGATGAAGCCATTTTCTTTGTTTTCAACGATGTACGCGAAGGTTTCCATTATGAAACAGGCACCCCTAATGTATTTGGGTTTGAAATACGCGGTATGGCCGAAGTATATATTGATAACGATACCTCGCACGGAGTTTATGAAAAGCGCGCACTCAACAACACGGTATTCATTCGTTACGAAATTGAAAACAAATCGCAGGAAACATATAACGACTTTTACCTGGGGATGTTTGAGGATATCGACCTGGGTTGCTTTAGCAATGACCGTGTAGGTAGCGACACCATCCGCAGTTTAATGTTTGCTTACAACGAGGGATTCGACACTGACTGCATCGGAGTTTCTGGCTATGGCAGCAACAAAGTGGCGCATGGCCTTAAGTTTCTGAACCAGCCTATGAGCGCATACATCTATTTTACCAACGGAGCTATGGCATCACAAACGGATCCAGCAAGTGCCAGTCAATACCGAAGTTATCTACAGGGTTTTTGGAATGACGGAACTCCTTTTACCTACGGAGGGAAAGGCTATAACACCGGATCACCTACTAAGTTTATGTTTTCCGGTGACCCTAATAACCCCAGCGAATGGAGTGAAATTAGTGGCGGGATGCAGGCAGGCGACCGCAGGGTGATGGGCAGTTTAGGCCCTACAACTTTTGCCGCGGGCGCTATCCACCATTTCGATATGGCCTTTACCAACTCGTATGACTCCACCTCTACCAACCTGCAAATAGTGGATACTCTTAAACGCGATGCCGATATCATTCAGGCATTTTATAACAACAATATTGTTGGCTGCGGAAATCAGATGAGCGTAGGAATAAATGAAAAACCTTCGGACCAATGGGGAGTGGCTCTATATCCGAACCCGGCAAGCGATAAACTGTTTATTAAAACAGATAATGGTTTTGTGCAGCAGGTAACTATTTACAATGCCATTGGAAGTTTAATCAGCCAAACCGATATGACCTTAAGTAATTATGCCGATGTAAGCAGTCTGCCTCGCGGGGTTTACATAGCCGAGATAAAAATGAAACAGGCTACTGTAAAGAAAAGATGGGTGAAGATGTAAGGCCTTCATAAGAAGGTTAAAAAAAGTTTTATTTTTAGGGTTAATGAAGGCGGAACCAATCGTGGGTTCCGCTTTTTTTTATCTTTGATATCATTAGAAACAATAACCAATAAGAATATGAAAAACACAATAATGATAGCGGTATTTATAATGATGTCTGTCTCTGCAATTGCCCAGGATGTAACCACAGCAGCACCTAATGTTCCCGTATTATCACCACCGGCACCGGTGGTTATTGACACCTTTTCTCAAAATGCAATCATACCGCCTGCTTCAGGAAAGTATTTATGCGCCCACTGCGGTTTGCGTAGAGAAATACCCGCCAAATGCGAGAGACATCAATTTACTTTGGTGGAAGAAGGCCTTTACTACTGCGTTAATACTACCTGCGATGGCGTTACCGGAAAAATTGCCGGCAAGTGCACTAAATGTGAGAAGGACCTGATACTTATGGAGCCGAGGAAACAGTAATTTATTTCGTGTAACATTATCACGAATGGACGAAACCCTCACAGTTACATACATTCCAAACTGATACACTACCCAATTTCTTTTTATGCACACATTATTTGCTGCGGCACACTGAGCAAACTAACGCCCGCATTATTCCGCGCAAAGAAATATGCATAGTAAACAACGGCAGGCTTTAAGCCTCTGAATATTTTCTTACGCTGTTTGTTTTCATCTATATAAATAGTGGGACTACCCTGCTGAATAACCAGCCTTCCATTAACCATGTTCAGGTTTGTAAGTGCCGTGCCTTCGCTAAGCAGGCAGCCATACGATACATCGCTGCCCAGCACCTTACATGCAGTAAGCAGTTCACCGGTGGTTCCTCTTTCGAGCGTTTCAATTTGCGGCTGTGGTGGCACCACAGCACCCGAGCGAGTCGTTTTAGTGGGCTTGTAACCCGCTTTCATTACTGTTATTTCATCGCCCTGCGCAACCTCGTTTACGTTGGCGGCTATTTCATCAAGCGCGTCCAGCAGACTATCTTTAGCTTTATTAAAAACAGGTTTCAGCAGTTTGCCCCCATTTTTAAATTTCCCGTATGTCTGGCTATAGTTATCAATAAGAGTTTTCAACTGGTTTTCAGTAATAGGTGGCGCGCTGAACGGAGGATTATTCTTGTAATAACCGGTTTTAACTCCGGTGGCAAACACTTCCAGCTCAAGAATTTTCATTCGGTGATAGTTAAAACTGCATGTTATATAGGCCATAAAAGGTATTTTTATGGCGAAATAAAGCACATTTTTCTACAAAAGCAAAAGAAAGGGGTGTTATAAGCTTGACATAGAGAATAACAGTAATGTTATTCATAATAACAGAAATGTTTTATATAATAACAGTAATGATATATTATCTAACAATAATGATTAATAGCTTTACAGTAATGATTAAATCTATAACAACAATGTTTAGTTGTATTTCATTACTGTCTACAAAAATAACATCAATGTTTCTAACTGTAACAACAATGAAATTAATTATAACAATACTGTTACGATGAATAACAGTGTTGTTATGAAACTGAGCTTGTTTGTTGTTATCCTGTGCTAAGTAAAAGTTATATGTAATCATTTGAAGAAGCATATACATATCCAAACCTCATTCAGTATACCTAATGTTTTTATCGTTAGCATTACAATGCTTTATATTTTGAAGGCATAGGCAACCGTTTCTATGATATTCATATCTAACATTAAAAAACAACACCATGAAAAAACTTCTACCACTGTTAGCCTGCCTTAGCTTTTTAAGTTTAGACACCTTTGCCTCCAACGCTTTCTATTCGAAACTGATTACCGTAAATAGCGAATGGCAAAAGCAAAATGATTTGCCCGCCTGTTTAAAGGATGCAACCACTTGCCAAAACAAAACATACACCGAATGGATTGCTACGCATTTAATGCTTGTTGAACAAACGCTTCGCAGCCGGTCTACTGCCGGGCTTACGGCTTTGCAAAAGCAAAACCGTCTGCAAAGATTGAATGAGTTAAACGACTATTGGCAGGCAGGCAGTTTTCCTATCAATGATTACACAGGTTTTAAAACACCGGTATTTATTGACCGCAAAGGAACCCACTGCGCGGTAGGCCAGTTAATGATGACCAGCGGCAGCGATGATTTGGCAAGGCAAATTAACCATGAACAGAAGTTTGCTTATGTGCATGAAATAAAGGTGGCAGGGGTAAAAGAATGGGCCGATGAAAATGGTTTTACCTTAAGTGAACTGGCATGGATACAACCAACCTACTGGCCCCTGATTGAATGTTCTGATGATGTAATTTATATAGGCAGCAATACCCCTACGGTTTGCGTTATATTTAAAAACGACTTGATAGGGCCCGGGCAATGTGGCCAATCGCCTTATCCGCTGAATGTAACTATTACGAGGCAGCCTGCACATGGCACCGCGTATTTTAATGGCAATTACGAAATCCAGTATCAGCCTTCTTCTTCCTACACAGGCAAAGACAGCCTGGTGTATCGGGTAATAAGCCAGCCGGGCGGTTGCATTGGCAGTAGCGATACAGCTAAGGTTATTTTTAATGTGCTGCCGCAGAGCGGAACTTTTGTTTCGTTCGCTCCAGGCGATGCCGACTATAACAGTGCCTTAACTAATTTGGATGTTCTTTCGCTGGTTAAAAATTTAGGTGAAACAAGTGCAGCACGCCAACTCAATTTGCCGAACTGCGAAGTCACTTACTCTTTACCTTGGGGTACCACTTTTAATGGCAACGATATTGCGGCTATTGATGGAGACGGTGATGGTGAAGTAGAGGCTTCTGATCTGGCTTATATAGTGAATTGCTTTAGTGGCACTAAACCTCCTATGACAAGTTTTTCTAAGAGTAATTTGTATAAAATAAAGCCGCTGGATTACGATACCCTTATATCCCCAGGAAAAAGTGTTGACGTAAAATTTACAGTGGTTGATTCGAACGGAAACATTGTTCCCTTAAAAGCTCTGACTTTTATGACGAATCCAAAAACAAATACAATGAGTTTTCTGAACAGCAATTTAAAATGCAGCGCTATAGCAGGAAACACACCGGGCAGTATTGAAACACACTATGAAGCGATAGTAACCGGTTATTCTCCAAAACAATATATGGGAGCTTTCGCATACAAGCAGCAAGGTAACCCGGTTATAGATGTAAGTGTTGCCACCGATACCTTTAGAATAACCACCTTACCAATCAGTGCTGATTCGATATTTTATGATGGCATTTCTTACATAGCGCTTAATGAAATTTGGGCAATGGATATGAACGATTCTATATTCCTGGTGGACTATGATTACATCCGGTTTCGCACTACCAAAG
>JAZKEP010000154.1:5885-19537 GCA_040387015.1 Bacteroidota bacterium
TATCTGCTATTGAGAAAATTACAATGGATGATGTAAGTGTATTTCCTAACCCCGCTGTTAGTGAACTGAATTTGACCCTGAAAGGAAGGCAGGCCGATAGAGTGCGTATGTTCAGTGTGGATGGAAAACTGGTAAGCGAAATCAAACTACCGCACAACAACCGTATTGCTATTGAAACCCTGGTTAAAGGAGTTTACATTGCTGAAGTTACAGTGGGGGAAGCAACCCAGCGAATCAGGTGGGTGAAGATGTAACTACTACTTTCTTTTCTTTTTGACTTTGCTAATGGAAATTGGCAGCATCAGTTGTATGCAATAACGCAAAGCCCTCTATGTACATTAAAACTTCTTTAGACATACCACATTTGTTTAGGATTTGTATCCCCTTCTTCTAAATTCTCATTGGCAAAAGCAACCATTTAAATGTTCTGCATATCTAACATACAAAAAAACAACACCATGAAAAATATTCTACTCACCGCTACTATCACCTTTTTCTTCCTCACGCTGCTTCATCAAAACATATCGGCCCAGGCCCTTACTGTTACCGGAGTAACCACTCCTTCGCCTTGTAACCAATCTAATAGCGGAAGCATTAACATTACGGCAACCGGAGGAACACCCAGTTATTTTTATACCTGGTCGAACGGTATGAATACAGAAGATGCCAGCAACCTTTCTGCCGGACTCTATTGCGTTACCGTTACCGATGCAGCGTTGGCGACAGCTACTGCCTGCTTTACAGTGGGTGGCTTCAGTGCCTGGATTGGCTTTGCACCTGAAACCTGCACAGGCTCTGATGGCATTGCCTGGCTGAATATGAGCGGAGGAACACAGCCTATCAGTATTTTATGGAGCACGAGTGCTACTACGGATACCGTTTATAATTTATCCGCAGGCAATTATTCAGTGCAGGTACTGGACTCAGCGGGCTGCAGTCCTTTTGGTGATAGCACCGGTATTATGACTTTTAGTATCACTAACAATTGTCCCTTGCCTTTTACGGGTGTTGTCACACCGGCTACCTGTCCCCAACTGTGCGATGGGTCTATAGATATTACTGTAACGGGAGGCAGTGGTCCTTATACCTACTTTTGGTCAAATTCATCCACCACAGCCGATCAGTTTAACTTGTGCGCAGGAACCTATACGGTTACAATTACAGACGCTACGGGAATTCCAGGTGTAGGCACATTTACAGTGGGTGGTTTTTTTGTTTCAGTCACCACACGTCCTGAAACCTGCAGTAATGGTGACGGCAAAGCGTGGGTAAATATCAGCGGGGCCGTTCCACCTGTAAGCATACTGTGGGATAATAATTTAGCAACCGATACTGTTTTTAATTTAAGCTCAGGGTATCACTGGGTGCAGGTATCTGATTCTTCAGGCTGCCCAACAGATTCCAACTACGTGTATTTTAATATTGGCAGAACTTTCCCTTTTACATCTACCGTATCTTCCACCGCCTACAACTGCCCTATCTTTGGAACTGCTACCGCAAATGTTACAGGCGGCACACCACCCATATCATACGAATGGAATACCACGCCTCCGCGATTTACTAATACCATAGACAGTTTAATACCGGGAAGTTACAGCGTAACTATATCCGATGCCTCAGGAGTAGGCTGTTCAGTAGTGAGGACCGTAAATGTTCAGAACGCATCCCCCGGAAACATCAGCACTACTTCTACACCTGAAGTCTGCAATTACAATAATGGAACCGCAACCGTCATTCCACAGTCGGGCAATCCTCCTTTCACATACCTTTGGAATACGGTGCCCCCGCAAATGACGGCTACGGCAACTAATCTCTCTACCGGAAGTTATCTGGCTAATGTTTTTGATGTGGGAGGTTGTATAGCAACCCGCACAGTGCAGGTAGCCAACACCGCACCTATTCAATTAAATATTCAGCCGGTGAATGAAACATGCCACAACGATAACGGAAGCATTACGCTTACACCATTACTCGGCACGCCACCTTATATTTATAACTGGTCGAACGGGGCATCTACAGCCTCCATCGCAAACCTGAGTATGGGTTATTATTCAGTAACGGTGAGTGACGCTGAAGGCTGCACGGTTGCTGCTTCGCGGTATCTGAATGATATTACTTCGTTTTCGGTGAACATTACTTATACCACCATCACCTGTTTGGCTCTTACAGCCACTGCTACCGCTACCGTAACCGGAACCACTGGACCTTATACCTATCGTTGGAGTACTACCCCAACGCAAACCACAGCAACCGCAACCGGCTTAGGTCTGGGCGCTTATCGTTTGACCGTTACCGATGTAGCAGGATGTACGGGAGTATTTTATGTAAGCATTCCATTTCAGAATATTATAAATATGAGTACCTCTTCCAATCCTGCTCTTTGCAACAGCGCTACCGGGAGTGCCTATTCGTTTGCAAGCGGAGGAACAGCCCCCTACACTTATCATTGGAGCAACAATCAAAACACGCAGCATATCACGAATGTGGTGCCCGGTTATTATAGTGTAACCATCACCGATGCCAACGGATGCAGTAATACTAAAAGTGTATCGGTAGGTAAATATTCGAATATTAATATCGGCATAAGCACGACCAATGCTTCGTGCATCTTTATAAACGATGGCACAGCCACTGCCAACACAGTAAACACCACGCCACCTGTTACTTATCAATGGAGCAACGGGCAGACTATTCAAACCGCCACGGGCTTAAACCCTGGATGGAGATATGCGGTACGGGTAACTGATGCAAACGGATGTTCTGCATCGGCCAACTGTATTGCGATAGGATACAACGGAACTTCTTGTGCGGCTTTGGCCTCGGGAAGAGTAATAAACGATTTGGATAGAAACTGTGCGGTTACTACGGGTGATGTTGGAATACCAAATGTATTGGTGCAGGCTGTACCCGGTTACTATGATTTTACAGATGGTAACGGGGCTTATTCATTTGTTCTTCCTCCTGCCAACTATGCTATTAATCACGTGCTGCCTTATCATACCTTCCAGTTATGTCCCATAGGGCCAATCCTTTTATTTGGCTTAACTGCGGGAAGCGATACGGCCGACAATAATTTTTATGATACAGTTCGCACTGCACTCGACCTTGCAGTAAGTTATAATTATTCCACCCCGCCAAGACCCGGCTTTTCCCATCGGGCACATGTCAATTACCACAACTACGGAAACATTCAGACCAGCGGAGTGGTGGAATATGATTATGATTCCATCCTCACTTTCAGCAATTCAGTACCGGCACCTAGCTCGATAGACTTAACCAACCATAAGCTTTACTTCAACATCAATAACCTGGCAGTAGGGGGACAGGGTTCTATCCGGCTCGATTTTACCACTCCACAAACAACCGCTCTGGGAACTTTAATAAGCGAATGTGTGCATATAACCCCGGTAATTGGCGATGTGAACTTTGTAAACAATGACCAATGCCATTTCATTGAAGTGGTAGGTTCGTATGATCCTAACGACAAAGCGGTTACTCCCAAAGGAATTGGACAAGAAGGATACATTACAAGGGATGATTCGGTGCTGCACTACACTATCCGTTTTCAAAATACAGGAACGTATTACGCACAGGATGTAGTGGTACTTGATTCGTTGGATACGGATTTAGATTGGAGCAGTATTGCACGAATTACAACTTCGCATCTCGACAGATTAACCTATGACTTTTTCCAGAACAAAACCCTTGCTTTCAATTTCTATAATATTTTTCTACCCGACAGCACTAATGATGAACCGGGCAGCCATGGATTTGTTTCGTTTGATATTAAACTCAAACCAAATCTGGCTCACGGCACACAAATCAAAAACAAAGGCGCTATCTATTTTGATTATAATGAACCTATCATCACAAATGAAGTATTGAATACTATTGATGCCCCAATAGGTATTGAAGAATTGGAGAACTTAGTGCTGAAGGTCTTTCCAAACCCTACCTCGGGTGTAGTTAATGTTGAATTTGAAAATGCAATGCCGGGTAAAACAAAAATAAGGATGCAAAATATTTTCGGTCAAACTGTAAAGGAACAAAGCATTGAAGCACAAACAGGAAAGAATATAGTTTCGCTTTTGGTTGAAACCTTTGCATCGGGAATCTACTTCATTAGCCTGCAGAATGAAACAGGTAAACCATCAGTTGCCAAGTTTATAAAAGAGTAATTGCTTGCCCATAACAAATAAAAGCCCGTCTTTCAACGGGCTTTTATTTGTTATGCGAAGAAAAACCTAAACTGAAATAACCTTAAAAGATTTTGAAAAAGGGTTAAGCGTTTCAACCAGAAAGGGTACAAAATCCTGATTGAGGTAAGGAATAAAGTTTTCTCTCCTCTCCTGCAGGTTTCCCTCAGGAAAAAGGGCCGCATGAACACTTCTTATTTGATTCACTGCTGTTTCCTGTTTGCGCTTCTCGGCTTTCAGAATTTTTGCCTCTAAGTTCTCTAAAGAAGAAATTGTCTTCTGTTTCTCAGCCAGGGCATTGTTTCTTAAAGTAACATCGGCTGCTCCGGCCTTTGCTAAAACAGTTTCATATAGTTCCTCTACCTTTTTCTTTTCTGCAGCAAGGTCAGCATCAGCATGCATGTTTTGTTGCACATAGCGATTTATGAGTTGTTCTATATCTCCAAAAAAATCTTCCACCTGAAGGTTCAGTTTCTCTAACTTTTTAAGCACCGAAGCATTGACGATAACAGCAGAGTTGCGCATTACCTGCATAGGATAGTTGACTTTATAATAATCAAACAGCGGCTTCAACTCTAACCAATAGCTCAACTCTCCAGCACCACCAACAAAAGCTAGATTGGGTAGAACCGTCTCCTGATATAGAGGGCGGTAAATTACATTGGGGCTAAATCGTTCAGGATGATTCTCTATTTCAGCAAAAACCTCTTCCCTTGAAAAAGAAATGGAAGTGTTGTTCACCTCAAACTTATTACTTGAAGGGTTAAGAACAATTCTTTCACGGAAACCATCACCGAGATAAAAGAAGTTAATGTCGCGGGGCTTTGCCTGTGCTTTGTAGTTGGTTTCAAGAAACTCAACATTCGCTTTTAGTACTTCTACAGCACGCGAATTGAGCACTTCATCCTTTATTACTTGGCTGAACTGGCTTTTTAGCTGAACATCATCCTGATCAAGCACCACTAATCCTTGATTCTTGAAAATTTCATTCACAAAGTATTGAGTGAATCTTCCAAAGGTTTCATATTTCTTCAAGCCTTCTTCAAGCACCGAAATTATTTCCGTATTAGAAATCACGGATTTCAGTTCTTCAATTGCGTCTTGCATCGTATCCGTGTTCCATCTTCCTGCGGCACCTTTCCCGCTATCCTTCCACTCCAGTCTCTTGCCGTTGATGAAAGTGTGATTCAGCTCGTCTACATCATGGTCTTCGCTACCCATCCAGAAAACAGGAACAAAGTTGTAATCAGGAAAGTGACCTTTAAGTTGTTGCGCCACATTTATCGCACATGAAATTTTATAGATATTGTAAAGCGGCCCCATAAATAAACAAGGTTGATGGGCAGCTGTAACTGTAAATGTATTTTCCGATAAAAGTGATTGTATGTTTGCAGTAACAATTGCTGATGGTGGTAAATATGAATACTGCGTCTGCAAAACATCTACGAGCAGTTTTCTATCAATATTATCTTTTGCCTTATCAGCAATTACTTCCGAAAAAGCAGAAAATTGGAAGGGATAGTTAATAAGTGATGAAATCGCATCCTTACCATTTATATAATCGCTGACTAAAGAAGGAAGGATTCCTGTTTTGGTTAACTCAATTTCCTGAAGCAATGAAATCATTCCCCAAATGTATTAAACTAACTCTCCGTATAAATCAAATTCCTCTGCGCTGGTAATCTTCACATTGGCAAAGTCGCCCACTCGCACATAATTTTTGCCGGCATCAATCAACACTTCGTTATCTACTTCGGGAGAATCAAATTCAGTTCTGCCGATAAAGTAACCGCCCTCTTTTCTGTCGAACAGCACTTTAAACTCCTTTCCTACTTTCTTCTGATTCAACTCAAGCGAAATACTTTCCTGAACACTCATCAGGTCAGCGGCACGCTGTTCTTTTACTTCCTGAGGTATGTTGTCTTCCGAATCATGAGCTCGGGTGCTTTCTTCATGTGAATAGGTAAAAACTCCAAGCCTGTCAAAACGCATATCTTTAATAAAACCTTTCAGCGAGTCAAAGTCTTTCTGTGTTTCATTCGGGAAACCGACTAGCATGGTAGTGCGGATAGCAATAGATGGAATGCGCTCTCTTATTTTGTAAATCAACTCGCGGGTTTGCGCATTGGTTATATTCCTGCGCATAGCGGTAAGAATATTATCCGCAGCATGTTGCAAGGGCATATCAAGGTAGTTACATACCTTTTCATTCTCCGCAATTGCATCAATTATCTCTAAGGGAAACTGCGCTGGGTAAGCATAATGCAGGCGAATCCATTCAATGCCGTCCACTTTCGAAAGCTCATTGAGTAATTCAGGCAGTCTTCTTTTCTTATAAATATCTAACCCGTAGAATGTCAACTCTTGCGCAATCAGTATAAGTTCCTTTACTCCCTGTGCTGCGAGCTTCTTGGCTTCAGTCACTAACTCTTCAATAGGACGGGAAATATGTTTACCACGCATTAAAGGAATAGCACAAAAAGAGCAAGTGCGGTTACACCCTTCCGAAACTTTCATGTAAGCGTAATGAAGCGGAGTGGTAAGAAATCTTTCACCAACCAGTTCATGCTTATAATCAATTTTTAAAGTTTTAAGTAAACGAGGAAGCTCCCTAGTTCCGTAGAAAGCATCTACCTCAGGAATTTCAGTTTCAAGATTATCCTTATAGCGTTGCGAAAGGCAACCGGTAACGTAAAGCTTTTCAATTTTCCCTTTGCTTTTTGCATCGGCATATTCCAAAATCGTATTAACCGATTCTTCTTTAGCACGATCAATAAACCCACAGGTATTGACAATAACAATGTTTCTTCCCTTACTCCACTTATCGTGTTGCACATCATAGCCCCCATGTTGAAGCTGCCCCATAAGGACTTCGCTATCCACTGTGTTTTTTGAACAGCCGAGGGTAATCACGGAGACTTTGTCTTTACGAATTGCTTTAGTTTTCACCTATGCTCCTTTAAAAAGTGTTTGGACAAAAAGCTTCTTATTGAATACTTGCAACTTATCAATTGCCTCACCGACCCCTATGTATTTTACAGGAATATTAAACTGGTCTGAGATTCCGAGAACAACACCACCTTTAGCTGTTCCGTCTAACTTGGTTATCGCAAGCGCTGTTACTTGTGTTGCAGAAGTAAATTGCTTCGCCTGCTCCACTGCATTCTGACCGGTTGAGCCATCTAACACCAGCAGAACTTCATGCGGTGCATTAGGAATGACTTTTTGCATTACTCTTCTAATTTTGGTCAACTCGTTCATCAAATCCACACGGTTGTGTAAACGACCTGCGGTATCAATTATTACCACATCAGCCCCTACAGCTACTCCCCTCTCAATTGCCTGATAAGCTACAGATGCAGGGTCGGCATTGTGCGGGCCTTTTACTATTTCAACCTCGCTCCGTTTTGCCCAAACATCCAATTGATCAACAGCAGCAGCGCGAAAAGTATCTGCTGCGCCTAATAATACTTTCTTGCCGTTATTCTTAAACTGATAAGAAAGTTTACCGATGGTTGTTGTCTTGCCTGCTCCGTTTACACCTACCACCATCATTACATATGGTTTCTTATCGCTGGGAACGTCAAAGTTATCCTGATCAACATTCTTATTCTCTGCCAATATGCCTTCAATCTCTTCCTTGATGAGTTGATTCATTTCGGAGGTGGTAACAAACTTGTCCTTGGCGACACGCTCTTCAATGCGCTTGATTATCTTAATAGTAGTTGCTAACCCTACGTCAGAAGTAATGAGAGCCTCTTCAAGCTTATCCAACACCTCCTCATCAATCTTTGATTTGCCGGCAACTGCCTTTGTGATTTTGGAAAAGAATCCTTCTGCGGTTTTTTCCAATCCTTTATCAAGATCTTCTTTCTTTTCCTTCGTAAAAAAATCGAATAGTCCCATACTCTTTAAAAACTAAAAAAGCATCTCTCTGCTGAAAGATGCTTTATGAAAAATCTTTTAGAAACAACTAAACTTCTTTACCCGCAAGATATTCCTGCACCTTGTCCTTGTGAACGATTTTCTCAAGGAAAGAATAGTTATTGGTTTTACCTTTTACCGCCTTAATTACTTTTACGTAATCTTTAGAACCTACTACTGTAGCACGGTCTGTTCTCGCGTTCTTTGAAATTTTTGCCATGGCTCAATTATTTAATTTCTTTATGTAATGTTACCTTCTTCAGGTTCTTATTGTATTTTTTCAATTCCAGACGCTCGGTAGTAGTCTTTCTGTTTTTGTAGGTCATGTAACGGCTTACACCCGGAACACCCGATTCTCTTTGTTCCGTGCACTCCAGTATTACCTGTATGCGATTACCTTTTGATTTTTTTGCCATTGCTTATTCTTTAAGCTTGTTACTAATTCAATTTAATCTCGCCTTTCTTGTTCAAATCTCTAAGATAAGCGTAGATGCCTTTCTTATTGATAGTGCGAAGAGCAGCTACTGATACTTTTAATTCAATCCATTCGTCCAATTCAGGAACGAAGAACTTCTTTTTCTTTAGATTAGGAAGGAACTTACGATTAGTCTTCGCGTTCGAGTGCGAAACCGAATGACCAAACATGGGCCTTTTACCTGTCAATTCACATACTTTACTCATTGCTTTCTGTTTAAGAGGGCGCAAATATGCAAGAATATCTGCGAAATTCCAAACCTGTATTACGATTGTCACTTCAGATCAAGAATATATATTCGCGCTCATGCTCGTACGAATTGTCAAAATGAATTTCCACCCGGATAAAGTAAGCGATTTTATGGCTGTTTTTAATCAGCGTAAACATTTAATTGCCGCTTCAGAAGGATGCGAAGGTGTTGAACTTCTTCGAGATATTTCCAACCCAAACACCTTTTTTACTTACAGTAAATGGAAGGATGAATCTTTTCTGGAAAAATACCGGCAATCGGAATTATTCAACGAAGTATGGAACGAAGTAAAAAAATGGTTTAATGATAAGCCCCAAGCCTGGAGTGTGAAACAGATTTTATAGAATTGACTTCTTCTGAAATTATGATTCTTTGATTTCCTCCCTCTTAATGTCCCTCAAGAGGGAGACAAATGGAATAATTCCGGAAGAAGTCTGTTCTACTTTTGCGCGTTCAACAGCGAATCCTGCTGTGCCCTTCTTTCAAACTCCGCTATAAGTTCTTCAGGTGATTTACCCAAGTTAGCAAGCGTAGTTTGCACGTCTTTTACCATTGGATGGCCGGGGTATTCTTTCAGAAACTTTTCGTACAAAGCCTTTGCTGCGTGAATGTTACCTGCTTCATTCTCATAAATGAAGCCCTGCAGGAATAAAGCATAAGGTCTTTTGGTAACGGTTGGATAATTCTCATATATCTTTTTGTAAAGCTCAACACTACGCAATGGCTTGTGCAGATAACGATAAAAGTCGGCTGCTTTAAAAAGATACACAGCCCCTACAGTATCATCGGGATATTTTTCGGCATAGCCTTCATAATCTTTGAGCAGCCCGTTGAGGGCTACGCTATCAATGTTCCCTTTCTTTGCCTGTTCCATCAACTCTTTCTCTTTGCTATCAATAGCGTTCCTAACCTTAGTCTGCTTAGGGTTACAGGCTCCGAAAAGCACAAGTAGAAATATAACAAACAATACTCTCTTCATTTTATCTTTTTGAGGTTGCGAATATAATGGCCTTCAATACAAAAGGCGCTCTAAAGCGCCTTTTGTATTGAAGATTAATGAAAAACTTATTTCACACCCATTAATTCAGTATCGAATACCAACGTTGCGTTGGGAGGAATAACACCGCCAGCTCCATTGGCTCCGTAACCGAGGTTGGCAGGAATAATCAATTTGTATTTAGAGCCTACACTCATCAATGCAATACCTTCGTCCCAGCCTTTAATTACCTGTCCTTGTCCTAGGGTGAAGGGTAGTGGCTGACCGCGGTCGCGCGATGAATCGAATTTAGAGCCATCGGTTAAAGTGCCTGTATAATGAACCTCTACATTTTTACCTGCTACCGCTTTCGCTCCTTTTCCTTCTTCCTCTACTACATAATAAAGTCCGCTTGCGGTTTTTTGTGCCTTAAGGTTATTCGCCTTGATGTATTCTTCTGCTGTCATATTTTTTGCTTTATCTTTTTGTGCTTTAAGTTCTGCTGCTTTTGCAAAGGTAGCCACGGCATCAAAATCCTGTGCTTCTTTACCTACGCGAATGATATTTACCTTGGTCATTACATCGCCCTGTGCAACCTGAGGCACTAAAGTATAGTTTTCAACCACTTCACCAAAAATGCTGTGCTTGTTATTCAACCAGGTTGTAGCTGTTTCGGTAATAAAGAACTGCGAACCGTTCGTTGCAGGTCCTGAATTGGCCATAGCCAACAAGCCTACTTTATTAAAAGTAAGTGATGGATCAAACTCATCCATGAAAGAATAACCCGGGCCACCAGTACCATTACCCATTGGGTCCCCTCCCTGAATCATGAAAGGCTGTGGCGTATGAATAACGCGGTGAAAAGTTAATCCGTCATAAAACGGAGTGCCAAGAGGCTTGGCATTGTTTTTCATTTTTCCTTCGGCCAACGCAATAAAGTTAGCCGAGGTGATAGGAACTTTTTTGTAGAAAAGCTCAATTACAATATTGCCTTTTGCAGTTACAATTTCGGCATAAATGCCGGGGGTTTCTTTCCAGTTCTTGTTTTCGCCAGTCGGTTGTACGCTTGGTTCTGTCGGTGTTGCCATTGTTGTTGGTTCTTCGGTTTTGTTGCCGTTTGCATTACATGAAGTTAACATGCTTGCTAACACGGTAAGGGTTAAGAATATTCTTTTCATTGTTTTCGTTTTTGTTTAATTGTTTATGGTTGATTGACGATTTACGGGTTAGAGGTTTAAACTTTCTAGGGCTTCAATAAATTTTGCTTCTGTCTTTTCTAATCCTATTGTGCTCTTGCCTCCTGCTGCGTTGGTATGTCCTCCGCCTTCAAAATAAGTGCGGGCAAACGTATTCACATCTATCTTCCCTCTGGACCGAAACGAAATTTTAATCCTGTCCGGCTCTTCGCTGAAATAAGCGCTTACCATTACTCCTTCAATTTTGAAAGGATAGTTGACTAAGCTTTCGCTATCACCGGGCTGCAAATTAAATTTTTTTATTTCTGCCTGTGAAATCAACATGTAAGCCACCTTTCCGTTCTTCACTACTTTTAACTTCTCGAGTAGGCAATAGCCAAAGAAACGTAAGCGATTTTCGCGAAACACATTATTCACCTTTTCGCTAACATAATCAGGTCGCGCACCTTTGGCAATTAAGGCAGCAGCTACCAGGTGGGCATTTGGTGTGGTGTTATTAAATTGGAAGAATCCGTTGTCGGTAACCAAGCCGCTATAAAGGCATTCAGCAATTGTTTGGTCGATTAAATCGGTATCGCCAAGGTCGGCAATAACATCATATACCATTTCGCCTGTTGCACAATAGGCCGTGTTGCTAAACACAATTTCGGCAAAACCTTCGGGTTGCTGATGGTGGTCAATCAGCACCTTCATGGCCGCTGCTTTACCTATTACTTCGCCAAAAGCCTCCAGCCGCGAAAGCGCATTAAAGTCAAGGCAGAAGATAACATCGGCATCTCCAATTTTTGTTTCGCTCAGCTTTCGGCCTGCTTCGCTTTCATAAACCACTACCGTTTCTATTCCCTGAATCCATTTTAAATTCGGGGTATAAGCATTGGGTGAAATAAAAATCACCTCATGCCCTTTCTTCTCTAAAAAGAATTTCCAGCCGAGTGATGAGCCAAGCGCATCAGCATCGGGGTTGCGGTGAGAAACAATTATAATTTTCTTAGGCGTGAAAAGCAGCTCTTGGAGCTTTGCAATTTGTTCTGCAGGAAATTTCATGAAGGTGCGAATGTAAAAAAATAGTTTATTGGGGAGGTGGGAGGTCAGAGAACAGAGAACAGAGGTCAGAAGTCGGATGAAGGGGAAGGGGAAGGAATTCATTCTCAAATTCTCAAACTTACTTCTTGAAAAGGCAAACTGTGATAACTTCTACTAATTTATGCTTTTAAACTGCCCATAATGGTAAGAGTTTAGGTTAATAGATATTGGTTTTGATTGAAAAACACTTAAAAACAAAGAAAAAGAAGTGCTTTTGGGCGAAAGTGTACTTCTACTTCACATAAGTGTACTTTCATTGAAAAAAAATGGTCTTCTGCCTGATGGAAGTGTACTTCTGCTTCACACAAGTGGACTTTCATTGCCCGGAAGTGTACTTTGGCCAAACAAAAGTGTACTTCTGCTGAACGGAAGTCAACTTTAGCCTTATGCAAGTGAACTTTCGCTATCCGCGCTTCCCCGTTGACTTCTTCAAAGAACATTGGTGTCTATTGACGTTACCAAAGAGGCGAGACATGGTGTTCTAAAACATCTCTTAAAAGTCCTCCGTAAAGTGACTTGGGAGTTTATATAAATGAAGGTCTCCGACCTTCTGAATTTGTAAAGCCTGCTTGGCCTGAGTAAAATTCAGTAGCCTGCTAAGCCGCCTTTGCATTTTGCAAGGGCTTTTTAATTGATAAAAAAATTAGATTTGTAGAAAGACTTCTTCGGAATACCCTTCGGCTACGCTCAGGGTAACAGGGCCTAACGCGGAACTCTGTCAGTCTGAGCGTAGCCGAAGACTTTTCTTTTGAAGTATGCTATTCCCCGAAGAAGTCTTGTATAAATTTTGTAATGACGAAGCCCCTTTTACTTCTGCTTTTTTCAATTGCCTGCCTATCCTTTTCCTGCGCGCAAAGCGCGGGCGGAACGTTAAAGGGTAAAGTGACTGCCGAAGGGGTGCCGCTTGAACTGGCGACAGTAGCGTTGCTCAAAACTGCTTTTGCTGTTTCAACGGATAAGTTTGGTGAGTTTAATTTAGAAAATATTCCTCCAGGTAAATATCAGTTGCGAATAAGTTTTGTGGGCTACGAGAATTTTCAGGAGGAAGTAACCATACGAAGCAACGCCACTACCGATATTTTTGCGGACCTTATTCCGCTTACCTCCCGGTTAAAAGAAATTGTGGTAACAGGCACCCTGAAAGAAGTGAAGAAACTTGAAAGTGTTACCCCGGTGGATGTTTATACGGCAAAGTATTTTCAGCGCAACCCTGTAACCAACGTGTTTGATGCGGTGTATCAGCTCAACGGCATCTTTGCCGATATTGATAACGGGGTTTCGAACACCACCGATGTGCAGATAAATGGTTTGGAAGGAAACTACACCCTGTTTCTGATTGATGGTGTGCCCGCCATGAACGGGCTGGCGGGTATTTATGCGCTTACCGCTTTGCCCTTGAGTATGATTGATAAAATTGAAATTCTGAAAGGCGCTTCGTCAACACTTTATGGTTCCGAAGCCATTGCAGGCGTTATCAATATCAAAACAAAAGACCCCGGTAAAACTCCGCGCGTGGCTGCCAACGTAGCACTTACTTCCATGCTGGAAGCAA
>JAZKEP010000154.1:19547-21223 GCA_040387015.1 Bacteroidota bacterium
TTAAGCTGAATAAAGTAAGCTCGCTGTTCAGCGTAAGTGCCGAAAGCAGCAACTATCGCTGGGATAGAGATGACGATAACTTTATGGATATTCCTTTGGTAAACCGGGCGAACTTTTACAACAAGTGGAGTTTCAATCGCAAAGAGAACCGGGTGGCTGCTGTGTATGCGCGCTACCTTTTTGAAGACCGTCTGGGCGGGCAGAAGGATGTTCCTTTTGCTGTGCTGGGAACCAATCAGTATTACACCGAGTGGATAAAAACCCATCAGTGGCAGGCGGGTTTGCAATACCAACTTCCTGTAAAAGAAAAAGTAATGCTTTTGCTTGATTACAGTGAGCACCGCCAGAATGCTTATTACGGGTTTAACCGTTACCAGGGTGTTCAGCAAACGGGCTTGGTTCAGATAACGTTCAATAAAAAATTCGATAAAGTAAACGACATACTTATTGGAGCAAGTTACCGACTGAACAATTACAGCGATAACACAGGCCTTGCTGCCGATACAATTATCGGATATAAGAACCCCGCGCACATTGCAGGCCTGTTTATTGAAGATGAACTGTCGTTTGGTGCAAATCATAAACTCTTAGTGGGCGCCCGCTTTGATTACAGCACCCGGGGTGGTCCTGTGGTTACTCCGCGCCTTAACTATAAATGGAACTCAAAAGATGAAAAGAATGTTATCCGTTTTGGTGTTGGAACGGGCTACCGCATCCCCAACCTGCTGAACGAAGGCTTTGGTGCTATGAACGGCTCGCGAAAAATAGTGGTTACAGAAACACTGAAACCCGAAACTGCTATCAACGCTTATCTCAACTACACCCGCGTTCAACAGATGAATGGCGGTGTGCTGAATATGGATGCAAATGTTTTTTACACCCGCTTTTTCAACTACATCAATCCGGAATATACCGATGATGGATTGATTGAATATGAAAACAATACCCTCGGAGCTACTTCAACAGGCTTTAACCTGAATGCCGATTTTACTTTTAACTATCCGTTGAAAGTAGGTATTGGTGTTACGTATGTTCACACGTATGAAGTAGAGTTGGATGATGCTGGTGAAAAAGAAAAAGAAATCCCCCCTCATGCGCCTCCTTTCATGGCTAATTATTATTTAAGTTATAGCTTCCCTATCCCACAGCTTTCTATTGACTGGACAGGAAATCTGGTAAGCCCTATGTTGCTTTCTACCGTGCCTAATGATTCCCGCCCCGGAAAATCGCCTTGGTTTTCTATCATGAATATTCAACTGACCAAAAAATTCACTAACGGAATTGAAGTATATGCCGGGGTGAAGAACCTTTTCAACTTCATTCAGAAAGAACCTATCCTCCGTCCCTTCGATCCTTTCAACCGTCAAACCGGTATCGACAATCCGAATAACTATCGGTTTGATACTACGTATGGTTTTACTTCCACCCAGGGGATTAAAGGTTTTGTTGGCCTTCGCTATACTTTGCAATAGGCCAACCTATCTAAGTAGTGAATAGTTCTAAAAAAGGTATGCTAAGTTTTTGAAACTTGGTAAGACTAAATACTTTCGCCCGCGATTTAAAAATTAAACTATAACTTATAATGGCTGGAAGAATAACACTTACTATGATTAAGCCTGATGCAGTAGCTGACGGACACACCGGAAAAATTATTGATATTATTATTCAGGGTGGCT
>JAZKEP010000155.1:0-6472 GCA_040387015.1 Bacteroidota bacterium
TCCCGACATTCACATTACTGGTAGCGCCATTAATGCCGTTCACGCTTCCAAGCACCATAGAGTTGCTGGCATCAACGCGTGCATAAGCTCCTATGGCGGAAGCGTTGGTTAAAGCATCGCTTAGAACATCGGTATTATAACCCAAGGCCGTATTATAAGTGCCTGTTACGTTAAAATCAAGTGAATTACCTCCCAAGGCAGTGTTGTAGGTGCCGGAGATGTTTGCTGCCATTGAAAGATAACCTATCGCTGTATTATCGCTCGCGTTGTTATTGTAAAGAGAGCTTCTGCCCATGGCTGTATTTCTGGCACCGGTGTTGTTGACAAACAAAGTATACGACCCCACTGCAGAATTACTAGATGCAGAGTCTCCATAATGCATAGCGTAATAGCCAAGCACAGCATTGTAATTGCCGATTACATTTTCCCTCATGCAATTTTCACCCACCGCCACATTGCCACCGCCATAAACATTAAACTCCAAGGCATTTTCGCCTATGGCGGTATTATGATTACCGGTTGTATTGGAATACAGAGACCTGGCACCCAACGCTGTGTTTCCATAACCATAGGTATTAAACCTAAGTGAGCGGGAGCCTATGGCAGTATTGTAACCTCCTTCATAGGTACTATTCATAAAACCGGTAGACATCAATGCACTGTCTCCTACAGCCGTATTATAAGGCGCATAAATGTTGTTCTTCAGTGCTTTTGAACCCACAGCAGTGTTACTGGTTCCGGTTGTGTTGCTAAAAAGTGCTGAATCACCTACAGCCACTAAGCCGCTAGTATAAGAGTTGCTGTATAAACTGCTGTTTCCAATAGCTACATTATTGTTTCCAAAAAGATTGGAGCGCATAGAAGCGTTTCCCGAAGCAGTGTTGTAGCTTCCACCTATATTCTGATTCATTGCACTTTGCCCAACCGTAACGTTGGCTGTACCAGTCGTGTTTTGTTGAGCTGCATACGAACCTACAAAGGTGTTATTGCTACCGGTAGTAACGTTTCGTCCTGCCAGGCGTCCTACCCCTACGTTTGCGCTGGCGGTGGAGGTGGTGCCGCCATACAAGGCCTGACTGCCCAATGCTGTATTATCTGCACCGATGCTGTTATTCAGCAAAGCATACCAGCCGAACCCCGAGTTATCATTACCGGTGGTATTATGATACATAGTACCAAAACCATAAGCGCTGTTGTCATACCCGGTAGTATTGTTATACATGGTTTCCACCCCTGTGGCGTTGTTATTATAGCCGGTGGTGTTGAAATAGAGTGCATGAAAACCTTCTGCTGTATTATTGATACCGGTGGTGTTTCTACGGAGCGCACCATACCCGAGGGCAGTATTCAAATTGCCGGAAGTATTGCTGTAGAGAGCAGAGTCGCCAATGGCCGTATTTTTAGTGCCGGTGGTGTTTGAAAAAAGGGAATGAGAACCTACCGCCACCAAACGGCTTATTGTAGTGTTGAAGAAGCCAGCACTATCTCCTATAAAAACATTGTTACTACCTGTGGTATTGCCATAGCCTGCACTGAAACCAATAGCTACGTTAGCCATGCCGCTACCGGGCGCATTTCCTCTTAAAGCCCAAAAGCCTATCGCTGTATTTCGTGCACCGCTCGTATTTTGCTCTACGGAACCAGCGCCAAGTGCTGTGTTTAAAAAGCCCGTTGTGTTTTGCGATAAGGCATAATCACCGATGGCTACGTTCTGATATCCCGTAGTGGTGTTAACCATACTGTTGGACCCGACAGCAGTGTTTGAGTAGCCGGTTGTTCCCGCTCCGTTTGCACCCAAAGAAAATATACCTATGGCGGTGTTGTTCCAGCCTGTTCCGTTTAATGCTGCCTTAAAACCAAGGTGAGTATGTCCGGTTGCATCGTCCGAAACTCTTCCGGCTTTTATATCATATATACGAAAATTAAGTGGGATGTCATCTGTTGTACCAATAAAGTTGGTGCCATCCACTGTGCCGGCATTGCCGCGCACTTTCCAAAAATTACCTGCACCCGCACCTGGGTTTTGAGTTTCAGACTGAGAGAATACTTTTATACAGAAGGATGCGCAAAGGATCAGGGGTAGAATTTTTCTATGCATAATTTTGCCATTTTATGTCTGACTAAAAATATTCAGCGGGCAACTTTCTTCGAATATCTGAAGCCTGAAATTGTTGTGTGTGATCGTTTAGATCGTATTGCAAAATACGGCCTTTTTTTGGATTTACAAGGCGTATTTTACTCAATTCAGCTTCATATTTGTAGCCCTACAAAGGTGTGCAATCAAAGTAAATTATTTAAGTAATGTTTCGGATTGTTTAGCAACTAATCCTACTGGTAACTTGCGTAACCTTTTAAAGAGAATCTTTAAATCTTCATCAATTCGATAACCTCTTTGTCGCCAAGCAGTAAACTGAGGTTGGCATCCTGGCCAGCGAAGCCGATAATAAAACCGCCACCACCTGCACCGCAGATTTTCAGGTGATACTCGTTATTCCGAAGGCCTTCTTTCCAAACGTCCTTAAATGGCGCGGGAATAAATTCTGGAAGCATGTCAAATTGCAACTGTGAGATAAGCTTCATGGAATTCATAAGCGAAGGATATTTCTTCGTCATAAAGCTATCAATAGCAATATTGGTGGTGGGTATCAAACTCTTTTGCACTACATCCATAAACTTTTTGTCCCTGCACTTGTCCAGAAACAGATTTACAAAAGTAGAGGTACTGCGCGGCATACATGTATTAATCAAAAACACCTTTACTGCTGGTGATTCACTCTTTTCTAAAGCAAACGTTTTAATCACTTCACCGCCATCGAGCAGCACTGCTTTGTTGAGATAACAGACTATTGCATCTAAACCCGAGCTTTTACCATGGAAATAACTCTCGAGCGCAGCCAGTTCATCCTTAAGTCCGCTTACTGTATAGTTTCTCTTTTTATACTTTTGGTATTGATGATAAACGGCAGCCACTAAAGCACCGGAGCTTCCTACACCATATCCCTGCGGAATATTCGAATCAAAATAAAGACCGTTGTCAATGTCTTCTAAGAATTGGTTGGTATCGTATTGCGAGCCAATCTGCTCATGATGAATAATGTAGTTGGCGAACAGTTCCAAGGCATTATTCGATTCGCGAATAGAACGATCTTTTAAATCGCCAAACCTGAACAGCCCATGATAGTTCTCAACCGGAGCCGCCAAACCCATAGCTCCTTTGTTGATGATATGCTCACCGAACAAAAGAATTTTAGAGTGAAATATTTTGTGAGAGATTTTAGAAGTAGTCACTTTTGCCGGATGGGTTAACTCACCTTTTTAGGACCCTTACCAACGTTGTCGTGAATCATTTTGCCAAGTTCGCAATGCTGTTCCAGTTCTGCATAAATGAACGCGTCTACCTTCACTTTAAATTTCTTAGGATACAATAAGTGAATATTAGGGCCGGCATCTAGAGTGAAATAAACAGGAACTTTACTTTCTTCTCTGAACCTCTTGATTTTTTCGATCATGCACAAAGTTGAAGGAGCCATCAGAATAAAAGAAGGAGAGGAGCACATCATTAAAGCGTGCAGGGTCATAGCTTCCTCTTCCGCAATGGCACCAAATTTTTCTAAATCACCCTTCTTTAAAGCAACCAGTAAATCTTTCAGGTTCTTTTCTGCCTGCGCATAACGTGTTTTAGCAAACACATTTGTTTTCATCAACGAATGCCCTACCCGACTGGAAACCTTTTTCTCAGCACTACTGGCAATAAGAATGGTGTTTTGAAATGTTTTGAAAACAGGATGAAGATTTTTCTCAAACGGAATGGCGTATTGATCGCTTGAGCCTTTCACGGTGTTCGTTTTTCCCCATTGAGAAATAAGCGGATAAACTGAACGCGAAGCACTGCCGGATCCAAGGCGGGCATAATGGGAAGCCTTCTGTAAAAACTTATCAGCAGCCATTTTCTTCTTATCCAATTGCTGTTGCAAATCGCAAAGGCACAAGGCAAGTGCGCTCATTGCCGAGGCAGATGAAGCAATACCCGATGAATGCGGAAAAGAATTAGTGGAATGAATCAACAAACCATAATCTCTTAGCAACGTAAAATCTTTTTTAATGCTCTCGAAGAAGTTGAACATCTTCAATTGAAAAGCCATATTAGCCTTGCCGTCAAAGTAAAAGCGCAACTCCACATCCTTTGATTTGGTTTCTCTTTCGAGTAGTGTTACAGTTGTTTCGGAATAGCATTGCTCAAGGGTGAAACTAATGCTTGGGTTTGCAGGAATCTGAACGCCTGCTTTTTTGCCCCAATACTTTACTAATGCAATATTCGATGGACTTCGCCAGGTTGTTTTAGTAATCTCTTTCATGCTTCTTTTCACTTTTTCAATTCGCGGCTAAAATAAGTTCATTCCAACTGAAAACCGTACTAATATTTTTCTGTTGCAAATAATTTTTCAACAAAATTTGACTTCTTTCGTTCGTCATCATCACAAAATCTCCGCCCCAGGCTCCCAATGATTTTACGCTTCCCCAATAGTCTGCAAACAACATTTCTTTCACTTTCGTCATCTTCAAGGCTTCTCCTATAATAGTTTCGTGAGCATCTATAAGTTCTTCAAATTGCTGCAAGCTGTTGCTGTTTAAAACGGATTTTGTGATGCTCGTAAGTTCATTCACTAAATGTGTTTTGTCGGCTAACTTCTCTTTGTAGTATTTTATAGCTTCACTTGATAATTGCTTTTTACCTGTGTATGCAAAGTAGATATTCGGTGTAAAGGAGGGATTCCAATTTACAGCTACAGTTTCGGGTTTGTCATTCTGCAGTTGATAAAGAATTGCTGAATTATGTGCAGCACAGGCCACATCATATCCCGAGCCTCCGATAGTATTCTTAAGTAACTGGTAGCCATCTACACCGGCCAATTTAGAAACGCAATGAATAAGAGTTGAACTGGAACCAAGTCCCCATTCATTCGGAAATTCAAGGTGAGTTTCAATAGCGCGGTCATTCGTGTCACTCAAAAACGCGGGATTCAATTTTCTTGCTTCTAAAAGAATCTTTGAAAGGCGTTGTGCCTCTTCCTGTTTTGAATTGATACAACTGAAATCGGATGTATCAAAAACTAAATTCAGCCAGATTTGCTTTTTGCTATTAAGCGAAACCCAATAAAGAATACTTTCAGATGAGTGGAGTTTCTTAATACGTAACGACTGCCCAAACCTGGTTGGCAGCGACAAGGCCTGTGCGCCATCCAAAACAAAATACTCCCCGGTAATCAGCAACTTACCATGACCGTAATAGGCTAGTTCGTCTTGTTGTTTAGTAATTCGCAGTTTCATTTTCGTGAGCCCTCTATAAACTCTCTCACAGCAGATACACTCACTGTTTTATCTTCAAAATGCTTTTTTGCTTTTTCTACTTCTTCATCGGTAGCTTTCATGCTTGCCAAAATGTTGGTGAGGTGCATTTTCATGTGTCCCGCCTGAATTCCTGTGGTAGTGAGTTGACGCAATGCCGCAAAATTTTGTGCAAGCCCAACGCATGCCACTATCTCCATCAACTTCTTAGCATTAGGGTTGCCGAGCAATTCAAGCGAGCGCTTTGCTAAAGGATGTAAAGAAGTTAAACCACCAACTGTTCCGATGGCAATAGGCAGGTCTATCCAGAATCTAAAAATTCCTTTTTCCACATTACACTCACTTAAGCTTCGATACACTCCATCGCGACAAGCATAAGTATGGGCGCAGGCTTCAACCGCCCTGAAATCGTTCCCGGTGGCTAACACTACCGCATCTACACCGTTCATTATTCCTTTATTATGCGTAGTTGCTCGATAAGGATCAATGCGGGCAATTTTAACGGCTCTCTCAAAATTAGTGGCAAACTCTTCCGCGCTGATAGTTCCTTTCTCAAAAGTGCCGAGTTCAGCCACCTTACAGGTAACTTCGGCACGCACTATACAATCAGGAGTATAGTTGGAAAGAATACACATGATGATTTCCACCTCTTTCTCTTCTGCCGAAAACAACTCGCTGCTGACAATTTTAGCGGTTAACTGAATTCCAAATTCCTCTAAGCAAGAGTTAATAAAATTCGCACCCATTGAATCTACCGTTTCGAAGTAAGCGCGCAACTGATAGTAATCAGGCTCTGCATCGGTAAAGTCAATCAACTCCATATTAAGCACACCACCACCGCGCTCTTCCATTTTAGCGGTAATATGTTTTACTCCCTGTTTTAACTCTTCTTTTATTGTTTCAAAGAACTGAAACAGTTTTTTCTTCCTGCCCTTATAGGTAAAGTGAACCTGGCCTACCTTTTTGGTTGAAGCAACTTCTGCCTTAAAACCACCGCGTGTAATCCAGAATTTAGCGGCATTAGAGCAGGCTGCCACAACACTGCTTTCCTCAATTACCATAGGTACAGCATATACTACGTCATTAATCCTGAAATTAGGAGCAATGCCGAATGGCACCGGAAAGT
>JAZKEP010000155.1:6482-8206 GCA_040387015.1 Bacteroidota bacterium
AGTGTATTTTCACTAAAGCCATCGAGCAGCTTCTGTGCTTCTACGTTATCATGCCAGTATTCAGCAAACTCTTTAACCACCTCCACCGGACTGGCATAAAGGAAATTCTTAGCAAGCCAGGAAATTTTATCTCGCTTGCTTAGCTTCGAGAAACCTGTAATCTCTTTTTCGTTCATCTCTATCTTGGCAAAAATAACTTATAGGCTTAAAACAATGCGCAAAGCAAACAAATTCCTAAAAAGCCAAATATGGAGAAACATCAGTTGTGGAGATGTGAATTTTATGTTTCATTTGCACGCTTCTATGAAAAAGCACTCCACTAAACCCTCTCCTTTCTTTCCTGCTGACTGGCCAAAAGATGGTCCTATTGATTTAAAAGTTCACGATTTACCGCATGCATCAGCAACCATTGAGTGGTGGTATATGAATTCGCACATTGTTGCAAAAGGTGGCCGTAAGTTATCGGTGTTCGCTTCTTTCTTTCGCAAAGCGATTGATGTTGATAAAGCTACCAAGAAGCCCATCTACGCACATTCACTTATCTGGGCTATTTCAGATGTAGATAAAAAGAAATATCACCCGGTATCGCTCATTGATAAGAAAGCCCCAAAACTTGGATTGGAAGAATTGAAGAAAGGTAACTTAGTAAAAGACCCCTTCATTAAGCGTGCGGCTATTGAAATGCTGAAGAAGGGAGTAGTTCCCTACCCTGATGAATTGCTGAAGGAAGAAGCCGGAGTCAGCTTTGATAAATTGAGCTTGAATTTTGACGGTAATACTTTTAAGGAGCAAAAGGACGGCACTTACGCCTTACATCTTTTTCATAAAGAGCTTAACCTTACTGTTGACCTAAACTTTAAGCCATCAAAACCTGCAACACGACACGGTGATAACGGAGTGGTAAGAGGTGTAGCGGCTGAGGACATGTTTTATTATTTTATTCCGCGCTGTAAGGTTAGCGGTAAGGTGAAAATAAAGGATGAAACACTTCCTATAACAAGTGCCAGTGGATGGTACGATCATGAGTTTGGCTGCCATTCCGATAAGAAGAAAGCAGATAAAAAAAGAGATATCTCATGGAACTGGATTTCGATGCAGTTGAGCAACGGCTGTGAGTTAACCGCTTACGACTGGCTCGATTTGAAAACCGGAAAGGATGATGGCTCCTTCATTATCATGATTGATGAAAAGGGTAAACGTCATCACTCCACCAAATTCAGCTTAAAACCCGTTGGAGAGATTTTTACAAGCACCAGAACCTTTAATGACTACCCCACGCAATGGACACTGGAAGTTCCCGAGTTTAAGATTAAGATAAAAGCTACCGCTGCTTTTCCGCACCAGGAGTTTGCCACGGTTATTTCAAAGCCTGCTTTCTGGGAAGGAAGAATGGATATTGAAGGGATAATGAAAGGCAAAAAGGTTGGCGGCCTCGGTTATATCGAGCGCCACGGATTTGTGAACAGCAGCAACATGAAGGAGTTTTTAAAAGCTGTCTCTAAAACTACATTGGATTCTGTAAAACGAATTCTTCCGCTGGAACTGACCAATGAGAAATTTGAAGAGTTGGTTTCAAAGAAAGGAAACAAACGACTGGTGCAGGACTTGGATAAGAACGCTTACATTGAAAAGTTCATTAAACCCATTCGTGAAATTACCGATAGAAGTGGAAAGAGTTGGCGTTCGTACGCAACCATTGCCTGTTGCGATGCTGTGGGCGGAAA
>JAZKEP010000155.1:8216-8898 GCA_040387015.1 Bacteroidota bacterium
CTCACAGGTAGCTATTGACTGGCTGGCCCTTCCCGAGTTGATGCACGTAGGCTCACTGATTGTAGATGATGTGCAGGATAAATCCAGTGTCCGCAGAGGAGGACCGGCAGCACACATGGTGCATGGCGAGGCCACTGCCATTAATAGTGGTACGGGGGCTTATTTCATTGGGCAATACTGCATCTATAACGTTGATAAATCGTGGGAAGAAAAGGTACAGATATATAACTGGTATTTCGAATCTATGCGCGCTTCGCATAGCGGACAAGCCATGGATATTTATGGGCTTGACTACATGATGCCCGCTGCTTTAAAAGATGATAAAGTAGCTAAGCTGCTTCAAAAGAGAGTGATTGCAACGCACCGCCTCAAGTCGGCAGCGCCTGCCAGTTTCTTAGCACGTATCGGTGTGTTGTTAGGTGAGGGAAGCAAGGAGCAGATTGATGCCATGGGTGACTACTTCGAAGCATTGGGAATATCTTTCCAGATTATTGATGACACCCTCAACCTGAAAGGTTTTAAAGACCATTTGAAAACTAAAGGTGAAGATATTACTGCCGGAAAAATTACGTATCCCATTGCCAAGGCATTGGCGCTGCTTAGCAAGCCGGACCGCAAACGCTTATGGGAAATTGTAAGCTCTAAAACATCGGATGTTAAACTGCTGACCGAAGCGGTTGCT
>JAZKEP010000155.1:8908-17436 GCA_040387015.1 Bacteroidota bacterium
TAAATGTTGTAAAATCCCGGATGAATCAAGGGGTTGCTTTGCTGGATAAAGTAAAAGCTATTGAGCTATGTGAGCAGGAAGCCAAAAACGGTTTGGAGAAGGCTTGGCGCATAGTTGACCCGCTTATCCGCGACAGTATGGTGAAGCTGAACCTCCGCGCTTTTAGTTGGTTTGTGTTGGAAAGGACTTACTAATCCTTACTGCCTAATCATTATAGGATTTTCTTTTACAAGGGTCGGTTAGCGGCTAGGCCTTCAAGCACTTTTTGCAACAACATATTAAGTTGCCGCGCTTCAGTTTCGGAAATATTAAAGAAGGGATGAAACATAGCTGCCGATTCCGTTTTATCAATTTCTGTCATTAGGTCCAATCCTTTTTGGCTGATGACAATGTCTACTGCCCGCCTATCTTCTTTCTTAATTTTGTTTTCGACCAAGCCATTCGCTTGCAGCCTCTGCACCATACGCGATACATCGCAGTCGCGGTCTATTATCATCTCCTTTAATTCGCGCAGGCTGCAGGGTTTAGGATAGGTACCCTGCAAAATAGCCAGCAGATTATATTGTGGAGGGGTTATTAGATAAGTATCTAAAATAAGTTCAAAATGCTTTGTAATCATGTCGGACGAATAGCTAATGCTTATCAGCATTTTTTTCTGCTCAGGCAAATCATGGATATGCTTTAGGAAACGATCAATATAAGACTTCATAGCATCGGTTTATATTTTTAAAAACAACTTCATTGCCTTAACTACCAAGCGGAGATGTAAGTAAAGTAAATTTATTTTTTGGAATTGCTCAGCATCCTGATGTGGAGACCGTTATCCAACTAATACATCAAACTTTCCGCACGTACCTTTCCTTTTACTAATATCAAAAACACTATTTCCCCGGGTTGGATGCCTTGTTGAGATGACCTAATGAATTTCTTAATGGCAGAATACCTTATCAGATTCTCTAAAAATCGCTCGTATCTCCCTCATTGCTACTTTCACTGCCTTTAAATTCGCGCCACAATAAAAGCATTGTGGAAGTCTGGTAGAGCAGCCGATTGCTTTGCTTGTGCAGCGACTTAACAAATCACCTTTATTTATTTCTCATCCCACTGTTTTACAAACTCAAGCACACCGTTCTTCACATGTTCGAGAGCAAGGGGTTCTATGTGCTCTACTAAATCGTTGCGTGTGTGGTAAGTAAAGTCGTATTCGCTGGCGCTCATGCCTATTAAAGTCACCGAAGGCAGACCCGCCCGGGCAAACGACACGGCATCGGTGCCGCCAATGGGCACCATTACATTTTTAAAAGATATGTTTTGATGGTGGAATGACCTTTTCAGGCCATCAATCAACTCGGGGCTGTGCGAAGTGCCGTTCATCAGTTCGCGGTAAACAATGGCAATTTCATCCACCAAACGCACCCCGTCAATATTCACCAGGTGGGCGTTCTCCTTTTTAAGCTCTTCTTTTTTAAGCTTCACATAAGCGCGCGAACCGCACAGGCCTTTCTCCTCACTGCCAAAGCTCACAAACTTTACGCGGGTGTTCTTCAACATCGATTTACCCTTTTGTGTTGGGTGGGCCAGGGCTTTAAAACTTTCGAAAGCAATGGCAATTCCCGAAAGATTATCCTGTGCACCATTCACCACGCGGTCGCCATGCATGCTCCAGTAAACAATAAGCGTAGGGCTTAGCGCCAGAAAACCCACCCATATATAGTTATGAAATGTTTGAGGGGCCAACACATACCAAGCATAAAACAGCGGCTGAAGCACCATCAGGAAACCTGCAAAGATGGTGAGCTTAATACCAAGCCCGCCAAGCCTATACCACCAGGTGTATTCACGGGTGCTATCCATGTGGCCGCTGACCACCACGGTGCTTTTTACTTCGCCCTGCGGCTCGAGCACGGCTTCAACATTCCACGAGGTTTGTTTCTTGCCGGGGAATGTGGTAAGCAAATCGCGGTACATCATCAGGTCCAGGATAATAAGCAAGGCATTTACGATGGAAAGAAACAAGGCCACCTGCGGTTGAATCCAGTAAAGGATGAGCGCCACAACATAAAACGCCACATAGTATTTCAGCTTGCCAAAACGTGCATCCAGGTATTCCTCAAAAGGAATAATCCTTACCTGGTCGGTAAAGCGACTGCTCTTCTCTGCAATAAATTCCTGCGCTTTCTTTTCGGCTTCACTGCCCGCTTTGCGCGGACCAAACTTTTCAATAATTTCTGTAATGAGCTCTATCATGGGTATACGATTATCTATTTTTGATTAACTCTTCGCAATTTTCTTCTCGACCAGCCCCAATATCCTGCGCTCCATTTCCTTTGCCTTATCCAGTATCTCTTTTCCTTTCTTCAACTTTCTTTCGGTATATCTTTTATCGCTATAAGAAGCTGCGTTTATTTTCACATTCAGATAAGCGCCATACACGGCAGAGCGGGCACATAAAGCTCCTACACCGACATCACTTACCGAGTTAGGGTTTCCATTTTCTGCCATGGCCTGAATTACACTCATAGATTGCAAGGATAACTCCATTACTTTCAACGGCACCTCAATGGCATATTTAGTAGCTTCCTGAATAGCCTGCTTGCGCACTGCCTTTTCCGGCTCGCTTGATTTAGGCAAAGTAAAGGCGTTCATTATTTTATTGAAGGCAAGGGTATCTTCATCCACCAGTTTCAGCAAGGCATCTTTTATGTTTTGACCTTCACTGGCATAGTCGCTAAATTCTTTCCAGCGCTCATCCCAACCCGGCTTGTGCGATGAAAGGTTAGCCACCATGGTTCCCAGCGAAATACCCAACGCACCGAGGTACGCCGAAACAGAACCTCCGCCCGGGGCAGGTGATTCACTGGCAGTTTCGTTGGCAAATTGTTTAAGGTTCATGTTCAGGAGCGGATATGCACTTATATCTTCAAGCAGGTATTCAATAATTCTTTTCTTGGGGTGGAAGGGAGTGAGTTCATCCAAGCCCATGCTCTTTACGGCAATTTTAATGAGTTCCTCTTCGTTAACCCCTGTGCTGCGTTGCTGCTTCAGCAGGAAATATTTACCGGCATCCAACATCGCTTTTAAGGGAATAAGGCCAATGAGTTCGCTTCCGGTAACGCGCATACCTCTTTTGTAAGCGCTTGTTACACATTCATCAAAAGCGACATGAAGGGGGGTGTTGTTGATGTTGGTGAGGTTCATACTGACCTGTGCAATTCCGTATTCGGGAATAAACCAGCCGATTCCTTTCACCGCCTTGCAGGTTCCAGGTTGTACTACTTCTTCACCGGCTTCGTTCTTTACTTTTCTACCCTGTTCACGCACATCAAAGGCAACGGAGTTAGCCCTTCGAACAGAAGTAGTATTCAGGTTGACATTATAAGCTATAAGGAAATCGCGGGCTCCTATAACAACATTGCCGCTCTTTTCATTAAGCCTGGCATCTCCGTAATCGGGTTTCCATTCTTTTAGTTTTATCTTTTGTGCAATGCCTTCGTATTCTCCGGTACGGATACTCGCTAAGTTTTTTCGATGAGGCGCACTTGCTGCATATTCATACAGATAAACAGGAATCTTTAACTCTTTGCCCACGCGCTCACCAAGTTTCTTTGCACAATTGATACAATCTTCCATAGTGGCGTTGGCAATGGGAATAAAGGGGCAAACATCCGTGGCTCCAAAGCGCGGATGTGCCCCGGTGTGTTTACGCATATCAATCAACTCTGCGGCTTTAGCTATACCGCGATAAGCGGCTTCCACAATGGTGTTTTCATCACCGACAAAAGTCACCACGGTTCGGTTGGTGCCTTTACCCGGATCTACATTTAAAAGCTTAACGCCCTCCACGGATTCAATGGCATCGGTAATTTGTTTGATGATATTCATATCGCGTCCCTCGCTGAAATTGGGAACGCACTCAATGATTTTTTTCATACCTCAAATTTTATGTGAATATAGGAGAATGGAGAAACGGATAGATGCAATATTGGAATATTGACGAAATACAAAAAGAAACTTTTCCATCGTTCCACTTTTCCATCATTCCTCTCTATTATTGGAACCATGAATAACAAGGAACAAAAACTAGCCGCCTTTGAACGCATTTTGAAAATAATGGATGAACTACGTGAGCAGTGCCCGTGGGACAAGAAGCAAACCTTGGAAACCCTACGGCCTCTTACCATCGAGGAGACCTATGAGTTGGGCGATGCTATTCTAAAGAGTGATTTGAAAGGTATTAAAGAGGAAATTGGCGATTTGCTACTGCATATTGTTTTCTATGCAAAAATAGGGGAGGAGAAGGAGGCTTTTGATATCTCCAATGTAATTAACGACCTGTGCGAAAAATTGATTTCGCGCCACCCGCATATATATGGTGATGTTAAAGTGAATAATGAGGAAGACGAACTGGGAGCAATTGAAAATGCGTGAGGGCAAGAAATCGGTTTTGTCGGGTGTTCCGGATTCCTTGCCTGCGCTTATTAAAGCATACCGCATTCAGGATAAAGCTGCGCAAGTAAAATTTGAATGGGATAAAATTGAAGATGTATGGGAAAAGGTTGAGGAAGAAATAAGTGAACTGAAAGCTGAAATACTAAATCCTAAATCTGAAACGGCTGTAGAGGAAGAGTTTGGTGATATGCTTTTTGCGCTGGTTAATTATGCCCGTTTCCTGAAGATAGACCCTGAAACTGCCCTTGAGAGAACAAATATTAAGTTTATCGGCAGGTTTAAGTTTATTGAAGAACGTGCCTTGGAACTGAACAAAACACTTCTTGAGATGAGTTTGGAGGAAATGGACGGCATTTGGAACGAAGCCAAACTAAAGGGATTGTAGGTTCTATTTTATATCTATTCAGTAATGATTGGTGTAAGCCTGTTTAAAAGATGTGATTAAGGTTTAGAAACAGGTAAAATGTGAAGGCGATTTGGCTTCCAAGTGAGTTGGTTTGGCTTCCCTCGTTGGTGATTTGGTTTCCATCGGACTTAGTTTGGGTTCCGTACGATGGCGGTTTGGCTTCCAAGCGAGTTGATTTGGTTTCCCGCGTTGGCGGTTTGGCTTCCTTCGGAGTTAATTTGGGTTCCATACGAAGACGGTTTGGCGTCCAGCGTAGTTGATTTGGTTTCCATCGGAGTTGATTTGGCTTCCAACGGAGTTGATTATGGTCCTAACGAAGGTAATTTGGCTTCCAAGCGAGTTGATTTGGTTTCCAGCGAAGGCGATTATGGTGCCAACGGAATTAGTCTGGGTTCCGGGCGATTTTGGAATACAATCTGCTGAATTTCAAATAGTTTATTCTGTGGCATAATACCAGAGGGGCGAATTCTAAGATGCCGATTGTATGAAGTTAAAGTATTGATGTTCCATTTTCAGGCAACAATTTAATTCCATAATTTACATTATGTAAAGTAGTATTATCTTGAAAAAGGGAGCTTAACTCCCTTTTTCAATGGCTTATTCAGCCGTATATAACTCGACCTGTTTAATGACTCTGTTTATCTGAGCATCATTCGGATCTATTTCATGCGCCTTATCCAGATATGGTTTTGCCTTTCTATAATATTCACTTCTTAATTTCTTCATTTCGTTATACTTTGCAACATCAGCTGTTGAGTTTCCCAGTTTATTCATAGGCTCCACCAAGGCATTAGCTTTAGCCACGTATAAAGCTCCAAGATTGTTCCAGGGCTTTACGCTTTTAGGATTTATTTCAGTTGATTTTAAATAGTAATAGACAACTGAGTCTTCATTACCAATTTTTTCATAAGCAAGACCTTTGATGAATAAGGCACCATCATTTTTAGGTTCTACCTCTAACAGGTTGTTTACATAAGTAAGCGCAGATGTATAATCAGCGTTCTCCAAATACACGTTTATCTTTTCAACAAGCAGGTTAGCGTCTTTAGGGAACTTATTAAGTCCTTCTTCAATTGTTTTTACGCCTTCTTCCTTCTTACCCTGTTTTTTATAAGCTACTGCCAGGTTGCGGTAAGCAACAGCATCCGGTGCCAAGGCCAACCAATCGTTGTAAACTTTTATTGCACCGTCCATATCTCCCGCATTTTCAGCGCAGATAGCTGCATTCTTTAAAGCAACTGCTAAATCAATATTCGCTTTCATGCCCTTTCCTTCCAGCACACCATTAATATCTTTAATGGCATAGAAGAAACGGTAAGCCTGGGCGAAGTTCTTTTGCTGATAAAGATCAACGGCTTCGTTGAAAGTATTGGTAGCTAAAGGAATCAGGTATTTATTAGCGTCTTCCCAATCCTTAAATTTAGGATCTTTTAAATCATACAACTTTTTAAAGGCATTAACAGCTTCAAAAGCAGCATTGCCATATTGTTTTCTAAGTGTAGTATCTATGAAAATGAGTGTATAAAGCTGCCCCCTGTAGAACCATGTTTTTGACTTAGGTGAGGTAGCTTCATGTACCGCAGCTTCATCGGAGCATTTCATGCCTCTTTCAAGATCCTCCGGACCGCCACCACCATTATAGGTTTGCATAGCATTCCAAACACAGATATTGTTACCATCCTGTGCATTTACTGCTGCTGCAGTGATGAGAACCAGCAGCGCTAAAGTTAGTTTCTTCATTTTTTTGTTGTGTTTTTGTATGATTTGATTGTTTGTAATTGGATTATCCGATAGCAGACACAAAACCATGCCCGTTTTCAGCGTATCAATTTCCTATTCGCTTTGGTCCGGAGCTTCTAACTCTCCATCCTGTTCGGGATTATAGTTCAGTTTGCCGTTTTCAATTTTGGCTACTGCCGCTATCTCATCCTTAGTATCAAGCTTTATGATTCGAACACCCTGAGCTGCCCTACCCATTACACGCAATTTATCTACGGCAATTCGGATAGCTACACCTGACTTATTACTGATCATAATATGGTCATTATCAGTAACATTCAGGATGGCAATTAAGTGACCTGTTTTATTGGTAATGCTAATGGTTTTAACCCCTTTACCACCTCTGTTTGTTACTCTGTAATCTTCCAGATCGGTACGCTTGCCATAGCCTTTTTCGGAAAGAACCATAACGGTTTCTTCCTTGTTTTCAGGATTAACGGTTACCATACCGATAATTTCATCTTTAGCATCTTCCAGCGTAACACCACGCACTCCTACTGAGTTTCTTCCAACGGCACGAACCTTCTCTTCGTTAAAGCGGATGGCTTTGCCGGCTTTGGTTGCAATGACCATTTCGCTCTTACCGTTAGTAAGTGAAACCTGAACCAGCTCATCACCCTCCCTGATTTCAATAGCGTTTACTCCACCGGATCTTACATTACTGTAAGCATCTAAAGCCGTTTTCTTTATAGTTCCTTTTTTGGTGCAGAAAATAACGTAGTTGCTGTTCAGATACTCTTCGTCTTTCAGGTTCTTTACAGGGATATAAGCCATAATCTTATCCTCTTTCGGAATACTGATAAGGTTCTGAATAGCACGTCCTTTACCTACCTTCTCTCCTTCCGGAATTTCATATACCTTCAGCCAGAAACACCTTCCAAGCTGGGTAAAGAATAGAATGTAGTTATGATTAGTGGCCAGGAACATGTGTTCCATAAAGTCTTCATCGCGGGTTGAGCTTCCCCTGCTGCCACGTCCTCCCCTGTTCTGGGTCTTATATTCATTTGAAGGAGTACGCTTAATATAGCCTAAGTGCGAGATGGTTACAACCACCTCATCATCGGCAATAAGGTCTTCCATGTTAAAGTCACCGGCAGCATATTCGATAGATGTTCTGCGCTCATCGCCATACTTGTTCCGAACATCTATCATTTCCTCCTTAATGATTTCCATACGAAGGTTTTCTTCCGCCAAAACGCGTTTTAACCACTCGATAGTCTTCATCAATTCATCGTATTCTGCACGTATTTTATCTCTTTCTAAACCTGTTAAGCGCTGTAAACGCATTTCGAGGATAGCTTTTGCCTGTATTTCGCTTAGTTCAAAACGGCTGATAAGGCCGGCCTTTGCAATGTCGGCATCGGCTGCTGCACGAATCAGTTTTATAACCTCATCCAGATTATCTAAGGCAATAAGCAGCCCCAAAAGTATATGTGCGCGCTCTTCAGCTTTGCGCAATTCATACTGGCTACGTCTTACCACTACCTCATGACGAAAATCAACGAAGTGACGGATAAGGTCCTTCAGGTTCAGGATCTTAGGTATGCCGTTAACAATGGCTACGTTATTAACCCCGAAAGAAGTTTGAAGGTCGGTAAGGGCAAAAAGCTGGTTAAGAACAACATTCGAAAGCGCATCTTTTTTCAATTCAACCACCACCCTTATTCCGTTGCGGTCGGATTCATCACGAACTTCGCTGATACCTTCAATCTTCTTTTCATCACCAAGAATGGCAATTTTTTCTACCAGCCCGCTTTTTACAACCTGAAAAGGCACTTGGGTAATGATGATTTGTTCGCGATTATTTCCAAGCGGTTCAATCTCAGCTTTACCTCTCAGAACCACTCTTCCCCTGCCGGTATGCATACCTGCCTTAATACCTTCCATCCCGTAA
>JAZKEP010000156.1:0-405 GCA_040387015.1 Bacteroidota bacterium
CGATATAAACGTTCAATTTATTTAAAGGATAGTTCGTGTTAAAGATGCTCTCGAGTTTTTCGCGGATTACTTTTTCTTCATTAAAAGCAGAGAGCACAACAAACACTTTTGGAAGTTGTGCATCGTTGGCCGTAAAAACAATTTCATTTTCTTTTTTGCCTGACGCAAAAAGTTTGAGCAATACCGGATATAAAATATAGGAATGAAAAAGTGCAAGTACACTAAACCAAAAAAGGATTAAGAAGATCATCCGGTGGTTTGAAGTTGACGATAGTAAGCAGTCAGTTTTTCGAATATCCGTTTGTTGCGGAAATTTTCAAGAGCAAATCTATGTGCATTTTCTCCAATCCTTTTTGTGAAGGCTGAATCGTTCAGGCATTTGTCTATTTGTGTTACAAACTCATG
>JAZKEP010000156.1:415-12877 GCA_040387015.1 Bacteroidota bacterium
GTTGTTGGCTATCAGAATATTTTCTCCGCTGGTCAATCCTAAACCCTCGGCCGCAATAGTGGTGGCAATGATTGTTTTGCCCAGTGCCATGGCTTCAACAATTTTAATGCGTATGCCGCTACCTGATACTAACGGCACTACCATGATACCGTGTTCAATAATAAATTGTCTAGCATCAGGCACTTCACCTATCGGAAAAACATTTTCGCTTTTAAGCTTTAAAATGGAGGCAGGCATTTTTTTTCCTGCTATCACGAAACGAACGGAAGGAATTTTTTTGATTACATCCTTCCATACGGTTTCAAAAAACCACTCCATACCTTGCAGGTTGGGCTGCCAGTCGAAGGAGCCGATAAAGAACAAGTCATGGCTATCAGTAAGGTGGTCGTTAAGTGTTTCATCCATATCCATTCCTGCAGGAACAAGAATAGTTTTAGTTTCTGGTGAATGCTTTTTGATGATCACTTCATCTTCGCGGCTGATGGCCATTACTACATCACATTTCATATAGGCGTTTATCTCAAACTGCTTCAATCGTTTGGATTGAATGGTGAGGTATGATTTTTTCAGCACGCTCTTTTCCTCCTCTGCAATTCTTTCCCAAATAACATGCTCTACATTATGCGCCCGCATAGAAATCTTAGCTTTAGAGTGCGCGCGTATTACATCTATATAGGCCGAAGGCGGAAGCCCATCTACATGCACTATATCAAAACTGTTGTTTGATAAAACTTCAATCAGCTTCTTTTTAAATTCTTCCGAAATAAAGCGCTGAATAATGTACGACTGATGGCTCATCAGGTTTATCAGCGCATCAACAGGTTTAATGCGATTATCAATAAACACGGGTTCAACCTTGCCGTATTTGCCCAGCACTTCCTGTACTTTTCCTTCCTCCACAAAATGCCGGGAGGTATTCATAGCGAGCATAGTGAGTGTGCAACCGGCCTCTGTGTATCCCTTTACAAAGTTAAAAGCACCAATGGCTCCACCGTCATTCAGCGGATAGGGAACCCGGTTGAAAAGCACGAGGATTCTGATTGGCTCTGCGCCTGAAACAGTCATTTCTTCTTTTAGATTTGCGCAGCGAATGTAGGGAAATGTGACAATGTGAGAATGTGAGAATAAGAGAATTAAATTAAACCATGTATAACAGTAAAAAAGTAGTTGTAGTGCTTCCGGCATATAATGCAGAGAAGACTTTAGAGCAAACTTACCGCGAAATTCCACTGGATATAGTGGATGAATTGATATTGGTGGATGATGCGAGTAAAGACAATACATACCAAGAGGCAAAGCGCCTGGGTATTCATCATGTTATTAAGCATGAAAAGAACAAAGGCTATGGCGGCAATCAGAAAACATGCTATACCAAGGCGCTGGAAATTGGTGCCGATATTGTGATTATGCTTCACCCCGATTACCAATACACTCCCAAGCTGTTAATAGCTATGATAAGCATTATCGGCAACGACCTTTACCCCGTGGTTTTGGGTTCGAGGATATTGGGGGGAGGAGCGTTAAAGGGCGGTATGCCTTTTTATAAATATGTGTTTAACCGGATGCTTACGCTTAGTCAAAATATTTTGCTGGGCGAAAAGTTATCGGAATATCACACCGGTTACAGGGCTTTCAGCAAGGAAGTTTTGAACGCTATTAACTTTCAGGTAAACAGCGATGATTTTGTTTTTGATAATCAAATGCTGTCGCAAATTTTCTATAAAGGTTTTCAGATTGCCGAAGTTACCTGCCCTACCAAATACTTTGAAGAAGCAAGCTCTATCAATTTCAGCCGGAGTGTTACGTATGGCTTAGGCTGTTTAAAGGTTTCGCTCATTCACCGCCTGTGTAAGTGGGGAGTAATGAAGAGCAAGTTGTATTAATTCAAAAACCATAGTGAAAGGTTTATGGTTTCAAGGGGCCTAATGGATTTTTTTGAAAGCCCTGGAAGATTTAAGTAGGGGTTATAAAATGCGAAGAGGCATTTTCATTTCCAAAGCTGCCACCATTTCTTGGCTTCTTCCTTCTCGTCTTTCATCTGCTCCTGATACCAGGGTTCGGTCAGCTTTACCGCATTAATTAATATTTGGGCGAGTTCAGCAGGTGGACCCTGGGAGTCTTCGCCATACAAAACGCGAAAGGAGTAATCAACGTCAATTTTACCCTGAAAGATGATGGAAAGGGTACATTCCTTACCCAGCCTTTCGGGTTGTTTAATAACCCCGGTGTAGTTGAAAATATCTTCACTTATGGTCATCAGCAGCGCTTCAAAATGGCCGTCATGCGAAATGCCCTGCATTAAAGGAAGATGTGTATCCTTCAGATTCCCATTACCTTTTCGGCTTATTTCCCCGTTTCTGGTCAATAATATCAGGATAGAAGTTTTGTCATCTATTTCAAGGGTAATAAGAACCTTATCAAGAAGCGCTTTTATCATCTTTTTGGTAATTAAACGATGAAAGTAAAAATTTTATTGTCGGGTAAACAGGGGTTAAAAGCACCCTTTTGAAATAAATTTTGTGGTTAATTTTTATTTTCTATTCTTGCACCCGTCACCTTTTTATCATTTATATAGTAAGATTAATGGCACGCAAGAAATTTACTTTAGAATATATTATTCGCTCTTCCCCCACTATTTTATTCGAATTTGTTACAGAGCCCGATAACCTGGCTCAGTGGTTTTGCGACCATTGTGATTCGCAGGATGATATTTTCATTTTTGGGTGGAACGGTGTTTTTCAACGCGCCCGCCAAGAGGTAATGATGGATGAGGAATTGGTAAAATATCATTGGGAGGAATCTAAAAAGGATGAATCTTTCTCTTTCAAGGTTTATAAATCGGAAATTGCCAACGATACCATTCTTGAAATAACTGACTTTGCCGAAGCCAAAGAAATAAAAGAACAAAGCGCTCTTTGGGATCGCCAGGTAGAAGATTTAAAACACGCCATAGGGGCTTAAGTTGTTTCTAGCGATTAGTAGGGGCGATTAATGAATAACTTAATCACACATCTATTACTTCTTAAATTCGCATATCCAATAACCCGCTAACTTGTCATACTTCTTTATTTAGATTTGCGTTTACTCATGCGCATGAAGAAATTAGACTGGTTAGTAGTCAAAAGTTTTATCGGTCCGTTTATTCTTACCTTCTGGATTGCCCAGTTTGTTTTAGTAATGCAGTTTTTATGGAAGTATATTGATGACCTGGTAGGCAAAGGTTTAAATAGCTGGATATTAATAGAGCTGATCATTTATGCGTCTGCCAGTTTAGTTCCCTTGGCCCTGCCGCTTGCTGTGTTGCTGGCATCTATCATGACATATGGCGCTTTTGGCGAGCACTTTGAACTAACAGCTGTTCGCTCAGCGGGTATATCGCTGTTCCGTTTTATGAAACCGCTCATAGTTACGGTTGTGCTGATAAGCATTTTCGCACTTTTCTTTTCCAATAATATTATGCCGGTAAGTAACCTTAAGTTCAGGTCACTGCTTTACGACATCAGCCATCAAAAACCTACCGTTGCCCTTAAGCCCGGTATTTTTTACAGCGGTATTAATGGCTATTTTATTAAAGTAGAAGCAAAGGATGATGAAACCAACACCTTAAAAGACCTTACCGTTTACGACCACACCAGCGGACAGGGGAACGACCATGTGATTACTGCCAAAAAAGGCACCATGACACAAGATGAAGAGGCTTTGGCACTCTCATTAAAATTAGAAGAGGGCAAGCAATACCGCGAAATGGATCCGAAGGATGAGAAAGATGCGAAAGCAAATTCGTATCAAATGGTGAGTACTAATTTTAAATCATGGGAGAAAAGGTTTGACCTTTCAGAGTTTAAACTGAACAGAACGGATGAAAGTTTTTTTAAAGACCTGAAGCAGATGTTGAATCTGAGGCAACTGTTACAGGAAATTGATACCATTCAGATAGATGCAGAAAAAGTGAAAGAAGGATTGGCAAGCTCCACGGTTTCGTATTACAACATGAAAAAATTTGGCTTGGATACTTCGAAAGGGACACCGCTGGGTCCGCCTGCACAATTTAAAAGTGTAAGCGAGCTTTTAGCTCCGTTTGATAAGAATGGGAAAATTCAGGTTATGGAGCGGGCTATGAACAAGGCGCGGAACATTAAAAACCTCATTGATATAAGCGACAAGCAACTGGAATTTAAAGAGCGCGACCTGGTAAGTCACCTCGTTGAAGTGTACCGCAAATTTACTTTGTCCATCGCCTGCTTAGTATTGTTTTTCATTGGTGCACCGCTCGGTTCCATTATTCGCAAAGGCGGCTTGGGCTGGCCCCTCTTTTATTGCGTTATCTTTTTTATTATTTACCATGTTACTTCTATCGTTGGCGAAAAAATGGCGGAGAATAATGTTCTTACTGCTTTTGGCGGAATGTGGCTTTCCACTTTCGTACTGCTTCCGGTGGGCATGTTTCTAACCCTTAAAGCCACTAACGATTCTAAAATATACAGTACCGAATATTACGGTAACCTGTTTAGGAAAATATTTTCTTCAAAAACTTCCGTTTGAAACTATTTGTAAAGCAAAACAGAATCTTTCTTTCGCTCTATCTGCTTTTTTTAATTGCAGGCGCTGTCATTATCGCAGTGTATGAAAAGGGGGATGAGATAGTTTACATTAATTCGTTGCACAACTCATTTTTCAATGAGTTCTTTAAGTGGACCACTCGCCTTGCTGAACTTCCGGCTATGCTGTTGATTCTTTTGATAGCTGTTTTTTCAAGTTATGGCAGGGGGCTATTATTATGGCTCAATATGTTCGCAAATTTTGCGGTTGTACAGGTTCTTAAGAAGTTGGTTTTTGCGGACCAGGTTCGTCCTTCGGTTTTTTTCGAAGGCAAAATGCCACTTGATTTTGTTCAGGGATTGGAAATAGCACGATACCATAGTTTTCCTTCGGGGCATACCGCCACGGCTTTTGCACTATTCTTTATGCTCAACATTATTACTAAAGATAAAAGATGGAGCGCATTTTTGTTTTTCGTTGCCTTGCTGGTGGGCGTATCGCGTGTGTATCTGCTGCAGCACTTTTTTCGTGATGTATATGTTGGTTCGCTAATAGGAGTTTTGGTGCCCTCGGTATTCTATCTCACGTTTGGTCAATCCAAGTTTTATAACAATCTTCCGTGGAAGAATAAGGCACTGTTTAGAAAATGATTGAAATTTTACGAAAGCAGATTCTTCAGTTTCCCACTCAATTACTGTTATTGGTAATTGGGGCTTTGCTTTTTTTCCCTTTCACCGGAAATGTTCACCTGTTCGACTGGGACGAAATAAATTTTGCAGAGAGCGCCCGCGAAATGTTGCTTACCGGCAATTACCGCATGGTGCAAATCAATTTTCAGCCCTTCTATGAAAAGCCTCCGCTTTTCATCTGGTTGCAGGCACTCTCCATGAGTTACTTTGGCGTGAACGAATTTGCTGCTCGCTTGCCTAATGCTATCTGTGGTATTGTTACTATGCTCGTGGTGTTTAATGTAGGTAGATATGTTTTTAGCTCTCAGTTGGGAGTATTGTGGGCGCTGTTGTTTGCCTGTTCCATACTTCCCCAGTTATATTTTAAATCCGGAATCATCGATCCGGTTTTTAATCTGTTTATTTTCCTGGGTATCTTTTTCATGTTCAAACTGGGCGTTCAAAACGATTTTGAGGATACAAAAACAAAAAGACGAAACCGTTTATGGAACGTGCTGCTGTCAGCTCTTTTCATTGGGCTTGCCACACTTACTAAAGGGCCCGTTGCCATCCTCCTCATTATTCTTACCGCCTCCACTTATTTTTTTGTAAACCGGGGCAAACTGAAAATTGAGTTGAGCGAAATGCTTGTCTGGTGGGTGCTGGTAGCACTGATTGTTATTGTATGGCTCAGTTTTCAGGTAAGGGCAAACGGCATTAAATTTTTGGATGAGTTTATACAGTATCAAATTCGTTTGTTTACCACCAAAGATGCGGGGCATGGGGGGCCTTTCTTTTATCACTTCTTCGTTTTGCTTATTGGTGTTTTCCCTGCCTCGGCTTTGTTGTTTGATGCGTTTAAGAAAAACGACCACGATGATTCTTCACAGTTATTTTTTAAAAAGTGGATGGTGTATCTGCTGCTTGTAGTGTTATTGGTTTTTAGTATAGTGCAAACAAAAATCATTCATTATTCGTCACTGTGTTATTTCCCTGTAACTTTTCTGGCTGCTTATTATCTCAATCATCTTTTCGATAAAAGAGTAACCTGGGGCTGGCGACAAACGCTGCCGCTTCTTACTATAGGCATTTTGATTACCGTAACGTTCACTGGAGGAATTTTTCTCATACAGCGGCCGGATGTATTCATCAACTATGTAAAAGATGACTTTGCCAGGGAGTGTTTAAAAGCACCGGTGTTCTGGAGCAATTTCGATATCTTTTTCGGAATCTTCTACCTGGTTTGCATCATTATTGCTGCCTTCTTGTTGCAGACAAAACATGTAAAATGGGGTGGTTATCTACTGCTCATCAGCAGCGGGTTGTTTGTTAATACTATCATGACTTTTGTAGTACCCGGAGTAGAAAAATACTCTCAGGCGGCCCTCATCGAGTTTCTCGAATCCAAACAGCAGGAGCATTGTGTAATAGAAACGGCAGGCTTTAAAAGCTATGCGCATTATTTCTACGCCCGCAAACCGGTCCCCTCTGCTGCTGATTCCGCAAAAACACTCTATGTAGTTACCAAAGTTAACAAGGTGGAAGAGATAAGAACCTGGTATCCGCCTTTGGAAGAATTGTATAGAAAGAATGGTTGGGTTTTCTTTAGAAGAGAATAGACTTCTACGCTAACCCTGCCTCACTTTCTTTTTCTCTCTATTCTTCTATATTTGCGCCCGCCCTGTTTTTAACAAGGCTCTATTATAAGATATAAACCATTTTTCAAATGCAGAATCTCAAAGGATTTATTAAATTTTTCACAGGAGTATTGATAGTAGTATGCCTGTTTCAACTTTCGTTTACTTTTCTGGCAAAGTATGTCGAGGGCAAAGCGGATACCTATGCAGCCGCAGCTGTTAAAGCTACAGAACCCGCAGGATTAAACCCTGCAGAAAAAATTGCTTTCAGAGATTCGGTGGAGATGGTGACAAAATCATACCGCAGAAATTATCTCGATTCAGTAGCCGGGCTACCCATTATTAATGTATGGGGATTAAAAGATTTCTATACCTATAAATTCTGCAGCGAGCATGCGCTTAGCCTTGGTCTGGATTTGAAAGGTGGTATGAGCCTTATTATGGAAATTTCTGAAGATGATGTTTTGCGCAGACTGGCTTACAACAATAAGAGCGAGTTATTCAATAAGGCCATTGACAATGCAACAAAAGAACAGGGCAATTCACAAGCCGATTTCCTTTCTCTCTTTCAGCAGGAGTTTGAAAAGCTCGATAAGAACGCCAAACTGGCGGCTATTTTCGCTCCTATCGAATCGTATCAGGGTAAAATAAATATTTCCTCTTCTAACAGCGAAGTAATAACAGTGCTTCGCAAAGATTTTGACGGTGCTATAAAAAATACCTTCCAGGTTCTTAAAACCCGTATCGACCAGTTCGGGGTAGCTTCTCCCAATATTTCGTTACAGGAAAATACCGGAAGAATTATTCTTGAATTACCAGGGGTAGATGACCCGGCTCGTGTTCGTAAATTATTGCAGCAAACTGCACAGTTAGAGTTTTGGGATACCTACGAAACAAGCGAAGTACTTAACAGCTTAGGCGAGGTAAACACTTTGCTCCGTGGTATTAAGGCGGCTGAAAAAGCAGGTGCCGAAACAACTGCTGTGGTTTCTACAGGCGATTCTGCTGTATCTGCCGGTTCAAGTTTGTTTGGCGACTCAGCCGTAACAGTTGCAGCCGATACTGCCAAAAGCGATACGGCAAATATGAACTCAAACCCGCTTTGGGAAGTATTATATCCCAATCTTACCGAAGATCAGAAAAATGCCGGTGAAGGACCTATGGTAGGTCGCTCATTTGGTAAGGATACTGCCAAGGTGAACCGTTTGCTTGAGCGGGAAGAAGTTCGCGCTGCCATGCCACGCGATTTAAAATTGTTATGGGGTGCCCATCCCGTGGCTAAAGATGCCAACGTATTTGGTTTATACGCTATCAAACAAAATCCTTCATCACCTGAAGCACCACTTACTGGGAGTGTAATTAAAGATGCTTACCAGTCCTACGATCAATATGGTATTCCTGAGGTAGATATTTCTATGGATGGAAACGGTTCCAGCAAATGGGAAAGAATGACCGAGGCTGCTGTCAACAGCCAGGCAGGTGGCAAGTCTGTAAAGAAATGTATTGCCATTGTGTTGGATAACAAAGTATTCTCTGCCCCTCGTGTGCAGCAGAAAATTTCGGGAGGCCGCTCACAAATTACCGGTATCGATCAACTGGAGGAAGCGATTGACTTAGCAAACATTTTAAAGAGCGGTAAGCTCGAAGCCAAAACACAGGTTATCGAGGAGCAAATCATCGGACCATCGCTGGGTAAAGAATCAATCCGTGCAGGTTTAATTTCACTCGTGCTGGGCTTTGTAATGGTGTTCATTTTCATGGTTCTATACTACAGCACATCGGGTATTATTGCCAACTTAGCTATGCTACTTAACGTGTTTATATTGGTGTGCGCCCTTATTTCAATTGGTGCATCGTTTACGCTGGCGGCTATGGCGGGTATCCTGCTTACACTTGCTATGGCGGTAGATGCCAACGTAATCATCAACGAGCGTATCCGTGAGGAAATCAAACGCGGTAAAGGAATGCGTTTAGCAGTTGATGACGGTTACAAACATTCTTACAATGCCATTGTGGACGGTAACCTTACCACCATGGTTGTGGGTATTGTGCTCATGATTTTCGGATTGGGAGCCATTCAGGGATTCGGACGAGTTCTCGTATATGGTCTTTTCACTTCCATGTTCACTGCGGTGTTGGTATCACGGGTAATGTTCGAATATGCTTTCGATAAAAACTGGAACATCTCCTTTGGTAATCAGTTTACCATGAACCTTTTCAAAAACATCAACTTCGATTTTATCGGAAAGAGAAAAATGAGCTATACGGCTTCTGCAATAGTTTTTGCAATCTGTATTTGCTCTATGATTTTCTACGGCTTCGATTTAGGAGTTGATTTTAAAGGCGGAAGAAGTTATGTAGTTAAGTTCGATAAAGATATAACTACCGAAGAAGTAGCTAAGCAATTAAGTACCAGTTTAGATGGCGCTCCGCAGGTTAAAACATACGGCAGCAACGACCAGGTATCTATCACTACTGCATACATGATTGAAGTAGCAGGGGCCGAAACAGACAGTATCGTTGAATCGAAAATTTACGAAGGTGCAAAAGGCCTTTTTACAACGCCTCCATCACTCAACGACTTCAGAGCTAAGAATGTAAAGAGCTCGGTTAAGATTGAAGCTTCCATAGCAGACGACATTCGTAAGAGTGCATTCTGGTCCATCATACTCGGCTTTACAGGTATTTTCATTTACATCTTTGTGCGGTTCAAGCGTTGGGAATATGCTACCGGAGCTATCGTAGCTTTGATGCACGATCCTATTATCGTATTGGGTGTCTTCTCTTTATTCCGCCACATACTGCCGTTTTCGCTCGAAATCGACCAGCACATAGTTGCGGCTGTGTTAACCCTTATTGGTTACTCCGTCAACGATACCGTGGTGGTATTTGACAGAATCAGAGAAACCGTAGGGCTGCACCCTACCCGCACAATTGCTCAGAACGTAAATGATTCTATCAACCAAACATTGAGCAGAACTATTATGACGGTGTTCACCGTATTGATTGTAGCGCTTATTTTATTCCTGTTTGGTGGAACCCCAATCAGAGGTTTCTCCTTTGCACTAATCATCGGTTTAGTTGTGGGAACCTACTCTTCCATCTTTGTAGCTGCGCCTATTGTAGTTGATTTAATAAGCCGAAAGTCAGCCAAGCCAACCGCGGCAAAACCTGCTGTAGCAAGACCGGTTTAAACTAATATAAGCTTAAATACAAAAGCGCGCTCCTTATAAAGGGCGCGCTTTTTTTATGTCTATGATCTATTCTCAGAAGATTGATTCCTCCTTGTATTACTTCGTTCTGTTTAAGCAGGCTCTGTCATGCTGAGCGAAGCCGAAGCATTTCAACATGCGCTCACCTGTCCCCCGCTGGCGGGGGTAGGGGTTCGATGTATTCCATTCTTTTTGATTGGGCCATGTCATGCTGAGCGAAGCCGAAGCATTTTTGCAACTCTCTTTTTTCGCCTCTCCCGTCCGCTTCCCGCACCCACTCCGGCCTCGAAGAAATGGCGTTAAGAAAATTTATGTAGTGCAGCGCGTGCCTGCCGGTAGGCAGGTTAAAAACTAAAAACTGTTTGATCGCCAGCAGGCTCTCCCAGTTTAAGTCAAAATGTGCAGCGCGAGTTTTTTTAGTTTAGCGTAACGCAATAAATTTTTAGCCAATTTCTTCGCAGCCTTGAACTTTTGGTTCTTTTGGTTCAAGCCAAAAGAACAAACAAGCATCCTCACATTCATTCAAAATGCGGTCACCTGTCCCCCGCTGGCGGGTAGGAGGTGGGTTTATTCCATTGTGTTTATACGGCTATGTCATGCTGAGCGAAGTCGAAGCACTTATATTCACGGTAAAAGAATAAGCTTGTTTGTAAATAATATAAACAACAATCTTCTGCGGCTAAACGTGCGGTATTTGACACCCCGTAGTTATTATTGTAGCACCGGCCCAAAAGGAAAAGCTTTGGCAGCACTGCTTTTTAAAATTATGAAATGAGGAAAGTCATTCTAATGGTAGTTGTTTTTGGTCATTCGATGGATGTGTTCTGCCAAATCAATGATAACAATTGGTTATGGGGAATTGAAGATTCAGTAGGGATTGTATCAGGCAATGCTCAAGGAGACTTTTTTAATGATAGCATTCGTCCTTATGCGAAAACCCTCAATATGCCATTTCAGGATTGTATGGCAGCTTTCTCTGATGATTATGGGAATTTGCAGATTTACTCGAATGGCTTTCAAATAAAAGACAGTACGGGAAATATAATTGCTGGCGGAGATAGCTTAAGTGAGGGAGGGCTTTTATGGGATATCTTTTACCAAGGCAATGGAGGTTACGGTTCTGCCGAATCGAAAGGCATTATTATGATAAATAAGCCTGGCGATCCGGCAACAATCTATGTTTTTCATCAAAAATCGGGTGACTCTGCAAGTTATGTTGATTCAGAAATACTTTTCACTGAGGTTTTGAAAGATTCAAATAATACTTTTAGGGTAATTAAGAAGAATAGTCTGTTATCACCTTATCACCCTGCTTTTCAAAATTTGGCAGCATGCAAACATGCAAATGGGAGAGATTGGTGGCTATTGTTCACAGAAGGAGGAACCAATTGTATTGTAAAGTTTTTGATTACAACTGATACTATGTTTGAATTTGAAAAACAATGTATTGGAGATATAATTAGAGGTAATGACGGGAATAATGCCACATTTTCTTTGGATGGAAGCAAATTTTCAAATTCAGATGGTATTTCAAATGGCACTAATATTTTCAATTTTGACAGATGCAGTGGGCTGCTGTATAATCACAAGCATATTAATCCCATAGCAATATACAATGGGACGCAACTTTTAGACGTTATCTGGAGCACTAATTTTTCACCTGATAATCGGTTTATTTACCTCATACGAGGCGCCATGATTTATCAGTTTGATTTGTTAAGCCAGAACTTTCCGAACGACATTGACACAATTGCCGTTCAGGATACTTTCATTGATACTATACTTGGCACAAGTGCTAACCCATTTGTTTTTTGGTCTTCTACTTATGGACCTGATGGAAGACTATATGTAGGACCTGCTGCTTGGCAACGATTTTTATGTACTATCAATAATCCCAATGGTAAAGGAGATTCCTGCGATTTTCGCATGCGGAATGTTATACTTCCTAAAGTTTGGTATTACACTAAGCCCAATTTCCCCAACTACCGCCTTGGCCGCTTACCCGGCAGTGCCTGCGATACTATTTATAATGATATAAAACCCCTTTACACCCAAACCCCCTGGCTTAAAGTTTACCCTAACCCCGCAACTGATATAGTGCGCTTCGATTACAATTGGGTGGAGTGGGATGCTGTTGGCGAGTGCCAATTGGTGCTTGCCGATTTACAGGGGCGGGTAGTGCTTTCGCAAATCATTCCTAAGTATTCTTCGCGTCATGAGCTAAGCATAAAACAACTCACCGTAGGCGTTTACACCGCTTCGGTGCAAAGCGGAGTAAGGCAACTGGCGGTGTGCAAGGTGATAAAGGAATAGCCTACTCAATCCTGTTTACAAAACATCCATTCAACATGCGGTCACCTGTCCCCCGCTGGCGGGGGTAGGGGGTGGATGTATACCATTCTGTTT
>JAZKEP010000157.1:0-5019 GCA_040387015.1 Bacteroidota bacterium
GTTAGATTGAAACATCTTCTAATGAGTTATGGTCATTTACTAATCTCGTACGGGACTTTGGAATAATGGACACTTCATCCTTTCAGTGGCGTATTTAGCAAAGCTCTTGTTTCATCAATGCTTGCTACTTCCCTTCCAAGCATGCGCACAAGTTTAGCAGCGGCATCAATCAATTCGCCATTGCTCTTTGCCATTTCTCCTTCAGGTAAGTAGAAGTTGTCTTCCAGTCCTGCGCGGATGTTACCATCAATAGTAATAGCTGCTGCAATCGCTTGCCATTGCTTGCGCCCGATACCAATTACCTGCCACATGGAACCTTCAGGAATACTGGCTGCCTGATGTAAAAGATTCTTCGTAGAGATAGGAATACCACCCAGCACCCCCATCACAAAACTGAAAACATAAGGCTTTTGTAAAAGCCCCATATCAATCAGGGGCATAGCGTTGTTAATGTGTCCATTGTCAAACACTTCCATTTCGGGAACCGTACCGGCTTCCTTCATCTTTTCCAGATAAAACTGTATGTCGGAAAAAGGATTCTGAAAAACAAAATCATGATAGAAGGATTTTGTTTTAGAAGAATAAATACCATAGTTCATAGAACCCATGTTCAGTGCTGCCATATCGGGCTTCAAAGCAACAATATGCTGAATTCTCTCTTCCCGCGAAAGGCCAACCGCACCGGTACTGTAGTTGATAATAGCAGTCGGACAAAGTTTACGCACCTCCTCTCCTATCTGGCGGTATGTTTCAATATCATAAGCAGGTGCACCGCTGTCTTGACGGGCATGAATGTGCAGGATACTCGCTCCTGCATCTACTGCGCGTTTACCTTCTTCAGCAATCTCCTTTGGTGTATAAGGAATGTAAGGACATTGAGCACGGGTTGCAAGAACCCCGGTGAGCGATGCAGTGATAATAACTTTCTTTGCCATTGATAAAGAGTATTTAGTAGTTAGTATTGAGTATTAAGATAAATGTAATTCTGTTTTTCATTTGCCGATTTGCTAGTTCGCACATCTGCTAATTACTATCCTTTCCAAACGGGTTTTCTCTTTTCTATAAACGCGGCCATTCCCTCACCCGCATCTTCGGTTTGAATGCACTCCCCTAACATTTGCTTCATGTGGTTATGCGCATCTGATGCCGGAATTCTCCGCAGGTCATCAAACGCCTCTAAGCCCAAACGAATGGCAGAAGGAGAATACTGAAATAATTCATCCACCAACGCCTGCACTTCCGCATCAAGCTTATCAGGTTCCACTGCTTTGCTTACCAAACCCATCTTCTCTGCTTCAGAAGCAGTGGCACTTTTTGCGCGCATACAAAAATCTAGCACAGCACGGGGAGGCATTATCTGCAACATGCTTAGCATAACCTGGAAGGGGTATAAGCCGCGTTTTACTTCCGGCAAACTGAAAGTAGAAGTGCTGGCGGCAATTACGTGCGTGCATCCGCAGATGATTAAAAAACCACCGGCATAAACAGGTGCATGCACTCTCGCAATGCATGGCTTATGAAGCGAATTAAATACATCACCTATAACAACATCACCATTCGGCTCTGGAACAGTTGAAATTGTCTCTTCCGTATGTCCTGCAAACGCTTTCAAGTCAGCTCCGGCACAAAACACATCGCCTTTGGCAGCAATAACTACCGCCCACACATCCCGAATATCACGCACACAGGTCAGAGCATACGCAAGTTCACGGAAAAGCACAGGGCTTAAAGCATTTTTCTTTTCGGGACGATTAAGCGTAAGTGTTAACAGATGGTCTTTCTGCTCAATCAGCAAATGAGCAAACGTATGGTTCCTGAATTCGCGTTGTTGTTCAGAAGTATAAAGCATGGGTATTACAATTTTAAGACGGTTGCTAAAGTAAAATGTTTGATAGAAAATGAAACCTAATGTATGTCATAATATCAGCAGACCATTTTCTCTCAATTGGAGAAATTCCCGCGACTCAACAAAGTCATCAAAACCTTGCAAGCCTGCCGTCTCATAGCTTTGCTTTAATTCAGTAAGAAAAAGCGGCACATTGCTTCCGACAACCAATTGCGAAAACACGTCCATAAGCCAATTAGCTATAGGTGGTTGAAGATGTAGATGCCAGTCTTTCGTCTTACTGCAAAACTCAAGTTCGGCCATTTCTGCTTTCTTTTTTCCTTGCTTTACTTCAAACAAAGTGCAGCCAGGAATATTGCCGAGCCAGACAACCATTGCATGTTGTTTAGATATGGTGCTGGTATTGCCGTTCAGACATTGCTCAATGTAATCGGGTTGAACTGTAGTTTCGGGTGTTTCAAAATCAAACCACTCCGACAAAGGAAAATCAAGACCCACACCATGCATGTAATTGAACAGTGATTTACTCAGCGCTTCGCCAAACAAATCGTGATCAGCACCTGTAGGATCATCGTGAAATAAATCATTATCGGCAAAGCCTCCCAAATCAGGGCCTGTTCGCTGCACAGCAAACTGTGCCGGGTTTAATCCAACCGGACTATGCGATGTCATTGCAAAGCGATGCCAGAAACCCGATTGCAGTGCTTCATTTAAAAACAGCTGACGCACCATCTCAAGTGCATCAATAGTCTCTTGTGCAGTTTGTGTCGGGAACCCATACATCAGGTAAGCATGAACCATAATACCTGCTTTGGTAAATCCATCCGCCACGTTTGCCACCTGCCGCACAGTTACTCCTTTCTTCATAAGCGTTAGTAAACGGTCCGAAGCTACTTCCAGCCCTCCCGCCACTGCAATACAGCCCGAGGCCTTAAGCAGCCGTGCTAAGTCCTGCGTAAAATGCTTCTCGAAACGAATATTCGTCCACCATACCACCGTCATTTTCCTCCGGATAATTTCGAGTGCCACATCGCGCAGCAGGGCAGGCGGTGCCGCTTCATCCACAAAGTGAAATCCATTTTGTTTCGTCTGCGCTATTATTTCCTCCATCCTATCGCAAAGAACAGAAGCAGTAAGCGGCTCGTAGTTTTTAATATAATCAAGCGATATATCGCAGAAAGAACATTTGCCCCAATAGCAACCATGCGCCAGCGTGAGTTTATTCCAGCGCCCGTCACTCCACAGTCGGTGCATAGGGTTTGCAACTTCTATCACCGAAAGATAGTCGTCCAGCAAAAAATCACTGTAATCGGGTGTGCCGGTTTCGCGCTGGGCCACATCTTTTTCCTTCGCACCATTACAATAAACCACCTTGCCCTCCTCACGCAGATAAATCCTCTTTAACTCTTTGCTGCTTCGCTTCCCGCTCAAATGTTCCAATAAAAATTCAATAGGAGCTTCTCCATCATCTAAGCTTACATAGTCAATAAAATCAAAAACACGCGGGTCCTTTAGGCTACGCAGTTCGGTATTGGCATAGCCACCGCCCAACACCACCTTTATAGCAGGGTGATTTTTCTTAATATACTGTGCACACTTAAACGCAGCAAAAAGATTTCCGGGAAAGGGAACCGACAAACAAACCACCGTAGGTTTCCATCCTTGTATCTTTTCTTCAAGCAACGCTTCCAATAAAATAGTGATGATTGAATTTTCAGCAAACAGTGAATCCCGAATCTCATCAAAGTTAGTCGCTGTCCTGCCTAATCGTTCTGCATATCGGCTGAAACCGAAATGAGGGTCTATGGCTTCTTTTATCAAATCACCTAAATCTTCAAGATAGAGCGTAGCAAGATGGCGCCCCTTATCCTGAATGCCCATGGTTCCGAAAGCCCACTCCAAATCTTCCAGTTCAGCAAACCGCGATGCCTCAGGAAGATAAGTTCGGTCACAAATAGAATGCGCCAGCGTAGGGTTTTTATTCTGCAGAAAGCGAATCACCGGGTCAATAGTCCGTATATATTCTGCCTGTAAAGAATAAATACGATAGCTGTTCTCCGACAATTCCAGGTTAAGCGTTTCAAACTGGGCAAACATCCGTTTCAATCCGGCTTCCGAAAACAACGCAAGAATAACTTCAATGCCTAAATCTGCCTGATGCGATGCTATCTTCTTCGTATTCAAAAAACCTTTCAGGTAAGCTGTTGCCGGATAAGGCGTATTCAACTGCGTAAAGGGCGGAGTAAGCAGTAGCACAGTTTGTTTCAAGACGCAGCAATGTTTAAAATGCAATGATAGCGTAACAATCCCTTTTTTGTACTCCACGCAGCAAGCGGGCACCTATTCAACACAACCCTGCATGCCCTCAGTAAGGATGGCAATGCGGGCATCCTTCTGCTCGCTATTTATACTGAGCAATTTTCAACTGCATAACACCCGCTATACTTTTAGCCCTGCTTATGGCTTCGTCTGCTTTAGGGCCTTCAAAGTTTTCATTCACCGTACCCTCCCACAATGCAAGCCACCGCTCAAAATGCTCCTTCGTTAGCGGAACAAGTTTATCAAGCTCCAGGTGCTTAATCATCGGGTTGCCGGCATACGTATTCGTCCCCAGCAAAAGCGAACCCCAAAAAGAATACATCACAGGAATATGCTTCTGCCACGATAACTGCACCACCTCCGTAAAAATAAAACCGATAACAGGGTCAGCCACCACTTTCTTATAAAATTCATCAACCAGTTGCTGTATATCCGCTTCGGTTAAAATATCGCTCTTGTTCTGCATTGCAACTGCAAGTATAGCATTTGGCGGCCGCGTTTCATGGTGCAGCGCAGCAGGTCAAAAAAGCTGCCGGATAGATGCCCCAACCCACCTACCCGAACCCTCATCTCGCATGGCCAATGGAAAGGGTTACGCACCGCATTCCAAACGCCCCGAACCCGATAGGCTTAGTCGCGAAGCCCGAAGGGAAGGTCGCGGAATGGATGCCGCCTGTCGCGGAATGGATGCCGGGGGTCGCGAAGCCCGAAGGGGAGGTCGCGGAATGAGAAGGGAAGGTCGCGAAGCCCGAAGGGAGGGTCGCGGAATGGATACCGGAGGTCGCGGAGAGGGGAAGGAAGGTCGCGGAGACCGATGGCGTGGTCGCGGAGCCCGTTAAACTCATCGCGAAGCC
>JAZKEP010000158.1:0-4873 GCA_040387015.1 Bacteroidota bacterium
CAAATGGAACATTCTCTATGATTTTAGTCTGCGCGTTTCTGCTGGGAGAGGCTATCGTGTTCCCACTTTGTTTGCTGAAAATTTTGGATTGCTTTCAAACAACCGGGCTATTACTATTGACCCCGAAATAAAATTTGAAGAAGCATGGAACTACGGAGCCAGCCTCACTTATAAATTCTTTCTCGGTTTCCGCGAAGGAATTATAAGTGTAGATTATTACCGCACAGATTTTGTGAACCAGGTAGTGATTGATTTGGAAAACGCTCGTCAGCTTCAATTCTATAATCTACAAGGAAGATCCTTCGCCAATGCAATACAAGTAGAGGCAAGCTACGAAGTGGTAAAAGGTTTTGATGTGAAACTTGCATACAAGTTCGAGCAGACAAAATCTGACTACACAAGCGGAAGGAAAATCATTCCGCTTCGTCCGCAGCACCGAGGTTTGGCTTCGCTTCAATACAGCACAAAAAATAATCACTGGCGGTTCAACACCAGCTTAAACTGGTTTGGCAAAACTCGAATTCCGGATACATCCATTAACGATGAAGCCAACCAGCGTCCGTTACAATCGAAAGATTTCTTTCAGTTGAATGCGCAGATTACCTTTATATGGAAAAGATGGGAGGTTTATCTTGGCGGAGAGAACCTGACTAATTTTTCCCAGAACAACCCGATTATTGCGGGCGATGCTCCCTTCAGCAACCAGTTTGACGCTTCACTCATTTGGGGGCCTTTGAGGGGAGCAATGGCGTTTACCGGGGTACGTTTTACGCTGAAATAGGAATGTTATCACTACAAAAAGAAGTTAAATCAAATCTGTAAAAAGCATCTTAATCATTTCAATACCTATATTTATCTCATCAAAAAAATAAAAAATATGAAAGCAACATTCAAATCGTTTTTAGGAGCATTTATACTTATCGCAATATTGTCTGCTTCTTTTGAGGCTGCGGCTATCGGAAAATCAAAAGTGGTAAACATTAAAACAAGCGCGATATGCGGTTCGTGTAAAGCGCGCATAGAAAAAGCACTTGCATCAGCCGAAGGTGTGGAAGCAGCAGTTCTAAATTTAAACAGTAAACAGGTGAAAGTAAAATATGACCCGGCCAAAACTTCTCCTGAAAAATTACGTGAGGTAGTAGCGGGCACAGGCTACAGTGCTGACGATGTAAAAGCAAATGAAGAGGCATTTAACAAACTTCCCGGATGCTGTAAAAAGCAAGGGAGTTGTGCCCACGCTAAGGAATAATAACCTTTACCTTTCCGTAATCAATAATCATCTTGTATTTTAATAAAATATCAGAGCCGAGGATTCCCTGAATCTTCGGCTTTTTTATTTGTGCGTATGTATTGTTTACATGCGATAAATCTACAGCTGCAGCTATATGATTTTTTACAACTAACTTTCCAAGAGCCAACTCTTTTATCTTTCCAAAATGTGATTCATCGGTTGAACTATGCAGCCCGGTAGTTGCTTGTTTCACTGTTTTAAGATTCCTTTTCCCGAAGTATTTTTCGAAATACATCTTGTCTACCACCGAATGAGAAGCTCCTGTGTCAATCAGAAAGCGACACTTTTTTCCGTTTATTTTCAAGTTCACGAATAAGTGATAACCTGTTAGATCTAAGGCCTCAAGAATAATTTTTACCGAAATTTCTTTTTGCTTCTTCATGTTTCGAAAATAAAAAAGTCTCCCGCAGTAGCAGGAGACTCTTCAAAAGTAGAACTCAAATAAATTATAACGTAAGAGTATTTAATACACTGTTCATGCTTCTTACGGCATCAGCACTCTTATTGAACGCTTCCTGCTCTTCCGCATTCAGCTTATAATCAATTATTTTCTCCCATCCTGTTTTGCCCAATACAACCGGAACACCCAGACAAATATCGTTTTGTCCGTATTCACCTTCCAGTGAAACGCAGCAAGTGAAAACTTTCTTTTCATCGCGAACTATACTTTCAACCAGTGCTAAACCTGCCGCACCTGGTGCATACCAGGCAGACGTGCCTATAAGTTTAGTAAGTGTTGCTCCACCAACCATTGTATCAGCCGCCACTTTCTTCAAAGTATCTGCATCAAGCAAATTACTCACAGGGTTGCTATTTAAAGTTGCTAAACGAGTAAGCGGAATCATAGTAGTATCACCGTGTCCTCCTACAACCACTGCATTCAAATCACCGGCAGAACAATTCAACGACTGAGATAAATAGAATTTGAAGCGGGCGCTATCAAGTATTCCACCCATACCAATGATACGGTTCTTTGGAAGTCCGCTTGATTTGAGTGCGAGATAAGTCATGGTATCCATCGGGTTACTGATGATAACAATGATGGCATTAGGAGAATACTTCAGAATATTTTCGGTTACTCCTTTTACAATAGAAGCATTGGTGCCAATCAACTCCTCGCGGGTCATGCCCGGTTTGCGCGGAAGGCCCGATGTAATTACAGCTACTTCAGTTCCAGCTGCTTTTGAATAGTCGTTAGTAGAGCCGATAATTTTTGTGTCGAAGCCGAGCAAAGCAGCCGTCTGGCTCATATCCATTGCCTTACCTTCGGCAACGCCTTCTTTAATATCAAGCAAAACCAATTCTTGGCAAAGTTCTTTACGGGCAATGTTGTCGGCAACGGTTGCACCCACTGCCCCTGCTCCTACTACGGTAATTTTCATGTTGAATTTTTAATTTTCTTAAATGAAATAATTCTGCTTCTTCTGAAACAGGGCGCAAACATATACGAAAACAGAAAAACTGCAAATGAGACTTGTAGGCCAAGCAGGTAGTTTGTAGTTATTAACACCATTTTCAGGTTCCTCTTTCAGCCTATAATTTGACAGAAGCTTTTATTACCTTCGCTAACCGAAAAATAAAAACATGCGATACCTTTTTACACTATCATTAATTTTTTCGTCATTTCTATTGTTAACCGCTCAAAACAACGGAGGCTGCGGCACTGTAAAACCTGCAGATTTTAATCTTACCTCTACCTATGCGGAGAGAATGGATTACATAGCCGGTTCTTCTTCGCGTTCGGCTATTCGCTGGGTGGGTGTACTGTACCACATTATTACTAAAAATGACGGAACAGGCGGTGGTTCGATGAAAGATATTTTTGATAACCACTGCGAGCTAAACACCGCATACAATGATTTTAATATCGGATTTTACATAGTTGGTTTCGATACTATCAAGGATACCGATTTATGGGAATACCAAAACTCTTCATTGGGTTGGATTGCCTTCCAGGATTATAATGTTGCCCGCGTATGTAACGTATATGTAAATGGTAATCTTCCGGGTCTCTGTGGCTTTGCAACTTTCCCCTCCGGAAGTTCTAACAGACAGGGCGGTATTTTCCTGAACAGGTCGTGTGTAGGTGCTGGCGATCAAACCTATGCGCACGAAATGGGGCATTACTTAAATCTGCCTCATACTTTTGATGACAATAGCGGAATTGAATTTGTAAACGGAAGCAATTGCTCAAGTGCCGGTGATGAATTTTGCGATACTCCGGCTGATTTTCTTGATGGCAGAACGCCTTGTCCTTATACAGGTGCTCAGACCGACCCTAACGGTGATTTTTACAGAGACGTTATAGATGAGACCCTTATTATGAGCTACTTCAGCGATAACTGTGTTAACCGTTTCAGCAATGAACAGGAAGCCGAAATGAACGGAGCTTTGACAAACAGAAGGTCTTACCTTTTAAACCAGCCGATGCCGAGCACCAATACGCTTGATTCCGCTGTATTCATCACTCCTATTAATGGCGACACTACGGTTATCAGTTCTTCGGTTCAATTTGTGTGGAACGCAGTGCCGGGAGCACAGTATTATGTTTTCCGCGTTCAGAGCTCTACTTCAACCGTAGTAATTGTAGATACTTTAATTGCCGGTACCAGCTACACCATTAGCTCTTTGGCCCCTAACAAGAGTTACAAGTTTCGTGTAAAAGCAATTTCGTTTGGAAATACATGCGCTGAGAATTCGCCTTACCAGTTTATTAAAACGGCTTCCATCAAAACTACATTAAACGTTTCCACTCCAAGCTGCCCGGGCAGCGATGATGGTTCGGTTTTTACCAGTGTTTCCAATGGTATTGCACCATACTCTTTTGTATGGAGCAATGGAGCTACCGGTGCTGTGCTTAATGATGTTCCTTCGGGCGTTTATTCTGTAACCATTACTGATAATAATGGCGAAATAGGTATTGCTTTTATTTCAATAACAGAACCTACTCCCCTCTCGGTTAACATTAACCAGGTTGGCAACAACCTGAATGCCGAAGGGAACGGTGGAACTGCTCCTTACACTTATGAGTGGAGCAATGCTGTAACAGGCTCAGGTAATAACAGTATTACTTCGGGCACTTACTCAGTAACTATTACCGATGCAAAAGGATGCACTTCTACCGAAACCTTTCTTATTTCAGGAACAGGAATTGATTTGCAAACCAAAGTTTCGATGAAAGTTTTCCCTAACCCTGCATCGCAAACAGCTGCTATTAACCTGCACATAAACTTAAACGAAAGAACAGACGCAACGGTTTCTATTGTAAATGTTACCGGAGAAGTTATTCAGCAAGTGAAGAAGGAATTTGTTTCGGGTGCCAATACAGTTTCAATGAATATTGAGGCGCTGGCTTCGGGTGTTTATTTTGTTCAGTTTACTTCCAAAGATATAACCACAACCGAAAGAGTTTCAGTGATTAAATAAAACCTTCGAATTACCGGAAAGGTATTTCAAACAAAAGCCGTCTTGATAGACGGCTTTTGTTTTTTCTGCCAGCATCTGTCTGCTATTCTCCGCTTGCATTTGCCGCTTACCACTCACCATTTTATTTTATCATTGCACCCTTAAAATAGAAGCTAT
>JAZKEP010000159.1:0-7278 GCA_040387015.1 Bacteroidota bacterium
CTTTTCTATTTTCCGAACTGTCCTCCCTTTTTCATCCAACACTCCGTCAACACTTGTTCCAATCAGTAAAGTTTCTGCTCCAAAGCCAACTGCAATCAATGTGGCCAGCTCATCGTTGTCCGAGAATTTTAATTCGCGTGAGCTCACCACATCATTTTCATTCGCAATGGGGATGATGCCGTTCTTCCAGAGTTCTTCGTAAGTGGCTTTCAGTTGCAAAAACTTTTCGCGGTCAGAGAAATGGCCGCGTTCGCACAAGCTTTGTGCAATAGGAATACCATACTTTGCAAAAGCATGGGTGTATTTATTTATCAATATAGGATTGCCGATAGCCGCAGCTGCTTTCCGCTCATTGATTTTGCCGCTGTAGTCTGCAATAAACTTCTTTCCTGTTCCAACCGCACCTGACGATACAATTACTACATGGTACTTTTCATGCAACAGAGAAATCTGTTTTGAAACGCTCCGCAAAACCGATTCGTCCAGATTACCGTTTTCATCGGTAATGGAAGAAGTGCCTATTTTAAGAACAAGGATTGATGTGCCGGAACTCATTCAATTTTTTTTAGCCAGTTAGTTATAAGCGATAAAGATATAAGAGGTTCTTTCACCCAACTGTAGTGGTTATATTTTTTCTTCGGAAAATCAGGATGAGGGACATGATGATACTCCACTTTGGCAGAAGAAAATTTGTGCAGCAGGTTTATTAAAGCAGCCGGTGGCGCTGATGAATCTCCCTGATAAGTAATACCCAAGACAGGGACTTTGCAATTCTTCATTGACTCGTTGTAATTGTATGTAGAGCCGCTCGCTGAAAACTTTCCGGTCTTTGCAGTATGATACCAATCCTTAATCACGCCTTGCGCCTCCACTCCTCCAAAACCGATTTTATTACCGGGATAATATCCAAGCGCCTTTGCGAGTAAATCAGAAAATTTAGCGAAAGCTAAAATGCCATAAGACGCTTTGCCCCAGCCATTATAATAAACGGAACAGCTTGCATTGAGAATTAATCCATTCACCAAATGATGATAGCGGCTTACAAACATGCTTCCCATTTGTCCGCCTAAGCTGTGACCCATCACAACAAGCTTTTGAGAAGGAAAAAGTTCTTTGACTTTATTGATGATTTCCGGATACTCCATTTCCACCTGTTCCTTATATCCGAAATTTTCTTTGCCAGATGGTTTGACGCTGGAGTGGCCGTATCCGCGGTGGTCAATTGTCACTACATGTACATCCTGCTTACTCACTTCACTTGCATAGTGGCGATAGTAGTTTGCTTTTACACCCATCGCAGGAAAAATTACAATCACCGTCTGTGCACTTGCCGTATGTGAACGGAAAATATTTATTGAATTGGACGAGCCATCAGCAAAACGAACTGGAATAATTTCCGATTTCAGATTCATGAAACGAACATGATAAAAATTCCTGTTTCATTTGCATCCCAATTAAACCTGCTTCAATGTTCCGTATTTTTTTCACTTCACTTTTCGCTTTTACTTTCATTTATACTTTAGAGGCGCAACCGCTACAATCTATTTCTATAAAGACAGATGCAGTAAACCTGTCGCAATCTGTGAGTAAGCAAGCCATAGGAGATGTTGTCAATCTTTTGGAGGATGCATGCAAATGCAGTGTTCAGATTAATAACCCCGAAGCGGAAATACAGATTATTCTTCCGTCAATACTGAAGAGCTCCGAAGCTCCTTCGCGTTTTGAAAACAATGCCAAATATCCCATCCTGCATTATCCTGAAACCGATTATCGGTGGACATCGATGAAAAAGGATACCCTAACCTTGTTGCAGCTGGAAACAAAAAGCTATGAAGGAATCAGTTGCGGATTATATGGCTTACTACAAGAAAAATTAGGGTTTAAATTTTATCACCCGCGTGAAACTATTATTCCCGATTTAAAACAATGGACTTTACCTGACAATATGAATTGGGAAGTAAAAGCGCGTTTTCACAAGCGCGGATTTCACATTCATTCCCAGCATCCATTGGAATTAACCGAACAACTTTTAGATGAAAAATATCCCAATGCCATGTACGACATCAAACAGTACCTTGATTGGCTGGCGCGCAACGGACAAAATTATTTTGAGTTCAACCTGCTGGAAGGTATTAACCGGAAAACGTGGCCTGCTTTTGCTAAAGAGTTTGTTGACTATGGGCACAGCCGGGGAATTTTAATGGGAGTTGATTTATCGCTGCATATGATTCAGCAGAAGGCATTTCAACTTTATCGTTCATCTGCTTCCAAGAAAAAACAAATTGAGCGCAACATGGCAATGCTCAACCAGGCAGGTTGGGATACCTGGGATATTGAATTTTCAAAAACAGAATTTTCATCGGGCAATGTGAAGAAGAAAACCGAACTGCAACTTTTTATCACTGACCAACTCACTAATAAATACCATGTAAAACCAATGGGAAGAAAACATGTGGTGAAAGCAAGTGAAGAATTAGGGAAAGGCGAAGCGAAGAAAACCTACGAGCTCTCATCTGAAGACAAAGAGCTGGATAAAAACCGGGGCATCTTGATTCACACAGTAATGTTTTATAACACATTTGAGGAGAAAGCACCTGTATACAGAAACAAAAATCTGCAGCATATGCTTCACTTGCTATTGCTGGAAAAGCAAAAACGTGAAACTTGGTATTATCCCGAATCTGCCTACTGGATTACATTCGATAATTCTATACCCATGACCTTGCTGCCATACTTAAAAGCGAGGTTAGATGATATTCTGTTGATGGACTCTTTACAAATTCCGGGTCATATTACTTTTAGTTCAGGTTGGGAATGGGGTTATTGGCTTACTGATTGGAGCATCGCCCGCTGGTCATGGGACCAAACCGAAAATGGTACGCCCCGCAAAAACTATCCTGAAGAATTTATGAATCAAATATTTTGGGATAAGACAACTCAAACTTTTCTAAAGGCTTCCTCCGATTTGCAACAGGAATACATTAAGGATAGAGAGTTGATTCGATACTTAACTTCTGCTACTGCAACTGATGAATTTCCGGAACCTTTTCGCCTCGAATTTCATCCCCGCCCCAGATGGAGCTATAAAAACATTCGCAATAAATCATCGCGTGAGGTTTTAGATTCCATAAGAAATGAGGCCGTTCAACCACTGCTTGAGTTTTATGAAAAAGCAAACGGGTTGGTGAAAAATTTCGAAGTGAGTGATTCGCTTTCTAACGAATTGAAAGACGGAATGGCTATCACCACACTCCGCGCTAAGCATCGCGCTTATACATTGCAATACTTACTTGGGATGCGTCTGGCGGAATTAAATGGTTTGGGTAAAAAGGAAGCAAACGAAGCTCTTGGACATTTCCTGGCGGAAGCGGTGAGTATTCGCTCCGAGGCAATGGAAATTGTAAAGCGCAGAGAAGCGCTATATCGTTATCCCATCGAATCAATAGCCCGCAGACATAAAAGCCATACGGCTTATAATTTTGGCTATCTGTATCCTGTCAGTAATCTTAATTTCTGGAGCAGAGAAGAGCAGCAAGCAAAACATAATCGCTGGAGTCCGTTCTACAAAAACATTTTTGACCTCTTTAGAATTATCGGGATTGTGAACTAGCATCGTCCACTTCAGTTTAAAGCAAATTGTTTAGGGAATGATAATCGTTTTCGATTTTATTGAGTGCGCGCTGAAATACCCAAGCGCAGCCGGAGTAAAAACAGGATCAGGATTTGCCGGTGCGGCAGGCGCACCAAAATTATTATCGTTTTGATTGAACTGGCGGAAATAGTCAAACACACGCTCATCCAAACTCAGCAAATCAACCTGCAATGTATCGCCCGATTGAAAATCACTATGAGGAACATCAAAACTGCGAAGCTTTCCATCCCATAAACGATCGCGATTCACTTCGAAACCCGAACTCACATCTCCATTCAAATATGAAATCACGCGATATTGATTTTCAATCCCCGTAGGGTCACGTACTTCTATGTCTGCTTTTGATTTCACTTTTCCATCGAACTCAGTTTCAGTTGAAAGAAGAATGGTGTCAATATCAACAGGTGCATACATTTTGCAATACGATTCATAAGTAGTTCCCTCGACTGTAACCTGCAAATGGTACGTTCTTCCAATAGTTCCCTGAATGGAAGTAGTTATATAAAGCCCCGCAATCGGTTCCGTAAGCGTATCTGTGTTTCCAGCATCATCGCTGATAACCACCAAAGCAGAAGGTAATCCTGTAAAGGAATTGTCTTGGTTGTACAATCTTGATTTAGTAAGAATAACGTAATAAGGGCCTGGTTTATCACTCAACTCTCCTTCTATAGTTAACTGCGGAGTTGAGTTCTTCAAATTCAAATCAATTTTTTCGGTGCATGATGAAGTGATAACGACTGCAACAGAAACTATAAAAAGGATTCTCAAAATATTTTTCATTTCGTTTTTTTCTTTACAGGTGAAACACTGAATTTGAAGTTGTAAGTGATGGAAGGAACAATACGGAACAAATAGCTCTTCTCTGCATAAGTAGTATTACCGTTGTCATCCGTTTTAAACTCAATGGAGTAAGCATTTTTACGCGCATACAAATTATAAACGCTGATATTCAAATCATGCTCCCACGTTTTTCGTTTCTTCAAAATGAAAGTTGCTCCTATGTCCATACGGTGATAAGCCGGGAACCTGTCTTGATTTCTGTCTCCGTAATACGGAACAATCTCTCCGCCTAAAAAATATTTACCGCTCGGGAAAGTAGCAGCAATGCCTGTGTAATAAACCCAGGTTGCCGATACATTAATACGCGGAGTAATGTCGTACATCAGCACCACGCTTAAATCGTGCGTGCGATCATAGCGGGATGGAAACCATGTTTCACTGTTTACAGTGGGGAATTTTCTTTCGCTTCGCGAAATCGTGTAACTCACCCAGCCTGTAAATTTTCCCGTGGCTTTCTTAAAAAAGAATTCAGCACCATAAGCTCTTCCCGTTCCAAGCAGCAATTGATTTTCCACCGTTTCATTCGCACGTAACGTGGCTCCGTTCTTATAATCAATCTGATTTTGCATCCACTTGTAATATCCCTCAACCGAAACCTGAAACATATCTTTATAGAAATTGACGAAGTAGCCTGCGCTTACCTGGTCAGCGATTTGTGGCTTTACATTATTGGTAGTCATTACCCAGCGGTCGGTAGGAAAAGATGTAGTAGTGGCAGAAAGCTGATGCAAGTTCTGAACGTTACGCGAGTAAGCTGCTTTAAAGCTCATGCTCTCCCAAAAGTTGTAACTCACAGATACCCGTGGCTCTGGATTGAAATATGTTTTGTTGAATTTTCCAATTTTTAAATCGAAGGTGTCAATGGTTTCTTCATTAGGAAATTTGAAATACTTGGAAGGGCCCACCTGGCTAAAAACAGAAAGCCGCACTCCGTAATTGATAGTTACCTTATTCCACAGTGAAACCTCATGTTGAGCATATAGTGCATTCTCCCATCCATAATTTTTCGAGAGTATAATATTGCCGATGCGCGAAGTGTCCTTTGAAATAACCTGCCCCGGAACTATCGTATGGAAAGTGGTTTGGAAACCGAACTTGAGTTTATTTTTTGAATTAAGATAAAAATCGAGATCCTCTTTTAAACTAAAATCGCGTATCTGCGACTTCACATCAATGTCAGCTACATTAATACCAATGGTGTAATTAAACTCGTTGTATATAAACGAAGTGTTAGAGAAAAGTTTGTCGCTGAAAATATGATTCCAGCGCAGAGTAGCGGTTGCATTTCCGTAGGTAATACTGAAGCGATCCCGGAAACCAAACTTATCCTGTCCGAAATAACCCGATAGGAAAATGCGGTCGCGCTGACCGATACGATAATTAGCTTTAGCATTGATATCATAGAAATACAGGATGCTTTTTTTAACTTGTTCATTCTTAGAAAGCTTCAGAAATAAATCGGCATAAGTTCTTCTGCCTGTAACAATAAACGAACCCTTGTCTTTTACAATCGGGCCTTCAATATTTAAACGCGAAGAAATCAACCCGATACCTCCGCCAATCACATATTCTTTGCTATTGCCCTCTTTCATTTTTATATCGAGCACACTCGCTAAACGCCCGCCATACTCCGCAGGCATGTTGCCTTTGTAGAGAGTGGCATCTTTAATAGCATCGTTGTTAAACACAGAGAAGAAACCAAGGAGGTGCGAAGCATTGTAAACTGGTGCCTCATCGAGCAACACCAGGTTTTGGTCATTACTGCTGCCACGCACATAAAAACCACTGTTGCCTTCCGAGGCTGGCTGAACGCCCGGCAGCAACTGAATCGTTTTAAGGATATCCTTTTCGCCAAACAACACCGGAATTTTCTCCAATTGCTTGATATCTAATTTTATAGCACTCACTTGCGCAGTGGTAATATTCTCATTACTCTTTTTAGCCGTAACCTCTACATCCTTCAGCGTTTTTGAAGCAGGAGCAAGTGAAACATTAATGCTTTGGTTTTTTGAGGAATCGAGCGTAACAGCAAAATCATCATAGCCAACATAACGCACGGCTAATTCCTTTTTAGAAGAAGGAATAGTTAGCGAATAAAAACCGTAGGCGTTTGTAACAGCTCCAATGCCGGTGGTATCCTTCAGAAAAACAGTTGCCCCGATTAGTTCTTCACCTGTCTTGCCATCTTTGATAGTGCCGCTGATGGTAAATTTTTCGGAAGATGTTTTGGTTTGCGAAAACAGCGTGCAGGAAAGCAGAAAAGATAAAGCAATCAATAAACCACTATGGCGCATTCTGAATTTCAATTTAGGGCGCAAAAGAAGAAACATATAATTACTTGTCATCGCTTTTTTGGCCTTCTTAGTTAAGCTTGGCAAATGGTTTAATTGCAAAAGGTGTTTCTTCGAACAAAATACCATTACAATTGTTGTGTGGAGATGACAAAACTACTTCCTATTCTGCTTGTACACTTTGCAGTTATACAACAAACAATAGCGCAAACAGGTATAATAAAAGGAACTCTTCGCGAATCTTTATCAGGTAAGTCGGTAGAATATGCCTCGGTGCAATTGGAAGGAACTTCGTTTGGTGCCTTGACCGATTCAGCCGGTTACTTTGAAATTAAAAATTTACAGCCCGGAATTTACAACGTTCGAATAACCTCTGTAGGCTACCAGTCTAAAGGGATTCCCGAAGTTGAGGTAACCAATGCAAAACCGGCAACATTAAATCTTGAAATAGAAATTGAAGCCACTGAAATAAACGAGGTGGTGGTGCAGGCAAAT
>JAZKEP010000160.1:0-3402 GCA_040387015.1 Bacteroidota bacterium
ATGCCGTTAGCTTTTCAGGGATGGCAGCGGTTTATATTCGAACAGATATTTGGATGGATTGTAAAGGATACCGGATGCAGAAGGTTTACGGAATGCTTTGTCCAGGTAGCAAAGAAGAACGGGAAGTCTACCATTAGTGCCGGACTTATGAACTTCCACGTTTTCAGGGATGAAATGGTAAGCACGCCAAAGGTTTTTACGGGAGCGAATAACGAGGAGCAAGCGCGAATATGTGTGAACATGGCCGGGCGAATGGTGAAGTCTTCGCCAGTTCTTCATAAGATGTATTCAAAGAATCTTGTAGGATTAATGAACTACAAAGAGAATATAACTGAGGTTATTAATTATGAGAACAACGGATTTATAAAAGCCTTTCCGAAAGAATCAAGCGACAAAAAGAGTAAGACAGCGGGTGGTAAACACGGGATCAATTCAAGTTTAGGAGTTATTGATGAGTTCGGTATGAGTCCAGACCACGGGGCGAGTGGAGCAATTAAGTCTTCAATGGCTTCACGGAAAGAACGTTTTATGTTCTACATTACAACAGCCGGTTTTAATATGGAAGGGCCGTGTTATCGGGAACTTCGTGCTGTTGGGATAAAGGTTTTAGAGGGGACGATAGTAAAAGATAACTACCTGCCTATCATTTACGAGATCGATTCGCCATTAGATGAGGAAGGGAAAGAACAACCAATAACAGTTAAATGGCTAATTGAAAATGAATGGTCGTGGCGGCAGGCTTCGCCAAATTTGGACGTATCCGTTAACAGGGAATTTCTACGGGAACAACTTCAGGACGCTATAACATATGGAGGTAGTAAGGAGGTGGATGTTCTAACTCTGAACTTTAACAGATGGGTTAATTCTGCTGAAGCGTTTATCAGTGCGGACATTTACAATAACAACGTACACGGTACTGATGAAAGCGAACTCGAAGCCGGTGAATGTTATGGAGGTTTAGAAGTTGCGCCATCGGGTCAAGTTTCTGCCTTTGCTTTGGTCTTCCCAGGGGATATAGTGAAGGTAAAAATGCTTTTCTTTGCAGCGAACGATTCAGTTAAAGACCATGAGTTTTACATGAACCAACGCGAAAATATTAGGATTGACGCGGGCAACGAAGTAGAAATCGAATGGGCAATTAACTTAATAGTTAACGAAATCCAGAAGTATAACATGAACTCGTTTTGTTTCCCGAATACCCATAAGAACAATTCAATAGTTCAAGGGTTGATAAAACAAGGGTATACTGGTAACCCTATTTCACAGGGAGTTCAGGCGATAAGCAATCCAACAACCGACTGGGAAAAGTATTTAAGAGCGTTTAAGGTAGAGCATTTTGACGATCCTATTTTAAAATGGCAGTCTTCGAATTGTCTGGTAATCCGGAAAGAATCAGGCATACGTATAGAAAAGAACGGTAATGTTTTGGGAATCTATGCAGTTTTAAATGCGTGGAGTCAGATGCTTACAATTGATGCAGAAGATAGTAATGATAAATATGTTGAAACATGGTAGACAGTCGAGATGATTTAGGAACAGCCAAACGTCCGTTTCGGGTAGTAGCATGCATTCCGGTATATGGGAGACGTCCACTTTTAGAGCATACAATCCGTAGGCTTTACGAAAAGAACGGAGTTTATAAGGTAGTTTGTTCAGGCGATCAACCAGAAGATAAAAAGCTTTGCGAGTCACTGGGTGCAGTTTGGGCGCATCATCCGAACCGGCCATTGGGCGCGAAATGGAATCAGGCATTTTACGAAGCGAAAGAATTTAATCCAGACGCTTGCCTTTTCGTAGGATCTTCTGACTGGTTAAGCAATAATTGGATTTCACAAATGGAGCCTTACATTAAAAAATACGACCTTGTAGGAAAGCCAGATTGTAATTTTTTGCACATTGAATCGGGTTATGAGGTATGTTGGTGGCCGGGTTATATAGGCAGACGCGAAGGTGAAAGTATTGGCATAGGAAGGCTAATAAGCAAGCGAGTGTTAGATTTGATACAGTGGAAACCATTTGATGACCATTTAAACTCAAGTTTGGACTATTCTATGATTCAAAAATGCACGAAAGTCGCAGCTAACATACACCTTGTTCGCAATGATTATATTCAAAGTTTAAGTATATCAACAAGCCGATGGGTCAACATGCACTCAATAAAAGACCATATTTCTGGCGCTTTGAAGTCACATTTTAAAGACGATCCTATTTCATGGCTTTGTATAAATTTTCCAGAAGCTTTTAAAATATTCAATAATGAATCAGTGCCACATAAGTGAAAGTTTAGTAGGATTAGATTTTAAGAGTCGGTATAACCTTACTGATTATGTCGATTCGTTACGACCGTTGATTATTTTCGGGATGTATCGAGATCGGGATATGTTTTTATACCTAAAACATCCATCGGAAGTAATTTTAGTTTGGCAGGGATCAGACGCAAAAAAAATAAGTCATGAATGGGTTGAAAAACTCAAAACACGCAAGGCAAAACACTATGCAATTTCTCATTGGATAAAAGAAAGTTTGGATTCTTACGGAATTGAAAGCGAGCTTAAACCTATATCGGCAACGGTTGCGAAAATGAATCCGGTAAAGAAAGGCAATTCAATTTATTTTTATTCATCGGATGAAAGCGAAGATTCTGCCAATCATTACGGGCAACACATGATTGAAGAAATAAAAAGACGTACTGGATTGAATATAATTCGTGGAGCGTGGGGTGTATATCCAAAGGAGTGTATGCCTATGATTTATAGCCAATGTTTTATTAACTTGCGATTGACAACGTATGACGGGTCACCGAACGGAGCTTTAGAAATGGGGTTGATGGGGATACCTTCAATATTTAATGGAGATATTCCGGGTGCTATAAAGTGGAACAACGTGGACGATATATGCGATAGTATTTGGAACGAGTTTATTAACAAGGATAAGCCAACGAATTTACACGAAGAAACTTTTAAATTTCTAAACATACAATTCCCATGAACATTTACGCAGAACCAACTATCTCAGAAAACGTAGACCTTAAAACAATTCAAGATTGCCGAACTTGTTTATTTGATTCTACAATTGCAAAGATTTATTCAGACGGAGAGTGTGAGTATTGCAAACTACAAACACAATTACGCGAATCATCCAAGCAAGAAGATTGGAGTCCATTACTAACACAAATAAAACAAAAAGGAGTTGGTAAAAAATATGATTGCCTTGTAGGAATTTCAGGAGGTGAAGATTCAAGCGTTCTTTTATATTTGGCTGTTGCCGTTTGGGGATTACGTCCGTTGGTAATTCATTTTAACAACCGAACGAACCGACCAGAGGCAACGAACAACATTAAGGTTATAACGGAACACCTAAACGTAAACTTTATCGAGTACTTTGTTGATAAAGGAGAGTACG
>JAZKEP010000161.1:0-7169 GCA_040387015.1 Bacteroidota bacterium
CAATAGGCTGAGTAAAGGTAAATGGATAAGTCGCCAAAGGAGCAATACTCAATCCGCTAAATCTCTGAGAAACAGAAGTTCCGCCATTATCGGTGTATGTAAGGTCAAAAGAATTGATAGTGGTAGCTCCGCGATTGGTTAGTATTCCTGTTACCTGCTGCGTGCTGAACCCAACATACTGTGGCATGGTAACCGTATCAACGGATACATCCAGTTCGGGAGCAGCAATCAGTTTAACATCGTCAACAGCCCAGAAATAATCCCAATCGCCCTGATAATTGAATTTTACACAAACAGTATCCTGATGTGCAGCATACGATGAAATGTCTATGACAGTCTGTTTTGGATTGGCAGAGCTTACCGAACCAGTGGCATATACCTGATACCAGTTAACGTTATCGGTACTCACAAATACGGATCCGGTGCTTCCGCTTCCGTGGCGGTAGTATTGATCAAATTGAAGAAACACATAATCTTGGCTTGAGCAGTTAATAACAGGAGAGATTAAATCAGCATCCTCGGGTGTACCGTTGTTTCTGTTTACAGTTGAGTCAGACATAAACAGCATAAAACCACCGCTTGCTGTTGTAGACTTAAAAGTAACTGTGCCAGAGTAATAGGAAGAGAAGGTTCCTGTTTTATATTTCCATATTTCATTGGGGTTGCCCGAATTTCTATTCGTGGTCCAGCTACCTATTCCACCGGTAAAAGTGGAGGTATAAAAAGCAGTTTGAGCCTGAAGACTAACAGCACTTGCTACTAATAGAACGATTGTAAAAAGCTTTTTCATAGGGAAATTTTAATTGGTGGGAATATTTTAAGTCTTGTAAAAATAAAAAAATCTGATTATTATACTGCCTGCAGAATTATTTTTGCCATTCCCTGTTGCCTTTCTATCTTTGCGGGGTAACAGCAGTTCTAAATCCATAAATCAAGATGAAAAAAAAATCTCTCCTTCTATCTTTTCTTTTTGCAACTGTTTCGCTGGCCTTTTCGCAGCAGTTGATTGTTTCTCCCAGTGATTCGGCCGAGATATGGGCCAATGTTTATGACGAATTTGAGCCGAATGATGTGCACATCTACCTTATCAACAACACTGGAAACTCAACCACTGTTACCTGGGGCATGACTAATTACTCGGCTCCTTCGCTGTGGGAAGTAAAGCTGTGCGATAACAATAACTGTTATGATCTTCTTTTGAACGGAGGGCCTTATGAGTCCTTGCCTGTAGCTGCCGGTGATACCATTGACATGAAATTTCAATATACGGCACACCTGGTTACCGGAACAGCCAGTACCAATGTATATGTATATGTAACAGGCGATAGCGCAAACTCTGCTGTATTCCTGAATTACAAAGCCAACCTTACTTACACACCAAACGGAATAGCTGATAATTTCGCTGTTGAAAATCTGAAACTTTACCCGAATCCTGTTCAAAGCTCGTTTGTGGTTTCAGGATTGGAAAATGCAAACGATGTATCGTTCGAAATATATGATGTAAAGGGTGCTGCTATAAAAACAGTTGTCTCAAACATCTCGGCTACTCAAACCGAAATACTTACCGGTAATCTTCCTGTTGGCGATTACATTCTTAAAGCTTTTGATAGCGCAGGAAAAATAACCGGCACTTCGCGGTTCACTAAAACAAACTAATAGTTTAAGCCCTTAGCACAAATAAAAAACCCGCCTCTTTTCAGAGACGGGTTTTTTGTTGAATGGCATTCTTATCTTGCCAGTACGATTCGTTTCATGACCCGTTCACCTTTGCCGGTATTCATCGAAAGCAGATAAATGCCGTTGGTGTAAAGGCTGCCGTCAAAGGTTACTTCGCGCTGGTCACCGGCCCGCAAAGCACCTTCATAAAGCCTGGTAATTAACTTGCCCGATACATCGAACACCTGTAGTGTTACATATTCATCGGTTGGTAGTGTAAATCGGATAGTTGTATTTTCTGTAAACGGATTAGGGAAAGCGCCTAAGTAAGGAATACCCTCGCTGATAGACTGCTCGATTTCATTGTAAATGTCCTCATCTGTTTTAGCACTTGGCCCGCTGAAACTGCAAACCTTTAGAGTGCCGCATGCTGCCAACTGGTCGCCACCATGATGTTGCGTAAAGTGTGCTTTAGCACCTTTCTTATCAATACAAAGTGTAATTGTTCCGGTATCGCCTCCTGCTAAATGGCACAGGCGAACATTTTTAAGTCCCGGACCGCAACGAACATCAATAGCACAAACTTTCACGCTGTCTTTCAGTGTGCAGTTGTTGGCGTCTTTGATAGTTACATAGTATGGCGTTGTAAATTGCGGACAAACAGTAATAGGATTAGCTGTGCTGCCGGTGCTCCAGGTAATGGTATAGCCAGGTACACCGCCACCTGCTCCTGAATAGGTCAATTTAGCGCAGGCTGAATCGGCATAGCCGTAGTAAACAATTTTATTAGGTCCTGCATCAATGGTTAATTGAGGAGGTTCGGTAAGCGTTACACTTTCTTCAACCGTGCAGTTGTTGTTATCTGTTACGGTTACAGTATAGGTTATGGCCATAAGCCCGGTTGCTACCTTAGTTGTTTGAGCAGCAGGATCATCCCACAGATATTCATAGCCCCCAACTCCGCCAGCGGGGAAAGCTTCTGCTACACCGTTACTTCCTCCGAAACACTGCACATCGTAACCATTAAAATCAGAAGTGGCTTCCACCGTGGTAGTAAGCAAAGGTGGTTCGGTTAAGGTAACATCGTCTTCAGCGGTGCAACCGTTGGCATCAGTTATAGTTACACTGTAGTTTCCGGCAGAAAGTCCATTGGGCGATTTGGCAACGGAGCCATTGCTCCAGTCATAGCTGAATCCTGATGTTCCGCCCGAAGGAATAGCGGTGGCAATACCATCGCTGCCTCCGTTGCAGGAAACATTATAGCCGTTGTAATTTGAAACCGCGTTGGCCGTTACAGTCAGTTCAGCAGGCTCTTCAATATTTACGCTGCTTTCAACGCTGCATCCTAAACCTAAAGCATTGGTTACTGTTACAGAATAGGCCCCAGCGCACAAGCCGCTTATAGAAGCTGTTGTTTGGCCGTTGCTCCATTCAATATCGGGAAATGCTCCGCTGGTTATGTTAACGGTTGCCGAACCATCGCACACACCAAAGCAGGAAATATCTCTTCCGTTATAATCAGAAGTTACTGCTGCTTCGGCATCAAAGGCCTCGCTTCCTACGCCAACTGCATACCAGGCATTGGTTACCTGTTTAACCTCATTAGAGCAAGCACCGTATAAATCAATGGCGGCATCAATGGCACCATCTCTGGCATCCGCAAAAGTTGAGTTTACTCCCAGATAAACGGTCAGGTTGCGGTAGGCAATATCTTCTGCCTTGTTGAACCCGATTGCCGAAACATTAAAGGCATCGCCATTATCGTTGGTGCCGGAACCACCCACCGCAAGCAGGTAGAACCAATAGTTCTGAATCCCGCTATTGGTATGCACTCCACCGGCATCGTTCATGGTGCAGTTAAGCGTACCATCTGTATAGTCGCACCAGAAGGTAGAGCTCCCGTAAGTATCGGGTTGATTGCCATTATTAGGCACAGCCAGATCGCGGAGGGCACCGTTGGTGCGGTCGGCACCCATTAGCCAGTCATTGCTTCCGAGAGCATGGCGTTCGATAGCTTCGCCAAAAATATCGCTGAAAGATTCATTCAGGGCACCGGACTCATCCTGGTAAAATAAATCGGCAGAAAAGTGAGTAACGGCATGCGCATATTCATGTCCGATAATGTCCACGGTGGCATAGGAATTAGCCAGTGTGCCTGCACTGCTCAAGCCTACTTTCATAGAGTTACCTGCCCCGTTCATAGATGCATTATTAGCGGTAGTTCCACCACCCGAAGAAGAGAATATAGCGTTGATATAACATTCCAGGTCTCCGCTGGCACCATCCGTTCCCATACGGCTATGCTCATTCACAAAATACTGATACGATTTATCTACTTCCCACAGCACCGTGCCGCCAAAGGTTTCGTTATTGGTATTGTTCCAGGTATTGGTAGAGTTTTCTATTTCCACGGGATTGGAGGTGGTAGTAGCACTGTTCCAATCTCTTACTCTAACTTCTGCTGCCTGGCAATCATCTCTTAAGCGATAATTGGGGTCGTTATAAAAATCGGTCCAGATATTTCGGTTGCCATTGAAAATGGTATTTACCGAAGTGCCAACACAATTATGTTCCAGCGGAACTACTTTTAAAACGGCACCGTTGTCGGCATCCATGTAAACGCGCTGCTCGCTATGCGGGCTGGCAGATAATATATCAAAGCGGTAGGCAAGTTTGAAGGTGTTATCTTCTGCCGTGTACCATACCAGTTCGCCTTTAGGGAAGTAGGTGGCATGGGGTCCCTCTTTTTGTTTTAGTTCCCCCTCCCAAAATTTATCTTCCCACATATACCTTTCGGCACCCACTTTTTTAAGCGCCTGTGCCAGGGCATCGCTTTCGGTAACGGAGGGAACTGCCGACAGTTGTGCCGGAAGGTCCAGCGCTTTGCCATTGAAGGAAGTTATGTTTCCGCCTTTAGAGTGAACGATATACATTGTTTTTTCTACCGGAACGCCTTTAAAGGTTTGAACGTAGCGCTGATGTTCAAAGCCCAGTTCATCGGTTTCGGTTTTAACGGATTTAAAATCGACAGCGGCATTTGTTTTAAGCGTTTTTTTGAGCCACGGCACAAATTCAGCGGAGGCTATTTTTGTGGCGGCATCAAACTTAACAGCAGCCGGGTAGCTGGTGTTTTTTCCCGTTTTGATATAAGACGCTCCGGCAATTTTTTCTTTTGCCAGTGGTCCCGTAAATTCTTTCTGAATTTTCTTTTCAGAAATATTTTTGTTCTGCGAGTAACCCCATGTCGCAGTGCATGCCATTAGTGCTATTAAAACAGCACAGTGTTTAAACTTTTGCATAGTCTTAAATTTTATTCCGCGTAAGGCGGAATTGGTTAATGAATAAAAAACTGAAATGATTCAGAGAGGCGGGTTAGTGTGTTGCGGTTAATAGCTCCCGGTACCCTGGAAATCGAAAGCAAGCTATAAACTAATTTGAGATGTGATAACATTTCTTTTAAAAATGTTTTCCATATTTTATATGCAGCGGAAGGGCTTATGCACAAAAAAAGCCCGCTCTTTTCGGAGCAGGCCTTGTATCTTCAAATCCCCCTTTAGAGAAATGCGGGGTTGACTATTCGCTCAAATTATTAAACGTAAGCTTATAGCTGCCTGCCACCATGCCTATGTTCTGCACGCGAATAACCTGCTTGGTGGGGCTCCAGCCAATAAGCACTTTAAAATCATCTACCAACATAGTAATGCTGCTGCCTTCGGTGCGATCGTAGCGGGTGCCGGTGGGCAGGCCTGCTGAGGTTTCGCTCGCAAAAAAACCGGCAGGACTTTCTTCTGCTTCTATGGTTACCGTAGATTCGGGGTTGCTGTTTACGCCCGTTATATCGGCTGTTACCGTTTCGCTTATGGCATAGTTGCCTTCCACCACCACGGTGATGCCGCTGGTGCCCGAAGCGGTGTTGAATATTTCATAATCATTATGCTTTGCTTCGGAGCGCGTGCGCCAATAGTCTTTTCCTGCTTCGCACAGTTCGTTTCCCAGCATATTGAATATTACATTGCCTTCTACAATCCGGTTTTCGGTGGCCGTGTCGCGGCTGCCAATTTCTATGTTTTGATTTCCTTTGCTGGTGGCAAAAGCAGTAAGCATATTTCCCAATTCGGTGTTATCAGCAACGTCCCAACCTTTGGTAGCAAGCACCACCGCATGTTTAGTGGTTAGTGCCGGTATTACCAATGCTAAATAGGCTACATCCCGCTCTTTAAATTTATCTATCTCCTTAAATCCGAATTTTCCGTAAGCACTGCTTTTTTCGCCCAAAGCACGCTTGGCAGCCGAACGCAGTTCTTTCAGTTTGTCCAGCAGCTGGTCGGCATCCAGTTCCTTTTCATCGGTGGCTTCTTTTTGCTCGCCTAACTCTATGGTATCGGTGGGCATAGCTCCAAAAGCCAGTATCTGGGTTTCAAAATCATCTACCCATTCAGCGGTAACGCCCAGGGTGAGTAATTCGGTTTCATCGCGTCTGGCAAAAACAATTTTTTCTAAACCAAGTTCAATTAAACGGGCATCGCTGAAATTGTATACGCGTTTGGGAGCAAGGAAAGTTGACATAGTTGTTAGGTTTTGTTTCTCAATAATACCGAAGTGTGTTTCAGTTAAAGCAGGTTTTGGGTTGGTGATGTAAAAAATAGTTTCAGTTGCGAACAAACTGTTCGGAAATGCGAATGCGGAGTTCGGAAACGCGCCCGCTTAATTCAGAAACGCGTCCGCTTAATTCGGAAATGCGACTGCTTAATTCAGAGTTAAGAACACTTATTTCGGAAACACGAACACTTATTTCGGAGTTGCTTTAGCGGAACATGAAAATGCTGCTGCGGAGCAAAAAAATGTGTTTGCGAACTTGCAAATTACATGAACGGAATATAAATTTATACTTACGAAGGAACATTTGCTCTAAACCGGTTTTTCAATCACCAAAAAACTAATCCACAATGGCAAACAAAAATTCACCCATCCACCCACAACCCCATGCCAATGGCAGCCCCAAAATCAATTTCGCTTACAAACCCATGAAAATAGGTGCGGTTATCGAAACTATTATGACAGCCAAAAACATATCTAAAGAAACCATCGCCACTTTAATGGGTGTAACGGTGCGCTGTGTAGAAAAATGGCTGGATAGTCGATTCCTACCCATACAGCGAATGCTTAAGCTGAGCGAAGTGCTGGGTGAAAACCTGTTGCTGCACTATCATCCAAATGTAAAACCCCTGCCCAATCCTTTGCAGCAGGAATTGGATAAACAAATAAGCTATGTAAAAAATTTTGACGGTATGGAGGAGCGGCTCAACCGCACGCTTACCGAAAATATAAAGCTGCGTGCCGAGCGCGATTTGCTGAAAGAAATGTTACTGGAAAAGAATGGGAAGTAAGGGAGGAGAAGGTTAGCCCGCGCGGGGTCTCCCGCCTCGGGGACCCTGCCGCTGAGTATAAACCGCAGGGTTGTTTTTCGCTTATGCTTTTTGCCTAAAATTACTTTTTATCCGCGCCACTTGGTT
>JAZKEP010000162.1:0-2712 GCA_040387015.1 Bacteroidota bacterium
TAAACATACCATAAGCAACAAGCGTATGAAATTCGTTTTTGAATTCAGCCGGGTAGTGGTTAATGTGTTCTATTTGCCTCATCAAACTCTTTCACATCATAGTTAAGCCACCTTCCCCATTGGTTCATTTGGTTCGCAATAAAAGCCTGCCTGCGCAGCACATAGCCTGAAGGTTTGCCGGCATTGAATTTACGCGGGTTGGGTAAGCAGGCAGCCAGGCGTGCGGCTTCACCTTGCGAAAGCTTTTTAGCCGGCTTATGAAAGTAAAATTGCGAGGCGGCTTCGGCCCCGTAAATGCCATCGCCCATTTCAATTACATTTAAATACACTTCCATAATGCGTTCTTTGTTCCAGAATATCTCGATAAGAACGGTGAAGTAAACTTCCAGGCCTTTGCGCACAAAGCTGCGCATTGGGAACAGAAAGGCATTTTTAGCGGTTTGCTGCGAAATGGTGGAAGCGCCCCTCATACGGTTTTTTTTTCTCTTCTGCTGCTTCTCGTTATACTTCATAGCTTTTTGTATGGCTTCGAAATCGAAGCCGTGATGCCACAGAAAATTCTGGTCTTCGGATGTAACTACTGCCAACTGAAGGCTGTTTGCTATTTGACTAAGAGGCACCCAATCCTTTTTTAAGCGCAGATCTTTACCATCCACTTTTTGCTCCGCGCAACGCTGCAACATAAGTAAGGTAAACGGCACGGGAACAAACCGGTAAAGAATTACAATGGTAACAGAGAATAGAAAAAAGTAAAGGGTGGCTTTCCAGATAAACCGCCAAATCTTTTTAAGCATAGAAAGAATTGCAGGTTACAGATAGCTGATTAAAAGGCAAATGAAACCGACATACTCGGCAGCACCGGCAATTGATTGATGCGCGAATAGGTAACCCGGTCGAAGTAAAAAATGTTCTTGCGGTTATAAACGTTAGAAACACTAAGGTTGATTTCAATTTTTAACTTGTCCTTAATGTTGAAGGTTTTCTTGATACCCAGATCAAGGCGGTGATAATAAGGCAGCCTTCCTCCGTTGATAATTGAATCATATACAATACCCAGGTTACCGTTGGTGCCGGTGTAATTGGTACCGATTCCATCCGCGAAAGGAATTTGCTCATAGAAGCCTTGTGTTTGGGTAACAGGAAAGCCACTACCGAAATTCCAGCGGGCGCTTACTTCCCAGCTTCTTTTTTTACCGAAACTGTAAGATGCAATCAGGTTGATGTTATGCCTGCGGTCGAAGTGGGGGGCGTAAATCTGCTGCCCGTCATTGCGATGGGTGTAGGCAAGGGAATAGGTAGCATATAAGTAAACTCCTTTCCATTGCCACTTAGCTAAGATGTCGAGACCGTAGGCATCGCCTTTTTCAATCAGGAAGTTAGGGTCGGTAGCGAACTGCTTGTAGCGATTAATGTTAAACAGATGCCAGAAGTATTTGTAGTAGGGTTCAATATTTACAGTTACGTTCTTAGGTAGGTCGAGCTCGATGCCGAAGATAACATGGGCACTCCGTTGCATGTTGCGGATTTTATCGTATTGCTTACCGGTAGCATCTTTGGTTGTTTCATCAGGCGCAGTAACAAAACCCGTGAAAAGGTTGACTACATCGCGGTCGCTTTTGGTGCTTAGGAAGTTTTGCGAATACATTCCGGTGGCGAGTTTCAAACGAACAAACTCGTGCGCATTATACTTCATGCTCAAGCGGGGCTCTGGTGATATGCCCCCTATTTTTCCGTAGTATTGAAAACGCCCACCTGCTTCAATCACAAACTTTTTAAAGTATTTGTGAATCATGAAATAAACGCTCAGGTCGGTGGTATTCTGATTCTGTTCTATGTTTCTTCCATACTGATTGGTAAACTTAAATTCAGTTCTGCTCCCCTCCACATCCAACCCGTATTTCACTTCTCCGTTCTTGAGGTAGTAAGAAAAATCCATCCCGATATCAAACCCTCCTATTAAGCTTCTGCGGTCTAAGCCATCAGCTTCTTTCAGTTTAATTTCATACTGCGAGTAGCTCACATGTGTATTGAAATAGAGGTTTGAGTTTTTGGGAACTGCAAGGAAGTTGGCGCCAACACCAAAAGTTCCCCAACGGTATTTAGCCGCAGGATAGTTGGCGTTGTCAATAAAATTGAAACCCGAAAGTGTAAACTTATTCTGGCCTGCATTGACAGTGAACTTTCCGTAGCCATCATAAAAACTGAAAGGCAGTCCGTCTTTACCGGCATAGGGATAAAGCGTTTTAGATGTTTTGTCGAGATAAGAAACCTTGGAATTGAGAATGAGCGATGCGCTCGTATTGCCTTGTTCTTTCAGTTTTACTACAGGAATTTCCAGTAAAGCATGCGCCATGAAAGGGCTGGCAGATACTTTTCCGCTTACCTTTTTCTTGTTGCCATCCCGGGTAGTTACATCCACCACCGCTGAAATCCTTCCGCCATATTGCGAAGGGAAACCACCTGTGTAAACATCTACGTTCTTGATAATATCTGTTTCATAAACCGAAAACAAACCGATGGAGTGAAAAGGGTTATAAATGGTAATACCATCGAGCAGGAACTTAGTTTGTATAGGTGTTCCTCCGCGTATAACCACCTGCCCGCCCTGATCACCCGTTGAGATAATCCCGGGAACCGCCTGTAAGTATTGGGCAATATCGGATTCCCCTCCAATAGAAGGCATCTTACGCATCTCCATAGGCGAAATGGAAA
>JAZKEP010000163.1:0-593 GCA_040387015.1 Bacteroidota bacterium
TAAAGGCACGCATTACTTTGTCCCGTTCTTTTTGTAAAAGATCACCGTGAAGTGCATCTGCAGGAATATTTTTCGCAAATAATTGTTGTGCCAGCAATTGTGTTGCATTTTTAGTTTTACAGAAAATGATCCCTCTGTTTTCTCCTTGTGTCTTTAGAAAATAAAGGAGTACTTCCAGTTTGTCTTTAGGACTATCACAGATCACATAATGATGCTCGATGTCTTTATTGACCTTTGTTTTCTTATTGATCTCTATTTTATGGGCTGTGGGAGACATGTAGTTCTTGATGGTGTCTTTCAACGTATCCGGAATAGTTGCTGAAAAAAGCCAGGTATTTCTTTTTCCATGAGTTTGCGCAAGGATATGATCAATATCTTTTTTAAAACCCATGCTCAGCATTTCATCGGCTTCATCAAGTACTACAGTTTGCACATGACTCAGGTCAATTGCTTTTCTTTGGAGCAGGTCTACTAATCTTCCGGGCGTTGCCACCACAATCTGGGTAGGCCTTCTGAGCGCTGCTATTTGCTTGTCGATTGGCGCACCACCGTATACTGCTTCTGTAAATATTTTTGTAGAATATTTAGTAAAA
>JAZKEP010000163.1:603-20067 GCA_040387015.1 Bacteroidota bacterium
AAAGCTGTTTAGCGATTTGTTGTCCCAGTTCACGCGTAGGTGAAAGAATCAGGGCTTGTATATGCTCCGATGTAGGATCTACTTTCTGCAAAAGAGGTAATCCATAGGCAGCAGTTTTTCCTGTTCCTGTTTGTGCCTGAGCGATGAGATCAGTTCCGTTTTCAAGTAAAAAGGGGATCGCTTTGCTTTGTATTTCTGTAGGATGGAGAATATTCTTCTCTTTCAATCCTTCTATTAATGCCTGGGAAATGCCCAGTTCGGAAAATGTTGTCAAAATAATTGTATCTAAAACTTTATAAGCACCCCGGACCAAGGAAAATAGGTGCATTGTTGCAATCCGGCGTCAGCACGGGAGTTCCTGAAGACCATATACATGGAGTACCATTAGTGCCCGCAGGACTTACCGCTTTATACGTATGTGAAACGCCAGGTTCGAGGTAAATATAAAGTACATTGGTGGCTGGCGGACATGAATTGCTAAGAGTTGGGCCGGCATAAGGAGCATTAAGCGTTCCTGCAGGTATTGGATTATTATCTATAAAGATATCTATCGGTGATTGTTTAGCGGCTGGTATTGCAGAAGAAGCCGTGTAGTAGAAAGCAAGTCTTGCTCTTGCACAAGGCACTAATTGTACTGTAGTAAACTGACCATCATTTACTGTTACTTCTCCTGTCCAGGTGCAACCATCTGCCGAATATGCCTGGTATTGGTAAGTACCCGCTTTCACAGGGAAAATCAACTCTTTTGGACTTCCAGGATTGGATGGATCTACGGGTTGTGTAGGAGTGAAATCTGTTAGTGAATCAAGCTTATTATTAAACTGAACGTAGATTGGTAAATTGGTTCCTAAGGAAGTCCAGAAAGCTACAATACCACCTACTGGTTCAATGTTTATCGTAACATGATAGTCTGAGCAAGATTGAAGTTTATCTACTTTGCTCATGGAAAGTTCGCTGCTTAAGAATTTCTTTTGAACAGTATCATTAAACGTGACAAGGATCCAATGTTCTACATAAGGATCCGTCATTAAGGTTACTTCAAGATTTGATTCACTGTATACTGAATCATCAGCATATTTAGGATTGTTTTTACTGGCAATTGCTTTTTGGTATTTTTCGAAAGAATCAAAAATTGTAATTCTTGCACTGTCAACCTGGTTTCCGAAATTGTCTACAATTTTAATAAAAATGGCAGCATTATCGTTGTTATAGACACAGGGTCCTTCTTTCTTTTTATTGCATGTCACAAGGATTGCACCAAGGAGCAGGAATAAAATAATCGAAAGAGTTCTTTTTTTCATTTTCAACAAATATATCAATAAACCATTAAGTTTCTACGTACTTGTTTTACCCCATCATCGATATACAAATTATAAATACCTGAAGGTAAGTATTTTGTATTAATCGTGGTTCTTAAAATTCCATCGCCCTCTACTTCTTTAATTCCCATGACAAGTCCCTGGGAATTATACAGTATAAAGGTCACTTTAGTTACATTTCCGCCAATATAATCTATTTTAACATCATCATTTGAAACTGGATTTGGGTATATTTTAGCATCAACACTAAAATCTACCTTAGGAATTATGATGGTAGTGTCCGTTTCAGTAAATCCCTGATTCAGGATATTTCCTCCCAGTTTATTCGAAACCTCAAAAGCATCCGACATAAAGAAACAGGAATTATTAACCGTTCCAAGGTAATATTTCCCATCAAAATAAACCGACATACTTTTTGCGGTATCTGCTTCTATTAATTTTATTCCTGATTTAGTTTCTACATACCAATGATATACATCTGCATTTTTTGAAGCAGTAAGTTTTGTTTCTACAATAGAAAGATTGGTCATTTCTATTGCAGGCTTTTGAGCATTGTAATTTATATTAAGTACATTGGAAGAAGATTCGCATCTCAATCCGTCTGTCGCTACTACCCTATAGGCTCCTGCATAATATGCTGTATCCTTGTCAAGAGTATTACCCACCAAAAAATTTGCATCTTCGTACCACTGATAAGCTACCCCAGCCTGCATTGCTCCGATCTGTAATATTTTACGACTGCAATCTGCAGTTCCTGGCAAAACACTAATTAAGGGCTTCATCAAATCACTTGACCATACATAAATTTTATTTGCTGAAAGTGCAGTTGCACATCCGGGCCGGCGTGCCATAAAATGAATAGTATCTTTATTTCCATTTGTCAAAGATGAATATGGAATTGTAATAGTCACGGAAGCAGGTGCAACACCTCCAACACTTATTGAATCGAGTGCTAAATTATTGAAACTTTTCACCAGTTTATAAATGGTGTTAGCCTGAACATTATTAATTGTGATAAGCGTTGATTGTGCGCTACATAATGTATCCTTTGACGCGGACATTGTAAGAGAAGCTGAAGGTGGAGGATTTACGTTAAGAGTAGTACTTATTCCGCTCAGGTTTATTTTACCACAGGAAGATGTTTCTATACTGTCGATAACATACGTTGTAGTACCCGTCGGTGATACAGTTATTGTAGAAGTTCCGGAAATAACTGAAGTAAGATTTGCTCCACCTGTATTATAATAAATCGTCCAGCTTGGACCACCACCGCCATTTGGAGTTACTGTAACAGTAGAAGAGTTGCCTGAGCAAATTGTATTTGGTGCAACACTGATTAATGCAGTGGGTGCAGGAGAAACATTTACAAATATACTTCCTGAAAATGCAAACCGAAATCCCTACGAACAGCTTTTTAAGGATATGGCCGTAACTCCGGGAACAACTATTACGGGTTTGCTAAACGATATTAATCTGCTGAAGGCTATCGAATCGGAAAATATTAAGGTACAATATTTTGATTTTGATGGAATGAAACATGAAGCTTACAGGTCCTACGTTTATCGGAAACAGTTGGAGGAAGAATTAGAGAACTTTACTAAACAAACCAAAGCGAATGATAAATGGGTTTATGATTTCTGCTGCTCACGAAACCATGCCCTCTCGAAGGAACTTAAGGACCGGTATCTCTCAATTTCATTATTGCAAAAAACGTATGAAGAGTTTGAAAAAAATACAGGGCGGGCTATAGAAGTAATGGATTCGATTTACGCCAATATGCAACTGGATAATGTAAACTCAAGGGTAAATTATTTCCGCTCGGAGGTAATGCCTGAGGTTAAGGGTTTTTTGAAAGAACTGCGGCATGCCGGAAATCTGCTTAACCGTTATCCGCAGGATTCTTTTTCTACAAAACTGGATGCCTTCCTGAAGGAAGAATATACCTATTTTGACGGTGCTACACTATTTAACGACCAATTTAGTCACGTAAGTGTTGTTTGCCAAAGCACGTTACAATACATCAACCACTGTATTATAACCGAGACAGGGAATGTACTGCGGGTACAGGAAACTAGCTAAGGCATTTTTTTCCAATGATTATGTTTTTGCCAAAAGTGTTAATGTTGATTACATACTCCTTCTATACTGCCCACCCACCTCAAACAGTGCATGCGTAATTTCTCCGAGTGAACAAACTTTTACGGTTTCCATTAACTCGGCAAAAAGATTTCCGTTAGTAGTAGCAACGTGCTGTAAACGTTTCAAGGCTTCTTCGCTTTCTGTGGTGTGGCGTTTCTTAAAAGCATTCAGGGCGTTTATCTGAAATTCTTTTTCATCGGTGGTAGAGCGAATAACTTCTGAAGGAATAATAGTGGGCGAACCTTTTTTGCTGAGGAAAGTATTTACGCCAATAATCGGAAACTCACCGGTGTGTTTCTGGTGCTCGTAATACAAACTCTCCTCCTGTATTTTATTGCGCTGATACATGCGCTCCATAGCACCCAGTACGCCACCGCGTTCGGTCAAGCGTTTAAATTCGGTGAGCACGGCTTCTTCCACCAGCGTAGTCATTTCTTCAATTAAGAAAGAACCCTGATTCGGGTTTTCATTTTTTGCAGTGCCCAACTCGCGGTTGATGATGAGTTGAATCGCCATCGCCCTGCGAACACTTTCTTCGGTGGGTGTGGTGATGGCTTCGTCATACGCATTGGTATGCAGCGAATTGCAGTTATCGTAAATAGCATACAGCGCCTGCAGCGTGGTGCGTATATCATTGAAATCAATTTCCTGTGCGTGTAAACTGCGACCGGATGTTTGAATATGATACTTCAGTTTTTGGCTGCGGTCGTTGGCCTTGTATTTCTGCTTCATCGCCTTCGCCCAAATTCTGCGCGCCACTCTTCCAATCACCGAGTACTCAGGGTCCATACCATTGCTGAAAAAGAAGGAAAGGTTCGGAGCAAAATCATCAATCTTCATTCCGCGGCTCAGGTAATATTCTACATACGTAAAACCGTTGGCGAGTGTAAACGCTAGTTGCGTAATCGGGTTGGCGCCCGCTTCGGCAATGTGATAACCGCTGATAGAAACGGAATAAAAATTCTGCACTTTGTTTTCAATAAAATACTGCTGCACATCCCCCATCATCTTCAGCGCAAACTCGGTTGAGAAAATGCAGGTGTTCTGCGCCTGATCTTCTTTTAAAATATCTGCCTGCACCGTTCCGCGGACAGAAGAAAGCGCTTTCGCTTTCAGTTTTTCGTAAACGTCTTTCGGCAAAACTTTATCGCCACTGGTTCCAAGAAGTTGTAATCCTAAGCCGGTGTTTCCTTTTGGTAACTCACCATTGTACTTCGGATTGTCTTGTGTCTTGTGTCCTGTGTCTAATTTGTTTTCCTGAATATACTTTTCGCATTCCTGGTCGATAGCTGCATTCATAAAGAAAGCGAGAATCATAGGAGCCGGTCCGTTAATGGTCATGCTCACCGAAGTTTTCGGACTGCATAAATCGAAGCCGCTATAAAGTTTTTTGGCGTCATCAACAGTAGCAATGCTCACACCGCTGTTGCCCACCTTGCCGTAAATATCGGGGCGGTGGTCAGGGTCTTCGCCATAAAGCGTCACCGAATCAAAAGCAGTTGACAAACGAATAGCGGGCTGGTCGAGTGACACATAGTGAAAACGTTTGTTGGTTCGCTCCGGTCCGCCTTCACCCGCAAACATGCGCGTAGGATCTTCGCCTTCGCGCTTCAGCGGAAACACACCCGCTGTGTATGGAAACTCACCGGGCACATTTTCCTGTAACTGCCATTTGAGAATATCTCCCCAATCGCTGTAGCGCGGCAAATAAACTTTGCGAATAGAAGTTCCGCTGAGTGATTTTGTAGTGAAAGGTAAATCCAACACTTTATCACGCACCTGGAAAGCAAATGTATTGCCTGAATATTTTTTTACTTTCTCGTTCCACTCGGCAACCAGTTTCCAATTTTCAGGAGCAAGTTTGGTTTGATAATTATTCAACAAGGCTTTTACCTCATCGCTGTTTTTCAAATCCTCTTTCACTCCGTTCAACTGATACAATTTGGTCGCCACCGCACATTGTTCGTTCACCCATTCATCGTAACGCTCATTGTTCTCTGCAATTTCAGCCAAGTAACGAACACGAGCCGGAGGAATGATTTGTGATTTAGTAACCGTGGCTTTTGCCGAAGTGTGTTTTACTTTGAAATCAACTTTTGTTTTCTCCGTCACCTTGTGCATCAGCACTTCGAACAAATGATTCACACCTGCATCATTAAACTGCGAAGCAATCGTGCCAACAATCGGCAACTCTTCATCCTTTGCTGTAAACATTTGATGACTGCGCTTGTATTGTTTGCGCACATCGGCTAATGCATCGAGCGCACCTGCTTTATCAAACTTGTTGATGGCGATAGCATCGGCATAGTCAAGCATGTTTATCTTTTCGAGCTGTGTAGCGGCCCCGTATTCGGGAGTCATTACCAACAAGGAAATATTGCAGTAATCGAGAATAGAAGCATCGCTTTGTCCGGTGCCCGCGCTTTCCAGAATGATGAAATCGAAATGCGCGGCTTTGCAAACATCAATGGCTTCCTGCACATGAACACTGAGGGCCTTATCGCTTTCGCGCGTGGCGAGTGAACGCATATAAGCGCGCGCATTCGAAATAGAATTCATTCTTATTCTATCGCCTAATAAAGCACCACCGGTTTTCTTTTTACTCGGGTCAACAGAAATAACAGCAATGGTTTTGTCTTTATAGTTTTTCAAAAATCTGCGAACAATTTCATCGGTTACAGAACTCTTTCCGGCACCACCGGTGCCTGTAATTCCTAAAACAGGAATTTGAGAATTCGAGAATTCGAGAATTCGAGAATGAAGTTTCTTATCACCTGCGTTTTCCGCATAAGTGATGGTTCGCGCAATCTCTTTCCAATTCTGCTTTGAAAGATTTTTTATTTCTCCGTTCAAAGAACTTACCGTTTCAAAATCGCATTGCTTCACTACGTCCTCAATCATTCCTTCAAGGCCCATTTTTCTTCCGTCATCGGGCGAATAAATTTTTACGATTCCGTATTTGTGCAGTTCTTCAATCTCCTGCGGGTGAATAGTTCCTCCACCTCCGCCAAATATTTTGATATGACTGCAACCGCGCTCTTTCAGCAAATCGTACATGTATTTGAAAAACTCAACATGCCCACCCTGGTAACTCGTTACTGCAATCCCCTGCGCATCTTCCTGAATGGCGCACTCTACAATTTCCTGCGCGCTGCGGTTGTGGCCTAAGTGAATGACCTCCGCGCCCTTCGACTGCATAATCCTGCGCATGATATTGATGGCAGCATCGTGCCCGTCAAAAAGCGATGCGGCAGTTACGATGCGGACTTTGTTCTTTAACAGTAAACTCATGCTCCAAAAGTAGGAATTCATCCTAAATCCACATTCAGTTTAAATCTTAAGGATAAGGGTTTGATTTGCGCTTTTATTTTCACGCAAAACTTTCAAATGGCAGCCGTAGAAGAACTCAAAAAAATTGCATCACAAGTGCGTAGAGACATAGTTAGAATGGTTCATGCCGTTAACTCGGGGCATCCCGGAGGTTCACTCGGCTGCACTGAATTTTTTGTGGCGCTTTACTTTGATTCCATGAAGCACAAAAAAAATTTCTCGATGGATGCCCAGGGAGAGGATGTTTTCTTTTTGAGCAATGGACACATCAGCCCGGTATGGTACAGCGTGTTAGCTCATGCAGGATACTTTGATAAAAAGGAGATTGGCACTTTCAGAAAAATCAATTCAAGGCTACAGGGTCACCCCACCACTCACGAACATCTTCCGGGAGTAAGGGTTGCTTCGGGTTCGCTTGGGCAAGGAATGAGTGTGGCAATTGGAGCGGCACTAACAAAAAAGCTGAACAACGATGCTTCGCTGGTTTACACACTACATGGTGATGGGGAATTTCAGGAAGGACAAATTTGGGAAGCGCTGATGTTTGCTCCGCACAACAAAGTAGATAATCTGATTTGCACAATTGATTACAACAACGCGCAAATTGATGGCAACTGCGATGATATTCTTTCGCACAGAAATCTGAAAGCAAAAATAGAGGCGTTTGGATGGGATGTTCTGGAACTGAAAGAAGGAAATAATATGCAGGCTGTGGTTGACACTTTGAAGGAAGCAAAATTGCGAACCGGAAAAGGTAAACCGGTTTTTATTATTCTACATACTCTGATGGGCTATGGGGTTGACTTTATGCAGGGTGGACACAAGTGGCACGGTGTTGCTCCGAATGATGAACAATTGGCTGTTGCATTAGGGCAATTGGAGGAGACGCTGGGCGATTATTAAACCTGCCTAGGGGATTTAAAAGGCAAACACGTACTTGCCTTCGTCATCCTTATAAACGTAGTTGACCACACGCGGCCAAAGCGGTTTAATTAACTCTTCTTCCCATTTATCAAGGTCAGCCAACATTTCTTTAGCTCGCGCAGGCTGTTTAGAATAAAGATTGATATGCTCTATGCTATCTTGTTTCAGGTTGTAAAGCAGGTTCGTATTTGTAAATTCATTTACAATTAACTTCCAGTCGCCTTTACGGATGGCTTTATTGAAATCACTTCTCCAAAAAAGTTTTTCATGGGCAACATCTTCGTTTTTGTCATTTAAAAACGGAATCAGATTAACACCGTCATAAATGCGGTCTTCAGGAAGTTGAATACCGATAGCAGCAGCAACCGTAGCAAAAACATCTAATGAAATAACAGGATGCGTATAAGTTGTTCCTGGTTTTATTTTTCCTTTCCACTGCATCATAAAGGGAACTTTTAAACCGCCTTCAAAGTTGGTGAGTTTTCCTCCCCGGTAAGGAGCGTTATCGGTTGTGCCGTTATAAGCCGCACCACCATTGTCGCTTAAAAAAATAATCAGTGTATTCTCGCTTAATCCCAAACTATCAACATGATGAAGCAGTCTTCCCACCTGGTCATCCATGTTCTTAATCATGGCAGCATACACCCGTTTTACAGGATCTTTGATGTGCGCGAACTGCTTGTAATAGCTCTTGGGTACTTGAAGAGGCGCGTGGGGGGCATTATAGGGGAGATAGAGAAAAAACGGTTCGCTTTTGTTTCTGTCAACAAAGGAAATGGCTTCGTCTGTCAATTTATCGGTTAGATACTTTTTCTCTTCCTGTTTTTCGCAGCAATTTCTGAGTATGGCACAATTGCCCATCCTTCCTTCAGCGGTTTTCCATTCATGATGATCCATAAAATCACCGGGTATGGGTCTGTTCACTATCGATGTATCTTTCCTTTCTGCATACAAAGTGAATGCTTCGTAAAATCCATATTGCTCATCGAAACCTCTCTTGGTTGGAATAGCAAAGTCAGCTGCTCCTAAATGCCATTTACCTATTATCGAAGTTTTATAGTCGTATTTTTTGAGCAACTCGGCCAATGTTATTTCGGAAGGTGGAAGGCCTTGGCGGAATCTTTCTTCCGGCATTGGAACTTCTTTTGATTTGAGAGGACTTAAAGGACGAAACCGCGGCATCATTTTCAAGCCGTAGTATTCGAGCATGTTTTTTAAATAGCGATGATTAGGCTGCAACTCATGTCCGAATCGCTGTTGATACCTTCCGGTGATTAATCCTGCTCTTGAAGGAGAACAGACAGGCGAAGAAATATACCCCTCAGTGAATACAGCCCCCTGTTTTCCAATAGCATCAATATTAGGTGTGGAAACAAGTTTGTTTCCATAAAGAGAGATGTCGGTTTGGCCTAAGTCGTCAGCAAGAATAACAATGACATTCGGGCGTTTGAATTCTGACAAGTCGCTTACTTTCTCATCCAGATAATATTTTTTACTCTCAATGAGTCTTTCATTAAAGTAAATCTTGAACTTGTCGCTGTTATTTGATTTTAGTAGAAAAGCAGAACTCGAGATTCCAATTACTACAACCGAGAGTAGGAATAATGACTTTTTTGTTTTATTCATTCTTTAGGATTAGCCACGAATATACGGTACTCCGAATTACTTATTAAAATGAAAGAATCTCTTTTAACTTTCGTTCTGATAGCCCCCAAAAATGATTTTTACCGCAAATTTTAAAATCTACATTTCCGGAATCCAAATTTCAAGGGGTCTATTTGCTATTTCTGCGGTTTTCATCTATTCTTCTTTATGTGCCCAGCAAACTCAGATTTACAAACCCAACGTCAACCGTATTCTCTTTGTTTTGGATGGTTCGGGAAGTATGAAACAGAAATGGAACGACAGAACAAAATTTGAGAATGCAAAAGACCTCCTTACAAAGATTATTGATTCAGTAGAGCAGAAGAACCCGAATGTTGAGTTTGCCGTACGGGTATTCGGGTATCAGTTTTCACGGGAACAGAAAAACTGCAAGGATTCAAAGTTGTTGATTCCTTTCGCAAAGAATAATGCAGCGAAAATCAATTCTGTATTAAAAAGTATTTCTCCGCAAGGAATGTCGCCCGTGGCCTACTCTATTCAGTTGGGTGCAAAAGATTTTCCGGAGGATGTAAAAAGCTTAAACTCAATTATTCTTATAACGGACGGAGAGGAAAATTGCGAAGGAGACCCTTGTAGTATTTCGCAAGCATTAATTGCAAAACGAATTACGCTGAAGCCCTTTATTGTCGGCTTAAATGTTGATTCTGCCAAGCACGATAAGTTCAGATGCATGGGAACATTTTACGACACCCAAGATGAAACTTCTTTTTACAATACGGTGGGAGTTATCATTAAACAGACACTCAATACGACTTCAACGCAGATTAATCTTCTTGACCCGACAGGAAACCCAACTGTCACAAATGTTGCGTTTACGCTCTATGATCATAACTCAGGAAAAATTCAGTATAACTTCATTCATACCATGAATGAAAAAGGAAATCCGGACACGCTTTATCTCGACCCCGTAGGTATTTATGATTTAGAGTTGCACACATATCCTTCAGTTCGGAAAGAAAACATTGAACTGATTCCCGGCAAACACAACATTATTGCCGTGGATGTTCCTGCGGGAGATTTGAAGGTGGAATGTGTTGGTGCATCGATTGCAAATAATAATGCACAGGTGTTGCTCCGATCTAAAAGGGATTTGAAAAATGTCCTGAATGTTCAAGATCTGAATGAGGAAGAGAAATATCTTTCTTCCGATTACCATCTTGAAATTCTCACTACTCCCGAAATTTACGTGGACACTTTCCTTGTGCCTTTTGCGGAAAATAAAATCTCGGTGCCAAACTACGGCACACTTTCTATCATAGCACCTGAAAATATTTCAGCGAGCATATTCACAACAAATAGCGGTGTGATGCAGTTGGTTAGCCAGTTTGAGACGACCATGAAAGCCGATAATAGAAAGTTGCAACCGGGAGAATATTCGATAGTGTATAAATCAAAATCTAGCTACGACAGTGAATCAACAAAGAGCCTGAATTTTTTAATTGAAGAAGGAAGAGTATCGGTAATTAACTTGCAGTAGACAGAAAAAATGAAATCAGAAATCAGAAATCGGAAACCAGACTTAATATGCGTAATGGTTTTGTGTATTGCCTGTTGTCTGGTGTCTGTTGTCTGCCATTCTCAGGAGCGCACACGAATTCTTTTTCTTTTGGATGCCTCGCTCAGCATGAAAAATGAATGGAAAGGCGGAAGCAAGTGGGAGATTGCAAAATCATCCTTAAGTGATATTGCAGATAGCCTTTCGCTGATGCCGAATGTAGAAATGGGTGTTCGAGTATTCGGGCACTTATATCAGGAGCCCGATAAAAACTGTCATGATTCAAGGCTTGAAATTCGAATTGATTCCAATAATGTAAAAAGCATTAGAAGGAAATTAGAAGAAATCCGTCCTAAAGGAATTACGCCTCTTGTTTATTCCATTGAAAAGGCCGTGGCTGATTTTGGAGGGGTTTCTGCCAAGAATATCATCATTGTTATTACTGATGGCGAAGATGCCTGTAACAGAGACCCTTGTTCGGTAGTGCCCACGCTTCAAAAGAACAATATATTTCTTCGCCCGTTTGTTATTGGAATGTCGCTTCAGTCGAAAACATTTCAGGAAATGTTATGCATGGGAAAACTGTTTAACACGAATAGCAGTGCAGAGTTTTCGTTAACCCTAAGGGAGGTAGTAACAGAGTCAATATCTGTAACAACGTTACAGGTGAACCTGAATGATATTAACGGAAAGCCAACGGAGACCAACGTAAATATGACTTTCTATGATGCGGAGACTGGTTCAGCTAAGTACAATTTTTATCATACCATGAATGCAAGGGGATTGCCGGATACCATGACCATATCCCCTGCTATGAACTACAAGCTTCAAATCCACACGATTCCTCCCATCATTCAGGACAACGTAACACTCAAAAAGAACAGACATAACGTTATTAGTATTAATGCGCCCCAGGGATATTTGAATTTTACACTTCAGGGAATCATTTCAAAATCAGCAGCGATAGAACGAATCAAATGCCTATTACATAAGTCGGGCGAAACCCAACTGGTGAATGTTCAAGCGATGAATTCAAAAGAAAAGTATTTAGTTGGAAAGTACGACCTGGAAATACTGACTCTTCCCCGAACCATTGTAAAGAATATAGAAATTGAGCAAAATAAAACTACCGAAGTATTAATTCCTTCACCCGGGGTGCTCACTATTAATAAGGCTTTTGAATGCTACGGGGGTATTTTTATAGTAGAAAAAGGCAAAATGAAGAAGATATATGAGCTGCATTTGAAAGACAGACAGGAAACTATTGCCATTCAGCCGGGTAAGTATAGAATTGTTTACCGCTCCAAAAATGCCCGCACAATCCACACCAGCGTTGATAAAGAGTTTGAGATTACTTCAGGCGGAAGTTTAAGTTTGAAGCTTTAAACCCCCGCTCAATTTCCCGATGGCTTTACAAGACTACGTTTCAACTGGTAAGAAGGATACTCGCTCCGGTTTCGGTGCCGGAATTTTAGAACTTGGAAGAACCAATCCGAATGTGGTTGCCTTGTGTGCCGATCTGGTTGGTTCGCTTAAACTGGATGCTTTTATCAAAGAATTCCCCGAACGCTTTGTTCAATGCGGTGTTGCAGAGGCAAATATGATTGGCATTGCAGCAGGAATGACTATTGGAGGGAAAATTCCTTTCGCAACAACGTTTGCAAACTTTGCAACAGGTAGAGTGTATGACCAAATTCGCCAAAGTGTGGCTTACAGCGGTAAAAATGTAAAGATTGGCGCTTCACATGCAGGTCTTACTCTTGGAGAAGACGGAGCTACCCATCAGATTCTTGAAGACATCGGGTTAATGCAAATGTTGCCCGGCATGGTGGTTATCAACCCCTGCGATTACAATCAAACCAAGGAAGCAACTATTGCTGCAGCAGAACATGTTGGCCCCGTTTATTTACGTTTTGGAAGACCTGCCTGGCCCATTTTTATGCCTGAAGGAAGTTTCAAATTGGGAAAAGCCATTGTGATGAACGAAGGAAAGGATGTTACCATTTTTGCAACCGGCCATTTGGTTTGGAAGGCTGTAGAAGCCGCTAAGCAATTAGAGGCAGAAGGACTTTCCGTTGAACTCATCAATATTCATACTATTAAACCCTTAGATGCTGAAGCGATTTTAAAATCGGTTGCAAAAACAAAATGTGCTGTTGTTTGCGAAGAGCATAATCGCATTGGCGGATTGGGTTCTTCTATTGCATCTCTTCTTGCACACGAACTTCCAACTCCCCTTGAGTATGTGGCAGTAAACGATTCTTTCGGGGAGAGCGGAACGCCTGACCAGCTTCTTACAAAATACGGGTTGGATACTCCGGATGTTGTTGCAGCAGCCAAAAAGGTAATAGCAAGGAAAAAATAAATTCGGCTTAAACCTTATTTTCTTTTTACGGTCATATTACTAACCCGCACCTATGACAGATAGAGAGCTTCTTGATTTATTCCATGATGGAAAACGCGAAAAAGCGTTTACGCTCCTCATTGAAACCTATCAACAAAAAGTGTATTGGCACATACGCAGAATGGTTCGAGACCATGACGATGCCAACGATGTAATGCAAAATACTTTCCTGAAGGTATGGAATGGTCTGGAAAATTTTCGGGCGGACTCACAGCTGTTTACCTGGCTTTACCGCATAGCGACTAACGAAACCATCAACTTTATTAATTACAGAACCAAGAAGGCAACTATTTCTTTTGACGGAAGCCATAACGGAGATGACGAGGACAACTTTTCTCCCTCTAATTATATAAAGAGTGACTCGCATCAGATGGATGGAGAGGATATTCAGAAACGTTTGCTGAAAGCGATAGAGTGTTTACCCGAAAAGCAGAAGTTGGTTTTTAATCTGCGCTACTATGACGAGATGCCCTATGAGCAAATGAGCGAAGTATTGGGAACAAGTGAAGGCGCACTGAAGGCAAGCTATCACCATGCCGCACAGAAAATTGAGAAACATTTGTTAGGTGAAGATTAAACCTTTTGAGAGTTAAGAAGTCATACAAGACGCAATGGAAAACCGGGACGATATATTGAAGGAATTGAAAGCGATAACCCCTGCTTTGTCGAAGGTTGAAAAAAAACCTTTGGATGAAGTTCCGGTAAATTATTTCAGTTCTTTTCCCTGGGCGATGATGAAAAAAGTGCGTGAGCAGGAATTGATGGCAATTGCTCCCACCCTTTCTCAACAAGAAAAAGTAAACGCGTTGGAAGTTCCTGCTGATTATTTCAGTTCATTTTCTCAGCAAATGCTGAAAACCGTTTCTTCAACTGAAAAAGAGGTTGCTTCTAAGCCGTCATGGACGAAATCGCTGAATGTTGTTGTTGAAAAGGTGGCTGATATTTTCTTCAGACCGAAATATGCTTATGCTTTTGCAGGAACTGTTTCAATGGTGATTGTGGGAGTGATGATGTTTATTAAAGTTGAACAGTGTAACGATTGGGAATGCAAAATGGCTTCGCTTACAGATTCTGAAATCAATGGATATTTAGAAAGTAGTTCGGATGAATACTCGGAGGAAATTTTTGAAACAACTTTAGACGGAAGTATTGGCAGTGCCGATATTTACAAAGATGCGCTGAAAGACATCAGCGATGAAGAATTAAACAATGCCATTCTTGACTAGAATATTTTTTACTAAAAGTAAAATGCAGAAAATGAAAAAGATACTAATGAATACAGCTATTATCATAGCAGTGATGATACTCGGAACAATTGCGCAGGCACAACCGCCACACGGGCGACCGGACGGTGAAAAAGGCGAAAAGATTGAGGCGTTGCGCATAGCTTTTATTTCGGGCGAGCTGAATCTCTCTCCTCAGGAAGCCGAAAAATTCTGGCCGGTGTACAACCAGTTCAGAGCTGAATTAAAAACCCTCCATCAGAATTTTAAGATGCAGGACAAAACACAACTGAGTGCCGAGCAGCAGTTGGATATGGAGCAGAAGAAACTTGATTTGAAGAAAAAATATAAAGGACAGTTTGAAACAGTACTGGGAAAAGAGAAAGTGAACCAGCTTTATAACCTGGAGCAAAAGTTTCACGAAAAATTGAAAGAGATGCGCGATCAGCGGCAGCGACAAAACGGGGGCAGACAAGGGCCGCCACCGGGCGAAAAATTCTAAACCATTATAAATGAAGGGCACACATCGTGTGTCCTTTTCTTTTTAATATCAAACTATGAAAAAGCTTTTATTCTTCGCCTTCACTATTTTTTCTGCAAATATTTTTGCTCAATACACTCTGGTAGTTGTCAACGGCTATGGTGGAGGTAGTTATAACGCGGGCGATACCGTTCACGTTTGGTGTAGCGCTATTCCAACTAACCAGGTTTTTGATAAATGGACCGGAGACATTTCTTTTCTTGACAGCAAGGATGAATGGCATACCATTCTTGTGATGCCATCGCAGAGTATTTCAGTGTCGGCTAGTTTCAGAACAATTGGAGCTTACAGCATCAACCATGAATCTATCATGGGTCGCGATACTTTAAAACAGGTGTACTCTTATTTTCCGCCAAATTTTAAGGGAGTTATTTTTTGTTTTCATGGCACCGGTGGCAATGCCACTAACTGGACGACCTTGTTCGATTACAAACAATTTTTGAATGATGCTGTTGCCGACACTTTCGGGTTTATAATTACTGAAGCCGAAGAAATAACTACACAAACAGATTATAATGCAAACGCTAAGCTGCAATGGAATTACCTGCCTTACGATTCTACGAATGTTGACTTCGCCAACATCAAAATACTGATTGACACGTTTGCGCAACGCGGCATTCTTAATTCCGCTACAAAATTTTGCGCAGTAGGTATGAGTAATGGCGGGGCATTCGCTTCTACTATCGCAACGTTTTACAACTGGAAGGCTGCTGTTTCGTATTGCGCGCAGGCATCGCCACTGCTGGCAAGCCTCACCACTGTTCCCATTCAATGGTGTATGGCTAAGTATGACAACCACCCCGAGGTAGGGCCGCAGGGAAATGCCAATGCGCTGGCCAATCATAACACGCTGCTATCGCGCGGTATTTGTTCAAAGTATTTCTCGAACGATCACTCTCCGGTTTATCCCGAACGTTTTATGCGCAGCGGAACGATCACGCAAACCAAAGCCAATAATTTGTTTGCTGAGTTTCAATCGCACAGTTTGCTGGATGGTAACAACTACCTGCTTTATGCTTCCGACAGCATTGGCGCACGTATTCTTGCCGCGCCTTTAACTTTTCCTGTTTTTCTTTCGCTTACACAAACCGAAAAGATTTTTGTGGCAACGCAGGTGGATGTCATGTATTCAGCGCACCAGTTTTACAGCGATTACAATAAAAAGACGCTCCGCTTTTTTAGTTCGCTTTGCGATACGGCTGCAATACCTGTTTCTATTTCGGATTTCGGATTTGCGATTTCGGATTTTGTAATACATCCGAATCCAGTTATGGATGAGTTGCAGGTTTCTAGTTCCGGCTTGCAGCTTGGAGAAACAATTTGCGTGTATGATTTAAGCGGAAGGGTTTTGTTGGAGCAGGCGATTTCTTCTTCGCCCGAAAAAATAAAAACCAATGCCCTGCAGGCGGGCGTTTATTTTATACGCGCAGCAAACAAGACGCAGCGGTTTGCAAAGTTTTAATTGACGCGCACCAGTTTTACGGTGGCAATAGAAACGTGAAACTCCAGGCTTACGGGTATGCCATCTTTAAAATGATAAACGTTGCGCGAGCCATCGCTCACTTTAAACTGCCACGTTTCGTTATCTATTTTTTCAACGGTGCAGAACTCTGCTTCGGCTTCGTGAAACAGGCGGGTAGCCCCCGACAGCCCTTTAAAATAAAGTGGCGCAACCGATAAAACCGGCTGCTCGGTAAAGGTGCGCTTGCCTTTGTAGCCATCAACGGTGTAGGTAGTGCCATCGAACGTAACGCGGTTCCAGCGCTTCACCTTACCGTTATCAATTTCTTTCTGATAGCTCGAAATCATTTTGCCGTTTTTAAAAACGGTTTCGAGGTGCGAGGTGTTTTCGCGGGTAACCCAAAGCACCTTGGCTTTTAGTTTACTATCCAGCACATATTCTTCTATTCCGCCTTCCTTATCGGTTTTGGTAACGGTCATGGTGCCTATTTTATCGCCCCACAAAAACATATCGTAGGTTATAGTTTGGCCGGCAAAACTTTTTAGCTGCAAGAGCCAAAGAAAAAGGAAGAGGGTGCGCATAGGGTGGAGCAGAAAGGCAAGGTTAATTTCAAATGATAAACAAATGTAATTGGAAGAAGTTGTAATTACTGCATGGGTGTTAGATAAAACAGAAATTCCACTTCTTTAGGGAAGTGGAATTTCGTTTGCGGGCAGAACAGAAAGCTTACAGTTTAATGATATAGTAATCATCGCCTACCTTACGGGTGGCTATTACCTTGCCTTTTTTATTAAAGGTGGCGGTAAAATACTGAGCCAATTTGGTCTTCCGTTTCCATTCGCTGGCAGGTATTTTTAAAGCTTCGCCCTTTTGCAGTTCTTGTATTTTACCTGCAAACTCATTTCTGCTAAGCTGGTTTCCTAAAATCTTTTTAAGTGCTTCGGCCGATACTTTTTCCATAATTACCTGGGTTGAACGATGTTCTTTTGTGGCAGCGAAGGTAAAAAAACTTCCGGAGCCCTGGCGGTTCCGGAAGCAGGATATACGGCACAACTTGCTGCTTATTCATCTTTTGTGCCCACCCGCATCAGCACATCGGTTGCGCCCGAATTAGTGAGTTGAACATTGCTCACGTTCATGTCTAAGCCCATGTTGCTGAACAGCCCTTTGAAGGTAAGCCCGGCCACCATATCGTAACCGCTTACGCAAGGCATGGCCGGCAGATTAGTAGTGCATACTTTTATGATAGCCCCCGAAGTAACCACGCGGAAGTAAACATCCAGGTCGGAGGGAATGGTGGCGGCACCTACCGGCAGAAGATAGGAAGCGCCTGCAACAATAGTAATGTTGGTTACATCATAGCCGCTTGAATCGCTGCCGCCTCCGCTGTCGTCAATCATGCGCGCGGTTTGATACTGGTTATACAGGTTCGCATTGTTGTATTGCACCACCTTCATATAACTATCCAGTGTTTTATCCAGCAGCGTATCGGTTTGCTCTATCAGCAGGCTCACATCCTTGCGCGAAGCTTTATTCACGGCTTCTTCCATGCGGCCCAGCGGTTCCATTGCCGGCCATGCATCATTCAGTGTTTTCAATGAATCTACTTCCGCTTCGGTAACACCGCTGGGAACCAGCAGCGCCTTAACGGGCAGTGCCAGGTCGAGCAGTTGATCTGTTTTAATGTAGATTTCCGGATCCCGAAAATCATCAATAGCCGAATCGGTAAATTTAATAACCAGCTTTTTTTTCGGATCGGGGTCTGCGGTAAAATAAGCCATAAGCCCCGCCCGCACTTTTTTAAACAACGCCAGTTGGGCTTCGCGGTGTTCGTTTTTAGCCACCGTAAACCCGGTAATGTTTCGCGTGGCAGTACTGTCGGCCTGCGCTATGGCATTAATAAGTGAATTAAGCACCGTTCGGGTAGTGGCAATGGCCGGGTTAAAAGCCAGAAGCAAGGCCTGCGCCACTAAATAAAAATCAACCTTCAAAAACATACCGTAGCGGTCTTCCTGTTTGCTGTTCATAGTGTTTTAATTTAAGGATGAATAAATTTTGATAAGCGAAAGTAGAGCGGGTTTACAGCCTTCGGAAATTTATGCGCGGTATGTTTTGCACCGCTTTTCGGGCTCGTTTTAGAGTGGTTATTTTCCTTCCGTGCACTACCATTTTCCTTTCGGCAAGTAGTTGTTTCCTTTCGGCAGGTTTCCGTTTTCTTCCAACCATTTTTTCTTTTCTTCCGACTACTTTCGCTTAGCGTCCTACAAGTTTTCGTTGCCTTCCGGCAATCTTCATTTTCCTTCCGGCTATGTTTATTTCTTTTCCGGTTTTTCGTTTGCCTCATGCAACCCAAAGAATAGACTCGTTCGTCAAAAGAATACATCCGTCATGTGAAAGTTTGAAGCTGTGCTATGAAAAAACCCGCTCGTAAACAAACAACCTACCAATATGATTCGGTTACGTATTCCCCAACTGGCTCAGGAAAAAGGCATTAAACACGTATTCACGGCCCTTACCAAAGGAGGCCTTACTGCAGCCCTGGCGCACGATTATATGCAGGACAAAAAAGAACGACTGGTAATGGAGGATATAGAACTAATGTGCCTGGTTTTCCGCTGCCTGCCCAACGACCTGTTTGAAGTGGTGCCCGATAAGCCCGGCACTGCCGACCTTACGCAACCCATTTATATAAAGCTTGCGCCACGCACCCCTTTCAATTTGCTGGAAGCCACCAAACACATGAGCCCCGATGAGGTAAGAGAAATGTTACAGGAGCATGCTAAAAGAAAGAAGCAGGAAGAAGGTATTGATGAAAAGCTGAAAAAGGATTGAGGAAAGGTTTTTTAGTTTAGTTGCGCAAAGGCATACGAAAGCGAATGATTGAAATTGAAGATGTTATTGAACTAAAGACATATTCGGCTACGGAACGACTTTCGTTTGCGACAAGATATTTGGTTCAAAT
>JAZKEP010000163.1:20077-24503 GCA_040387015.1 Bacteroidota bacterium
ATCCGCAATGCAACAAACATGCCAGACGAGCATGGAACATCGCATTTCTGTGTTAGACACGACCAAATTGAAACAATGTGTGTTGACTTGACAAACATGCACTCGAAACTATCAGGAAAGACTCGTATGGATGACAACGATTCAGACGCTTTTGTTGCATTTGAAATTGAGGCAAACGGTCGACTTAATGTCATGGGACAAGTAGGAGGAACTCACGAAGAATATTACTTAAAGTTTAACTTCCATACTGACCAAACCAGTATTCCACCCTTCGTTAATGACTTCAAATCTTTATTAAAAAGGACAGCACCAAAAGACTAATGCGACAGATTGCCGACAAAATAATCGACCTATAGTCCCGGCAGGGTCTCCGCCTCGGCACCCTGCTGCTGAGTATAAACCGCAGGGTTCTTTTTCTCTTATGATTGTTGTTTAAAAAAGAAACCCTTCGGGGACTAAGAAAACACCTCCAGACACCGTTTATCATTCAACTGCTGACCCGACAACGGGAAACATTAGTTTTACTTATACGACCAGTTTAGACACCTATTAAACTATGACTTCAAAAACATTTAAGCAAGTAATCCAACAATACCTAGTTTCTAAAAAGGGTTATTTAAAAAAAGGGAATCTTTATAGTTTTTCATTTAAAGATATAACTATAGTTATCGGGTTGCAAAAATCCAGTTATTCCAATGGGTACTACATAAATATCGGGTATGTGATTGCTGAGCTAAATCCTACTCTTCAAAATCCGCGTGATGTTGATGGTGATGTGAGGTGCAGATTCGGCTTCGATTGGGAAGGAAAACATACAGATTACTTTGACCTCGAAATGTTATCAGATAGTGATAGTGCCAAACTTGAAAGACAATTGGAAGAAAATGTAATTAGATATGTTGCACCAGTAAAGTCATTAGATTCTTTAAAGGTGTTGGTTCAAGAGAATCCAACAATGTTATATCAGACTAAATTATCAGCTAAAAAATTGATGGGCTTTGAACTGTAGGGTATTAATCCTCGAAGGGTCTCCTTCGATAAGCGCCAGCGAAGCGAAGTGACCCTGCGCTTTAATTATATTGCAATACAAACCGCAAGGTGCGGGGATTAATAAGTTCCAGCAAGTCTTGAAAAAGCCGGTCCATAAAAAGATGAAGATTAACTACATAATAATTTCCCTTTTCTTCTTGTTGTGCGTTTGTCAATGCCGAAACGTTGTTTCGACCCCTGAAGGTACAAGAAAAAAATTTCTGAAAAGCCAATCACAACTACTCAAGTTAACTAGTACTATCTTAGAGAACCAAGATACTTTGTTCAGAGAATTTAAAATCACAGACGCCTCACCATTTGCCAAAATTTCCCAGTATAGACTTAGAAATGAAAATTCTGGTCCTCTTCCCATTTACAACACTTTGCTGAAAAATATGGAAAGCGCTGACATCAATTCCATTCTATTTTCCTCCCAACAAGATATTTTCTTTGAATATCAAAGGAAGAGTACCATTTTAAACGTAACAAAATGGTACTGGGTGTATTTTGAGGATAGTGCACACAATAGTTCAATGCTTACTAACTTTCGCTCTCCTGAAGTTAATAATGTCGGGGTTGAAAACTGGCGCCAGTTAATAACCTTACATTCCATAGTAGATTAGAAGTCGCCAGCATCCCCAAAAAAACAAAACCCCCTCTTTCGAAAGAAAGAGAGGGCTTAAGAGTGGTGTGGGAGGGAATTGAACCCCCGACACATAGATTTTCAGTCTATTGCTCTACCAACTGAGCTACCGCACCGATTTTGGGACGCCAAAAATATAAATTTCCGAAACACTACATAGAGCAGTTCTAATTCATTTCAAGAATACGGATTTGGTATTTCTTCCGCTCCTTATTGGTAAGCTGTGCTTCGCGAAGCCAGGTGTTCAGCATTTTAATATGCTTGTATTTTAGGTTGTGCTTTGCCGCAAAGTCGGCCACATCGGCAATGCCCGAGTCAATTTCCACCACTTTATACTTATAGGGCTGGTATAAATCTTCGGTCTTTATATCAAAGCCCGCCTGTTTCGGGTTCGAAAAAATAATTTTCATGGCCACCATCCTGAAAATATACCGCGAGGTTTCAGGATTAAAATACATATCGTAAAAATTCTTGCTTTTCTGGTCTCTAATCCGCTGCCCCATGGAAGGCCTGCCCAGATTGTAAGAGGCAGCTGCCGTGGTCCAGCTCCCGAACTTTTCTTTGCCATCTTTAAGGTAATCGCAGGCGGCTTTGGTAGCCTTTTCTATATTATATCGCTCATCTACTTCGTCATTTACCTGTAGCCCTAAACTTTGTCCGGTGCCTTTTACCAGCTGCCAGAAACCCACCGCTCCGGCAGGCGATACTTCGTTGCGGAAACCGCTTTCGATAAGAGCCAGATATTTAAAGTCAGTAGGCACACCGTTTTCGCTCAGTATTTTTTCTAATTCGCCAAAGTAGCGGTTGGCCATTTTCATACTCATCAACGTATTGGAATGCCAATGCGTGTTCAGTTGTAACTCTCTTTCCAGGCGCTCTTTTACTTCGGGGTCTTCCAGCGGAACCCGCTCACCCGCAAAATATAAATCGCCTTCCACGGTAACCGGTGAAACGGAGTTGAAAGAGTCAATGGGGTTTATCCATTTCACGTTCGGACATTCATTCTTTGTTTGCTCAAAAATGTTCACGGGCTTTGGAGCAGCCAGCACATACTTAACCGCCACCGCAGCCGACAAGGCACCCACCATCAGGAACAACACCACAGCAACAGGAATCCAGTTTTTCTTTTCAGTCTTCAACACGGTAAATTTAGTCTATTGATTTTTTAAAAACAGGCACATTCGAACAAGCCTCCCCAAACATTACAACGCGGGCCACTTTCGATAATTGCTCGGCAATCTGCACAAAGGCCGCTTCGGGAACTTTTCTATCGCCACAGCCTTTCACAATCACCCGCTGGCTCCTGAATTCATCCATATTCAGTTTAGCAAGATTGCGATAAAGGAAAATTTCTGCCGCATGCTCGGGCGAGCTAAAGGCGATATCTTTGGCGAAGGCAGAAAGTTCGGCACTCAGCACCATATAGGCCCACATAGGAATAATGGCATCGGCAGAACAATGAATAATGACATATCTGTCTTTATAATTACTCCATGTGGTATTCTTCACGGCTTCGCGGAAATCGGCTTCGCGCAAAATCAATCCCTTAAAAAGAAAATCTTTCAGGTCGATAGAAACTATCTCTTCTTCTTTGGGGAAGTAGTTTTCCAGATCTACGGTAACAATTGCCTTTTGAGCAACTTTATTAACGATTGGTTTCGTTGTTTCCATCCTTCAAAAATAAACAAGATTAGTCCGTATAGTTCTAAAAAAACAAAACAGCCCGTAAGAGGGCTGTTTTGTTTTAAAATTTAGGCGGTATATGGTTTAGAAAAAATCAAATCGGTTGTCTTCAATTTTAGCTAGCTTCTTTTGAACTTCCTGCGCATTGCGCGATTTACCTTGTAGTTGTTGTTTCAACTGATACGCGTATAAGTTGTAGTCAGTTATTTTGGCCGGCTCCTGCACTGCAATAGTTTGCACAACATAAACGCCTGCGCTTCCTTTAACCGGTTTTGATAATTTACCTGCAGGAGTTGCAAAAGCAGCAGCCACTGCATTTGGCTCATAACTGCCATTCATAGCCGGATTGGTAAAGGATACTTTCTCAGCAAAAGCTGCCACTTTACCTAGCTTCGAAGCCAGATCATCGGCAGAAGAGGCTTTGGCAGCTTCTATCTTCTTTGATAAAACCTCAAACTTCTTTTCCTGAACTACCAGCGGGTTAATTCTATCACGAACAGCATCTAAGTCAGGTAAACCCTTAGGACGAATTTCCTCCAACAACACAACTACGTGTTTCTTTTCTACCGTAAAAATGGAAGAAACATCGCCCTTCTTGGCGTTGAATACCCATTTTACCAGTTCCCGTGCCGAGCCAAGACCTTCAACGGTAAAAGCATCCTTTTGAATACTGTTAACCGTTCTTGCATTTAGCTTTTTACCGGCTTCACGGAATTTTGCTTCGCTTTGATTATCGGCAGCAAAAGAAGTTGCATTGCCATAAATGTTTCTCTCGGTTTCAGAACTTGGTAGAATTTCTTTACTCAAATAGGCCAATTGTACCGCCAATTTCGATGGTCTGTCTTCTACCACCTGGATAATATGAATTGCATTTTCTGTTTGCGAAGGAACACGGTAAATTTTTCCTTTTTGTGCGCGGTAGAAAATAAGGTCATTATACTCCTTATCCTTTTCTCCCTGCTTAACCCATCCAATATCTCCACCGCTCATTTTGCTTAAGGGATCATCCGAAAAAGTAGCGGCTACGGATCCAAAATCAACTTTCATCGTATCAATCAGTTTGAAGATACT
>JAZKEP010000163.1:24513-31670 GCA_040387015.1 Bacteroidota bacterium
GCGTTAGCGGCCTCCTGCGTGGTTACACCTTCAAACGCAATTTTTATATCGCGCACATGAACCGAATCAGAAATCATTTTACGGTCGCTTATTTTCGCTAAACGGTAAGATGTTCCATCTAAATACGGGCCTACCACAGATTTTACAGGCAGGCTAAAAAGGGAATCCTTTACAGAGGCAGATACTTTTTCTTTATCGTAGTAAACATTATCGAACGCAGTTTCAGAGTAAAGTTTTACAAACACTGAATCATCGGAGTACTTTTCACCCTTTTCAAAATCTGCGCGTTTCTCCTCCAGAGCTCTAACGATACCGGCTACGTCACCTTCAGAAGCAACAATATCGAAAGTTACATACTGTAATTTGCGGGTTTCTTCGTCCTGAGAGAATTTTTCTTCGTGTTCTTTCAGATAGTTTTTCAAGTCATCATCGGTCACTTTTGCATCCGCATCACTCACCTCGCTGTAAGGCAATTGAACATACTTGAAATCCACCGCCCGGCTTTGATCGCTATAAGCCATCTCTCCCATCCAGGTTGGAACATAAAAGCCTTTATTAATAAGGTTGTCGTACTTCTGTTGGTATTGATTTTTCTTTAAAAGTGTTTCAAATTTCAACCATTGTTTTCTTACGGTTCCCGGTTCAACTCCTTCCGGATCCTGATCAAGCCTTTGAAGATACAGACTAACCTGGGCCGGATCGAACTGACCGGTTTGAGGATTTTTGAACTGTTGGTCTTGCTTAAGATAAGGGGAGGCATTTTCACCCATTGCCAATTCTCTCATTTCATCGGCTGTTACCCCAATACCTAAGGAAGTATACACCTTGTCGAAAATGATATCATTTACCATTTCGGTCCAGGTTTGGGTGCGCATGTAATTGCGCTGATCGTCAGCCATTGGCTGACCACGCATTTGCTCCTCAGCAGATTTGATGTTGTCTTCGTATTTCTTGGTAAAATCAGTATAGGCAATTTTTTCACCGTTAACTTTACCTACAGAATCGTTTCGTCCCTTCAGCAAGCTACCTTGCGAGTTGGTAGCATCCATCACCAAAAAACCTACGATGGAAAGACCAATCAGAAATATCAGCAGTCCCGAACGCTGACGAATTTTACCTATTACTGCCATGTATCTGTTATTTTAAAGGACGGCAAATAAAAGAGAAAAACTCGGAAAATGAAAAGGGACGGGAAATGCAAAGTCCAGGATGAAAAGCGTTCCTACTCTTCCGTTTTTATCTCAAAATTAACCAGCTCTATTCGCTTGTCAGTGGCTCTTAAGACTTTGATTTGGAAGTTATCTAATGCTATTACTGTTCCGGGTTCCGGGATATCTTCGAAACCACTAATAATGTAGCCCGAAAGTGTGGTATATTCTCCCTCAGGAATCTCGAGGTGATATTCGTTATTCAAATAATCAATTTCCAGTCTACCTGAAAAAATGAATTCCATATCGGAGACTTTTTTCTCCGTTCTGTCTTCCTCATCGTGCTCGTCTTTTATTTCCCCGAAAATTTCTTCCATTAAATCTTCAAGCGTGATAATACCGGCAGTTCCTCCGTATTCATCTACTACCCAAGCAACATTCTTTTTTTCACGTATAAATTGGAGCAGCAAATCACGCGCAGTCATGCTTTCGGGAATTACCTGTAAAGGACGAATAGCCTGTTTCAGACTAGGCGGATTTTTCAGCAAATCGAAATGATGGACATAACCGAGAATTTTATCAATAGTTTCGTCATAAACAATAATGCGGGAAAGCTTTGTCTCAATAAATAATCTCTTCAATTCATCTAATCCCTCTTCTATTTCTATAGCCTGAATTTCAGGCCGGGGAACCATGCAGGTTCGTACTTTTACATCTTTGAGGTAAAGTGCTTTTTCAAAAATTTCTGAGTTCAGATGATCTGCTTCATCGTGGCCATCCTCATCATTCACGGCAGTTTCCTTCACCAAGTACTCCAGATCTTCTGCTGTAAAAGCCTGCTTGCTTTCAACTAATTCGGAGCCTATAACTTTCTTTATAATCCACCGCGATAGGCTATGAAAAAGATTTGCCAAAGGCTTTAACGGTATATAAAAGAGATACTTGGTGGGATATGAAAACAGCAAGAGCGTTTGGTCGGAATTGACGCGGAACAAAATCTTAGGAATGAGTTCACCAAAAACGAGAATGATGAAGGTGGTGAATATCGTTTGCGCAATAAGTAAAGAAATTTCTCCTGTAGGTAGAAATGAAAACCGCTCATTGATAAAATAATTTGCAGTAATACTTCCAAAAAGAACCAGCGAGATATTTATACCTATCAGCATGGTGCTGATGAATTTGGAAGGGTTGTTATTGAATTCAGAAATGATTTTAGCACTTCCTGAACCTTTTTCTTTTAAGAGTTCTATGCGTAACTTATTGGCAGAAAGAAAAGCGATTTCAATTCCAGAAAAGAAGGCGATGAGTAAAAGAGAAAACAAAATGGCAAATGGTTCCATGGAATTCTAAAATCCGAAATTATGTTGAGAGAAATATTGTAATGGTTTTAAATCAGAAAATAAAAGAAATGTTGGATGACTGGAATAACAAAAGAGGGATGCTGAGTACTTTGCAATCACCCATTTTATCTATCATTCTGCTTCATTTTCTTTCTGGTCTTTAAACAAATCTTTTTCGTCTACCACCTTTACAGCGCTTCCATCCTTCAATGTTTTGGAGATGAGCTTGAAAGGAGCTTTTACTACGGCTTCGCCCTCTTTTAAGCCCGAAGTGATTTCAATATAACTGGCATCTTGAATGCCGGTTTTTACCACTTTGGCTATCGCCTTATCGCCTTCTATCACAAAAACAATTTCTTTAACGTCCTTTTTCTCAATGGCTTCTGATTTTTGTGACTTTTTACTTTTTGCGAAGTCTTCATCTTTGTCTTTCAAGTCTTTTTCTTCGCGTGTGGTAACAGATTGAATGGGAACCGTAAGCACTTGATCACGGGAATCGGTTTTGATATCAACTGTAGTACTCATACCTGGACGAAATGGAAATTTTTTTCCCAGCTCCGGCTTTATTAAATCGGCATAAGATTCACGCAGCAATTTCATTTTAACCGTAAAATTTGTAGCCTGTGAGGTACTGATTACCTGATTGACGGTATTAGTAGCGGAGTAAGAAACTTGCGTAACTACGCTTTTAAATTTTTTGTTGATGTATGCATCTACTTCTACATCCGCTGTGTCACCTACAGAAATGCGTAATACATCATTTTCATTTACATCTACTTCAGCCTGCATATTGTTGAGGTCGGCTATCCGTATAATTTCTGTACCTGCCATTTGAGCTGTTCCTACTACGCGCTCATGAAGTTCCACATTCACCAAGGAAACAATGCCATCCATTGGCGAGTAAATCTTTGTTTTCGCTAGATTGTCTTGCGCCTGTTTTAATTGAGCTTCGGTACTAGTTACGCTGAAAGTTGCTGCACTCACTTGCTCTACCGAAGTTTGATAATTCGCATCGGCCTGTTCATATTGAAGTTTTGCTGCTTCAAATTCTGCATCAGAAATTACTTTTTCATCATGCAGTTGTTTGTTGCGGTCAAAATTTCTTTTCGCCTGATCAAAACTTGCCTTTGCCTGTATGGAAGTTGCACGGCTGCTTGACAGGTTTGCCTTAAACTGGTTAACGCTTGCTTTAGCTTGCGCTACTATAGATTCATAAATGGCAGGATTTACTACACATAGTAGCTTTCCTTTTTTTACTGAGTCCCCTTCTGCTACATTCAACTCAATTATTTCGCCTGAAACTTCAGAACTTAACTTTACTTCGGTTTGAGGATTTATTTTGCCGCTGGCGGTTACCGTTTCAACAAGCGAACGCTTAGAAGCTTTCTCTATAACTACTTCCAGTGTTTCACCATTGCCAAACCATCCTTTTTTCTTTCCGACAATGGCAACAGTAAGCAGAATAGGAACGACTATCCCCAGAATGATTAGAATTTTATTTGTTTTCATTTTCTCCTATTAAGTAATCACTTTGGATTGTTTATGCCCACTCAACACCTCTATTTTTACTCCCCTAACTTTAAGGGTTTCCCTTGGTAAAAATCAAGCACTTTCAATCGAAATACGTATGTATACTTTGCTTTTATCATCTCGGATTCAGCAAATGCTAAACTGTTTTTCGACTGCTGGAGTTCGTAGCTTCCGAGCATGCCGGCACCAAACCTCTTTTCAAATGCTGCGTATGATTTTTCTGCTGCTTCCGTACTTTTTCTATTAGCTACGTAACTTTGTATAGCAGCACTTGCATTAGTGTGTGCTAATTCAATATCCTGGCGGAGCTGATTTTTAGCGTTCTCTAACTGTAACTCGCGTATTTGCACTTGTAGTTTTGCATTCTGAATATTAGTTATCCGCTGCCACCTACTGAAAAGGGGAACATTTAAACTGATCCCTACTGCTTTTCTGAAATTATCCTGTAAGCTTTCGTTAAGCGGCTTTGCTCCCAAATCATTTTGGCGTGGTATTTCAAATCCCAGAATGGTATCGTAGGAAACTGAATATTTTCTATCCTGACTGAAATATCCGGAGCTCAAAGTTCCAAATACCGCAATGGTAGGACTTAAAGCGCCAATTGAAATTTTCCGCGATGCGTTGGCACTTTTTACCCGTGCGTTGGCACTTTTAATACTTGGCTGGTTCCCAAGCGCAAATTGATACACAGATAACGCAGATACAGCCGCCACCTCTTCTATGTTTTCAATTTTCACTTCCGGATTTTCCACATCAAATGTTTCATCATTGATTTGAAGAAGCTGACGAAGTGCTAGCAAACTAAGAGCAATGGCGTTACGTGCATTCACTACATTCGCTTCATCGCGGGCTAATTGGGATTCTACTTCAAAAAATGCAGTTTCGGGTAGTGAGCCGGATTTAATGCGAGATGCTACATTTGTCTTTTGTATTTCTGTCAATTGCCTTTGCTTTTCGGCAACACTCAAAATTTCTTTATTCAAAAGAATCTGTAGAAAAGATGAAGCTACAGAAAGAGCAATGTTCCTTTGAGAATTTTCGTAATCGAATTTAGATGCAAGCAGTTCGTATTTCGTACGCTCAATATTAAAAAACTGCTGAAGTCCAGTGAAAATAGGAAGAGTCCCTTGCAACGATACCTGAGCTGACTGAGAATTCCCCTGGGCAAAACTATAGGTCTGGGGATTGAATCCGTTTCCAAAATTGTTACTGAAATTAATATTGCCGTCTACAGAAGGAAGCAGGTTAAGCTTGCTTTGAAGATTTTCGTTGGAAGAAATTTTAGTCGCTACTTCCGCCTGCCTTACCTGAATATTATGCTTCATGGCATAATCTATACACTTTTCTAAATTCCACTTAGCAGTTTCTTGAGAAAACAAAATGTATGAAGCTAAAACCAGGCAGGTTAAGATAACAAAACGAGGAAAACTCACATTTCAAATTTTGAAGCTGCTAAAGTAACAGATTTGGTAAAACACATACTGTAGCTTATTTATTCTCAAAAAGGTAGATAACAATGTTTTGGTCGAAATGAAAGGAATCTTTCATAGTATACTCGTGGTTTAGCTTATTCAAAATGCCATTGCCAGGGAAATGAAAATCCGATGCATTATCCAGATATGCTAAAGTATTAGTTCCATAGGGCATATTCACAGCATCTTTATTTTTTACCTGATAGATATTTTTCTTTAGCAGGGGAATTTTAAAAACTACATCGCTATCGCATTCAGCAAAATAGGTAGTGAAGAGTTTTCTGTCCAAATAATAAACGATATCTTTATCAAACCAATCAGGGCAAACAAAAATTGGTACACCACTTTTATTAAGCGCACTTATTTTACCCACAGGATTACTTAAGTTTCCCTTTCCTCCGCTGTATTTTGCTCCGATGCTGTGAATAGAGAAAGTGAGTGCCATTAAAGCAATGCAAACCAAGGGAAGAATAAATTGATATTTTAGGAATAAGCGCTTCCCAATATAAATAGATGCAGTTGCCACAAACAGGTAATATGCAGGGCTTGTGAAAAACATATACTTGTCAAGAAAAAATCCATTCCGGAATGATAACAGGAAAGAGATTACTAATGGAAGCCACACCCAAAGCAGTATTACAAAAAAGTGGGGTTGAAATATCTTTCCGCCCTCCTTCTTAAACAAAACAAGGAAGGCCGCAAGAATAATCACAGCAACAAAAACAACGGTAACTAATGGCTTATTTGAAAAAGTCCAAAGCATATTATAGAAATCTCCCAGACCAGTTACCTCCGATACCCAAGTGCCGTTCACACCAGAGTCAAGAAATCGCATGAATACTACTGGTAGGAAGGGGAAAAACAGTAGTAAAAGACCAATACTGTGCATTGAAAAGAGAAATAAAATGCGCCCTCTTAATTGGCGATGAGTAAGCACTGCGACTCCTTGAACCACAATAACCCATACGGCTAAGTAATGGGAGTATAGTAAGGCGGCATTTAGTAAAACCAAAACTAGCCATAAAATGTATCTTCTGTTTCTATCGATCAAATTGAGGAAAACAAAAAACGAACAACACGTCAGGAATAATACTAAATTATACACCCGGGCGTCATGTGAAAGAAAAAGGGAATAGGACGAAAAGGAGAAGATGAGTACGGCCACTAAACCAACACCACGTTTTACAAAGCGTTCTCCCATTAGATATAACGGTATAATGGACAGGCAGCTAAACAGATAGGATGGGAACCTGAAAGCCCATTCATCTATTCCAAATACATTGGTCCAGAAGTGGAGAATAATTTCGTGTAGAGGCGGATTGTTTCCCTTACTTAAAATGGCGATAATTTTTGCCACTGGTAACTGAGAATAATAAACTGAAAAACATTCATCGCCTCCAATACCCGCTTCCGATAGATAAAGTCCTTTCAGTAGAAGGTTCAAAAAGAACAAAAAAAATATTTCAATCGAAATGTAATGCCTGCTATATAAGGAGCTCATCTTTTTACCATCCGAAATACTGCTCAATACGTTTTTTTTGACGCAAGTGATGACGGAAGTGGATGTTGCAAAGCTGAATCCACTCTGACGTATTCAACCAGCCCAAAAACGGATGCCGGATTTTAAGTAGAGGGTCGCTATCGGGAATGCGTTTAATATAACTGCT
>JAZKEP010000163.1:31680-43707 GCA_040387015.1 Bacteroidota bacterium
GCCATCTGTTTAATCTCTTCCAGCTTGGCTATTAGTTGCTCTTTCGACTCAGGTTGCTTAGGAACCACTGCCACTTGTTTGGGCATTTCATATTGCACAGGGGGCAGCATGCGCAATGAAAAAATGATATAAGCCGCTAGCTTTTTATTCCTACCTGCTTCAGTTCCATCTTTGCCCAGGCATTTTTCGGCATTCTTGAAAAAAAATCCTTTGGCACTCATCCAAAGGTGGATGCCTACCTGACCGAGGCTCCATGAATCGTCTGAAGGTTTCTTGATGATTTCCTCATAATTCATTCGCTTGTATTCATTGATCCAGTAATCAATGGTATCATGAGTTTGCTTCTCCAGTTTTTCCAGGTTCATAGGTTGGTTTTCATTTCGAAAATAATCAAAAGCTAAGTAAGTCTGCCTCTAAACTTATTGTTACGGTTTCTATAATCCTTCCTCTTTCCGCGCCATCTTTGTTAATCAAAATGATAGTTGGCACATGTGTGATACTATATTTTGACGCAATACGGTAAGGTTTTGATTTCTGTTTATTTATTCCATAAATTACTAACCTGTTATGAGGGAAATGGATATCATCCAAAACTTTCATCAGGTGTGGAAAGTCCCGCTGGCTATCACTGCACCAAGTGCCTAAAACAACTACGATTCTTTTGTCGGCTAAATGTTCTTTCAGCTTTTTCAGAACAGCTTCGTTTGGTTGATAGCTTTCATATTCTTTCAAATACCACTGTTTTAACTCATCATCTTGTGCAAATATTTTGAGCGGAAGCTTTCCGGTAATTACTTTTTTGAATTTTTCCTGGGCAAAGGACGAGAACTGCAAAAGCAGAAAAAGTGGAAGCCAAAAAGCTTTCATTTATTTCCACTTATTCTGTACACCAATAGTTTTGTGCGCTTCATCCACCTTCTCATTTATTTGAAGAGTAAGGATGTGGTAATACATGACAAAATCAGAAGCCAGACTATAAAAAGGGTACTTAAAAGTTGCAGGCCGGTTTTTTTCAAGTATAAAATGCCCTACCCAGGCAAAGCCATAGCCTGACAGCGGCATAAGGATAAACAGTTTCCACTCTCCCAGAACAATTCCGGCAACGAAGCAAGCAATAACCAGGGTTGTTCCCATGAAGTGAAGCGCACGGTTAACCGGGCGGGCATGCTCGGTTAGGTAGTAAGGATAAAAATCCCAAAAGGTAGTATAGGTTTTTTCTGAACTCATGATTTAAATTTTAGTGGTGGTAAAGTTGAACAAAAATTTCTAAGCAACTTTACCGAATGATATTACGCATTAAAGTTAAGCCCAACTCTAACATCGATGAAGTGATTCGGGAGGCAGACGGTTCGCTGAAGGTGAAAATAAAAGCCCCACCTGTAGAAGGGAAGGCCAACAAGTATCTGGTGGAGTATCTAAGCAAGGTTTTGAATCTACCTAAATCAAGAATCAGTTTAGTAAAAGGAGAGACGAATTCATTCAAAACATTGCAGATTGATGCAGAAGAGAAATATGTGATAGACATCCTTTCAAAATTCTAACTGCTTCATTGCTGCCATTGCTTTATTCATCTCATAACCTTTGCTGAGTAAAAACCGGAGTAGTTTGGTTTTCTTGTCCCGGGGAGATTTTGCTTTAATGGTACTCCATTTTTTCTCCGCTATCGTTTTTATCTGTTCTTCATAATTTTCTTCATCCATGTCATCTAAATATTGTTTGATGAGTGATGAATCAATCCTTTTGCCGAGCAAGGCCATCTTTATTTTTGTCTTTCCCCATTTCTTTTTTTCATGTCCTGCCACAAAATACTTTACATACCGTTCGTTATTCAAGTAGTTATCTTCTTTCAGCCTTTCAATGTATTCTCCATAATCCTCCTTTTCAACCTTTAGTTTTTGGAGTTTCTGTTTCACATCTGCCTCACACCTTTCCTGATAAGCACAGAAGTTGGAAAGTTTATCATAAAGTGTTTTATCTATCATAGGTGATTTTAGAAGTTTCCGAAAATAACAATAGAAAAAGTTATTTGTAATCGGTTCCAACTTCCGCGGGCGATTATATTTGCGCGGTGAAGAAAACCCTCTTTCTTTTTTCAATTATCATCTTTCAGGTTTCTGCGGCTCAGTATCGGCTCACTTCTCATCCCTATTCTACTCAAAGCGAAGAAGGGTTTTCGCCTTGCACTGATACCATTTCTATTTTCAAATTTCGGCAGGCATACGACTTAGGCCCTATGCTTCCTTCCTGGCTGCCTATTGTTGACCGAAACTATGTTGCCGTGTTGGAAGGGAAGGTTAGCTATAATGTGACCACCGGTGCAAGCGGTCCGCACGTAAGCCATGAAGATTTGCCTTTCTACCATTACTCGCACGATGTGGACTTTGATGTTATTCCGGATAAAACGGATGATAACCGGTTTACTAATCTGTTGCCTTATATGATTTATCATCAGCCGGGTGGTAACGATACTATTTTACAAAATGCTATTGGAATAGAATGGGAGTGCGGGTTAGGTATGTGCAATCGGATTAACCCTATTCGCGACCTGAACAATAGCGGCAAAAGCGGTGGCTTTTTTTCGGCAGGCCACGAAAAAGGTGAAGTTATATGGAACTGGCCCTCTGCTGGCGATTGGGTGCATGTGGAAGGCCATTATGTATGGGACCGGGGCCACCCACCAAGCAGGGCCGAAATTCACCCTGCCCGCTTTGTTGCTACCAAACGAATGCTGGCGGAACAAATTTCAATTGGCGACAGCTCGGTAAAGTTTGCCACCCGAGTTGACATTTTTGCCAGTGGTGATGGGGGCGCTTTACATAACAACCGCTTTAATTCTCCTCCTTTTGTAAGGCGGGTAAACATGAGCAGTAAAGATTATGAGCTTACGGTGAAAATAGATTTGCCACGTCCTTCGGCCAACGCGGTGCTTCGATACACCATGATAAAACGCAATGGCGACAGTTTTTCAGAGGCCGAAACTATTGAAACGAATAACGATTCAGGAACAGCACATATCCTTATTCCCTGGAAAACGAAAGATGCCAACGACTTAGAAATTTATGCCCGCAGTATTTTATTCTATTGGGATGAAGGGCGCGGAGTAGATAATGAGCTGCCTGTAGATATTTATAAAGTAAAACTCAGGCAATTAAAATTCAGGCATATCAGCGATTATCTTTCAAAGGCTGAGGTGCGTTTGTTTGTGAATGTGGGCAGCGACTGGATTTTTCTAAATGAATTTCACGGTAAAAAAGGAAAGGTGCTGACAAAGGGTTTGGGTAAAACACGCAAACACAAATGGGCACTTAGCAATGAATTTACGGTATATGTGCCTCGGGGTAAAGCTTTTCGGGTGTATATGGCCGGTTGGGAAGTGGACGGTGTGGACAGGCTTGCCGGAGATTTGCTCGACCCGGCATCGCCCTGCGACCGGAAAACAAAACGGTTTATTAAAAATAAACTTTTCTCTATCCGGAATATGCTGATGAAAGGCTGCTTTGATGATGAATACGGGGCTATTGTAAACCTGCATTCGTTTGATAAACTGGGGCGCTCCGACCGTTTTACTAATTCGCCTCAGTCGGGACGAAATGAAGACCCCTGCCCTTTCAGCAGGTTTGATTTAAAAGACCGATACTTTTTGAGCTACACCGTTGAGAAGGTGAATTAAGATACCGGGCTAACCTCTCTTTAAACCTTTTTCCAGTCGCTTTGCTTTTTCATGCAGCAAATTTTCTAAACTCTTACCTGTAGATTTTGATTGCAACCAATGCAAATAACTAAGCTTGGAGAACATAGTGCGCGGAAAGGCTTTTTGTGCGGCATATTCTTTTTCTAACAAGCTACTTGTTTGTTGGCAAAGTTTCCGTGCATTGGCGGCATCCGCCTTTTTAAATAATTGGAGTAAGGCGTTGAAAGTAAAATCGTTTACACCCCGTTTCTTTAGTTCCGCAGTTACTTTCTTTATTCTGCCCTGTATGATTTCGAAATTGCCCATTTCAAACTGCAGAATAAGTTCAAGAAATAAATAATCGGCATATAGCCATTCGGAACTCTCCAGCATTTTGCGTACGTTCAAATCATGCGCTGCCACCCAGCATTCAGTATATTGTTTGTTGCACAAAAGCAAGGTGAGTTTAATGAAATAGAAATGACGCAAATCGGTATCGTTTGAAAATTGGAGGCAGGTCTTTATCAATTCCTTTTCCACGTGTTTTAAAAGTTCAACGGCTTCGCGAATGCGGCTTAAATGAAAAAGACAGTTGAGCTTTACCAAATTGCCCCGCACAAAAGCCAGCGGATAATACAGCCTCGCTTTCTCTTCGCTGCGCATCATTTGGTCGGCTACTTCAATGGCTTCTTCAAAGCGGTGAAGGTGCATGGTGTTGGTGGCATGCACATATTGCATTCCTACATCGCCAAACGAGGCATCGGCAGTTTTGCGGAAACCGGATGACAACTCCGTGTAATCTTTACTGTTGTTATATACATCGAGCATACTTCCATCAGGTTTAATAAAGAGCATATACTGCTGGGTAAACAATTTGCGCAGTTTGCTTCGTATGCTTAGTGCGGGCGTTGCTTCTATTTCATCGAAGGGAAGGGGCTGCTCCTTGTGCTTATAGTGGTCGCCTGTTTTCATGCGGCAAAGCCAGTCTAAGTGAGTCATTTCCCACTCCACCAGGTTTTCATCGAGTTTGCGGGATTCGTTTGTCCTGTTGCGATAGTCATCACCTACTTCGCGGGCTTTGGCAGCACTATTCAGTTGCGGGGCCATCATTTCAAAGTGCAAGCGGTGCAGATACTGCTCCAGCGGAAACAGTTCCATTTCGCGGCTTTGCTTACGGGCTTTTTCAATAACGCTGATGGCCTCGGCATACATGCCTTTTATAAACAGCAGGTGAATTTTCTGCATCTGGTTCAACAGGCTTATGTGAGGGTGTGTATGGCGGTTGTAAATCAGCAGGGCATCTGTAAGCATTTCGTACAGGTGCACTTTTACCACCGGGTAGTTCTTGAGTTTTTTCTTGAGCGATGCTTCTTCAAACTTTTTTTGCGTGGCTATGGCATTAAACAGTTTAAGGTGGGCGGTGCCCTTAGTAGTATGCCGCTGCGCGTATTTTTGGAAGTATCCTTTCTCGCTGCTGCTGAGCGAGTGAATAAGACGGTAGAGTTCATCGGAGCCGGTGGTGCGTGGCATAGGTTATAAATTGGTGAATAATGGAAGCGATAATAGTGAAATGGGGAGTAATACCTGTTCCGTTTGTCCCCCAAAAAATCTGCCCCAAAAATTCGTTTTTTTGAAAACAGTGTTTACCTTTTCCTCCGATTCATTCACTAAAAACTAACAGACATGGCAATTAGAGATTACAACATGCCGGACGCTGACATGTTTCAGGGTTCGAGGACAAAGAGACAGCACTTTATTGATCACAAAGCAGACTTCGTGGGACTGGATGTGGATTTTGATGATCCGCAGGCAGATGATTGGCTGGACTCGATTGAAGCGAGCGAAGGCACCGACACGGCCGAAACCCGCGATGATGAGGGGCAGCAGGAAACAGCCGAGGTAAACGAGGTGATGGTGCTGGCGCGCAAGAAGCACGCGCAGATGAAGTATTTTATTGTGAAGGCTTATGGCAATAAGCCGGATATTATGAACAAGTTTGGCTTAGATGATTATGACCGGGCGGGGCAGAGCCAGAAGCTGATGAAAACACATTTGAAAAACCTGCACAAGCAAAGCAACAGCGCGGCCTACAAGCCTGCCCTGCTGGCTGCTAACTGCACGCAGCTAAAAATTGATGAGATTGAAACCATCAGCAATAATTTGAGCGATGAAGATACGGAGCAGAATGCGTTTTTTGAAAACGAGGCTGTGGCTACTAAGGCGCGGGTGACGCAGTATAACACCACGTTTGGTTTTTGGCATAAGGTAAACGCTGCGAGCAAAACTATTTTTTATGATAGCCCCGAGTTGCTGAACCTGTTTTTGTTTCCGCGCAATACCGAGCCGGCAGAAAGTTTTAATGTGCTGGGTAAAGCAACAACAGGTGTGGCGGCTACTGCGGTGGTGGGCGCTACGGTGCAAATTGAAAGTTTAAGTTTAACAACTACTACCGACAGCAACGGTGATTATGGTTTTGCGGCAGTGCCTGCGGGTACGTATGATGTAAAATTCAGCAAGGCAGGTTTTGTTGATTTGATTGTTTCGGTTACTGTGGCCGCAAGCGGTTCAATTACTGCTAACGGGTTGATGGTGGCGGTGTAGTTGGTTATAAGTTGTAGGTTTTAAGTTTTAAGTAAATACAAAAGGCAGCGAGGGCTGCCTTTTTTTTATTTCTTTTAATCTGTATCCTGTTCTTCCAAGTGTTAAGCGAAGCGTAATGGAAGTTTAGGTAAATGAAAGTCTACGAATTCAAAAAGGTCAGAGAACTTTTATTATTGAAACTTCCATTCATCCTACGGAAGACTTGGAAGAGCGGGTTGATGGTGGCGGTGTAGTTGGTTATAAGTTGTAGGTTTTAAGTAAATACAAAAGGCAGCGAGGGCTGCCTTTTTTTATTTTCTGCCGTTGTTGGCAAGTTAGTATTTCTTGTTGTCCGCATCGCAGAGCGGATGCTATCTATAACACCAACAAGGGCTAAAGAATTATTTGTCACGATACATTGTTACCTCTGCTCCATCATAACCGATAGTTTTCGGATATTTAAATTTCATTCTCCAATTGCCAGCACTATCGTCATGAAGAAAACATCTGGATACATCTTCATCTGTACGAATAGGATCTTCAATTATTATAAACCAGGGGCTGGATCTACCTATGTGAAACCGTTTACCATTTGATTTTAATGTGCCCGACCAGCGTTCGTGACCATAACCATAAAAGGTGCCATCCCTATCGTAATCAGCACTTCCATCTTCATAAATTGTCAGGAAATAGTTCATGCCTCCAAATGAGGAACAAACCCCACCCCTCCATTCACCAATATAATTTTCGTTTATGTCAATAAGCTTTTTGCAGCCGCTGCAAACAAGGATGGTTAATAGAAGAAATAGTGTAAGTGTTTTCATTTTCAAAACTTTAAAAGGCCCCGTGGGCTAAAGCCCTATTCATGTTGTATTCTGCCGTTGTTGGTGTTTTAATTCTGCGCTTTGGCAGAACGTCACCAACAACTTTTCGTATGGCAAGTTAGTATTTTTTGTTGGTGCCGCATCGCAGAGCCGATGCTATAACACCAACAAGGGCTAAATGAAAGTCTACGAATTCAAAAAAGGTCAGAGACCTTTTATTATTGAAACTTCCATTCATCGTACGGAATACTTGGAAGAGCGGGGTTATCAATCTACCAAAACTTGCAGACAGCGTTTTTAAGCACAACAGTTTTGGTTGCAGGATAGTCTTTCATAGCACAATATTTAAATCGTGCAGTTAGATGAAAATTTCTATAAGTTTTGTCAAGAAAGTAAGAAGCATTTTCCGGTCCCGTTTCAGCGCATGTAAAGTTTTCGCTGCTTGGCACAGTTAATCCAATGCCGGCAACATTACGCACGTTTGAGGCGCTAACATAAAATGGTTTGTGCTCATTGCAGTTGAGGTCATAAGTGCCATCGAATATGCTATCCCACAGCGAAATGACAAGCGACCATTGACTATTTGAAAAAGTGAGTCTATATAAATCGCTGGGGAGTTCGCAGTAACTGGGCACATGCAAATTGGCATTATTTACCCCCTTCTGAATTATAATTTTGTTTACACCACTTATTCCTTCCACATCGGCAACAAAGTAAAAATCCGCGGTGGTGTCCACCAACTTCAGGTTTTCCTGATATAAATCAACCGGTGGGTTATTGTTGTCTGTGGTGGTTAAGTTTTCCTTTTTGCAGGAAGCAAGGAGCAATATTAAAACCAGCGAAATAAGAAATGTGTTTTTCATGACAAACTGTTTGCATTAAGACGTATGGCTTATAGGAACCGTTGCCTGATTGGTTGCAATACTTTCAGGTTGCGCGTTAAACTTGCCCCCGTTCTTCCAAGTGTTAAGCGAAGCGCAATGGAAGTTCAGGTAAATGAAAGTCTACGAATTCAAAAAGGTCAGAGACCTTTTATTATTGAAACTTTCAAGTTATCGTACGGAAGAATTGGAAGAGCGGGTTGATGGTGGCGGTGTAGTTGGTTATAAGTTGTAGGTTTTAAGTTTTAAGTAAATACAAAAGGCAGCGTGGGGCTGCCTTTTTTTATTTGCTGACGTTTTGTTGGCGGCTGGTTATTATTCTTTGACTTGTGTCTGCATCCTGTTAAGAATTAGAATTACAATTGAACCTAGAACGTCTAAGATTGCGAATGAACCAAGCAGTCTGTAAAACCACTCCCAATTGTCAAACTCTGCAAAAATTAATGTCAACAGCATAACTGCAACTGTGCTGACAATCACTATTGTAACTGTGATAACACTTTCAACAAGGTGATTAGCTGGACGGATGTTTAATAGCAATGAAATATGAGAGAACGTTACGGATAACACAATTAACGATAAAAGAAGTTTCCATGTATCTTCTATGTTCTTAAAGTCACCCCATACATTAAGCATAGTAATGATGAAACATAATCCGGCAGTCAAAATACCAATGACGCTAAACACTTTGAACTTTGCTAAGGGGTAGATTGTCGCGCAGCAAAGTCCGGTCAAACTACAACCGCCAAGGCTTAGTGTCGTCAGCAATAATTTTACTTCTGTCTCTTTGAATTCACCAAAAAGGAAAATAAATATCCCTAATAGTCCGCTTAAAATTAAGGATACAATGACTATCCTCAAAAAAAGTTTCTTGATTTCGTTTGTCTCGTTCATGATGTCGCTAACTAGCCACTAACGTTCTGGCGCTTGGCGAAGAAGCGGTTTTCGAAGCACAAAGCTTCATTTAACCACTGAACCCGCTTTTTTGCCAAACGCCTGTTAGCAGCTGCCTTTAATCTAGAATCCATCGTCCAAATAGTTTCCATTTACTTTTCTTGTATAATTTTTTGTCTCCATCTAAAAGTTCATCTACGTATGTCTTGTATGCAATAACAGATACATAACCAAATAGTAAAGTCATGACTGTTATACCAAGTAGCATATAGAACTGAATACTTTTCCGTTCACTAAAACTAATTACAGTCACATTATTTATTTTTACTTCGTCTGGATTATTTAAAATAGTGTCTTGAAGTAAGTGTTTTGCATATAATATTTTCAATGTGTCACCAGTTGAAAATTTTTCATGTATTTCATTCCACTTGTCAGAATGAAAATTGTCAGATAGCCTTATAACATATGGTTGGTCTTTGACGCTTATGTCAAAGCAATTATGGATTATGTCTGATTTAAGAATACGCTTTTCGATGTAAGTGTTATGATAAAGTCTGTCGATTATTAATTCACTTTTATTATGGTCAATTTTTGGAGTGAAGTAATCTTTAAATAAACCGTAATTCAAAAACGCAGAGAACAATGTCGCTAATGGAGCAATTAATAATGCCATCCTAATTCTAAAATATTTTTGACTTAGTCTCATTGTTGTGATGTCTGTCGCCTAAACTTGCCGTTACTTATAAATATACGCACCTCCAAATCTAGCCAATTGATTTTCACACCCGGCTTCCGCGTTTTTTTAAAACAACCTTCCACTTTCCCCAAAAGTCGAACGCCATTCCGCTCGGTCCGCCCTCCATTCCATCCTGTTTACCCTCAATTTTGCTTTTTTTAAATAAAACCGTTATTGGGAATACTAACTTCATAGATGGGAAAATTACCTTCATATATGAGAATTATATCTTTATACATGGGAATGACAGCTATTAAAATGGGAATCCTAATTATACACGTGGGAATAGTAGCTTTTTAAAAAGCTACTATTCCCAAAGCGCATTCTATTATTCCCATATTAGAGGTTAAGATTCCCATACGGATATAGAGTATTCCCATATAAGAAGCTACTTCTCCCATTTAACAAAATTGTTTTTCCGTTCCGCTTGCAGGTAAAAACAAAAGTGCTTTATTTTTGCCCAACTGCCTTTCATACTTAAACAAACCACTATGAGAAACAGACTTTACAACCTTGACGATGCCCTGCTCCTCCAGCGCAGCCGCACCCTTCGCCAACACTTTATCGATAACCTGGCGGCCTTCACCAACATGGATGCCGACCTGAACAACACTTTTGCCGACAACTGGCTGCTGAAAATTAAAGAGTGCGAAGACTGCCCCACCGATGAAACCATGGATGACGACCTGCGCGACCACACCGCCACCATGCAAAAGGCGCGCAAAGCCTGCCTGAAGGCGGCCAACGGACTTAAATATTATGTCGAAAAAGCTTTTCCCGATACCGATGCCGAGCCCCACCTAACGGAGGAAATGCTCCGCGAATTTGGCTTTACCGAGCGCAAAAAAATTCGCGACCGCACCCGCGATGTAATTTTATGGATACTGATTATGGGCACCATGGCCGAAACAGAATACCTGGCCGAGTTAACCGCAGCTAACATGCCCGTAGCCGTGCTCGATACCCTGCACGAATCTGTCGAAGACCTGCTGGAAGCCGAAATGAAACAGGAGCTTTTTAAGCGCACCATTCTGCGCACCACCCGCGCCCGCGTGGTGCAGTTCAACGCGCTGTATAAAATTTTCAGCACCGTTCATCTGGCCGCTCAAAGCACCTTTGAAGACGATAAAGAAAGAAGAGAATTGTTTAATATGACCTGAGCGGTTGCATACCCGGATTAGTGGATGGATGGAAGAAAGACAATGGTTGTTTTAGAAAAATTATTTTTGAAATATAAAACGACATAAACGAAATGAAAAAAATTTTACTCTGCATTTTTATTGGCCTTTCTTTTTCTATTCAAGCACAGGTTAATTTAACCAACGGGCTTTACGCGTATTATAATTTCGATAACAACACGCAGGACCAATCGGGCAATCTTAATCATGCGCTTAATCATAATGCGCTGCCCACCACCGACCGCTGCGGAAATGCCAACGGTGCGCTTTTATTCAACGGGCAAAATGATATGTATGTTGCAATACCTCCGGCACTTCCCGATATGGAGCGTTTCAGCATACATATGTGGACCTATTATGCCGATACTACCAAAACCCTGCGCGGCATTTTTTCGGATGCCGATGCAGTTATTTACAAAGATGTTTTTGTAAACATGACGGATAGTTTAGTGCAGATAACTGACGATAAGGTTTCAGGCAACTTTGGAATTGCCAATGCTTATCCGGTAACTTCTATGTTTAAATCCTGGCACCAGATAGTTTGGGTTATGGACTCTACAAAAAGCTTTATTTACATTGATACTTTTTTAGTGGCAACTATCAACAACCCGGGCTACAACATTGGCTACCATGATACCGCCTATATCGGAAAAATGTGCGATGGCAACCAAAGCCTTCGCCCGTTTGTAGGCAAGTTAGATGAGTTTCGTTTATACACCCGCGCGCTGAATGTGGCTGAAGTAAGGGCATTGTTCCTGTTAAATTGCAGTGCTACAGGAGTAAATGATTTAGCATTGGAGGAAGAAGCGGTGAGCGTTTATCCTAACCCCGCCACTAACCAGCTAACTATAAACGTACCTAACTTACGGGGAGAACAAGTGAATATTTACAGCGTAGATGGTAAACTTGTGAGCGAAACCAAGCAAGCCCTTAACAACCAAATAGATATTAGTAACCTTACTTCGGGAGTTTATATTGCAGAAGTAAGAGTGAATAATACCCTGCAAAGGGTGAAATGGTTGAAGCTGTAAAATCCTATCTTCATTTATAAAAATTAACCTTCATGAAAAACCTTTACCTTTTGTTTTTTGCCCTTGCCGCATTTAATGTTTCCATCGCTCAAAATCCTATTCCTAATGCAGGTTTCGAAACCTGGTGGATGTGTAACCCCGGGCAGCCCAACGGCTGGACCGATAGTCGTGATGTTTGCCAGGTAAACCCTGCATGCAATCTCGGCAATCCCGATTTTTTTTCCCTGCAAGGA
>JAZKEP010000163.1:43717-49047 GCA_040387015.1 Bacteroidota bacterium
CCTTATGTAAGTTATCCTGCATTTGTTACGAGTTCCAACGATGTGGGCATTCCTATTTCCACGGCTTATACTTCTTTCCACCTCACCTATTCATTTAACCAGGTCTCTACTGATAAGCTTTCCATTAATGTTTCGGTGCGCAATGCATCCAATACCACTATCGGTTCCGGTCGTTTGGATGGAACTGCGGGCGGGTGTCGTGACGTAACCATTCCCATTTCATACACCGGCAGTGGTGCTGCAAGTGTAGTTATCAGTGTATTCATGACCAAAGCTGACGGTAGCAGCACTCCTAATGTCGGTTCTTATTTTAGGCTTGACCACCTTTCGCTCGATAACGCTTCTACAGGCATACAAGACATAGAAAAAGAATCTTCAGCGCTCCGTATTTTCCCGAACCCTGCTACCAACCATATTCAAATTGCTGCCGAAATGATACTAGCAGATGTGCAAATAACCGACCTAACAGGCAGGATAGTAAAGCAAATAAGTCATGTTGATTTTACAGGTGGCAACTTCAATTTACAAGTGAGCGATTTACCTGCAGGCAGCTATTTAGTGGCTTTGAAAAACGATGAAATAATGCAGACCAAAAGATTAGTGATAGAATAACCCCCAACCCCCTAAAGGGCGTCAATACAAAATACAAACAGCCAACTTATTGTTGGCTGTTTGTATTTAAGTCCCCTTTAGGGAATTTAGGGGTTACCAAAAGCCTTCCACACATTATCCTCGGGTACCGGAGCTGTTATTTCAACCGGCTCTTTTTTTACCGGATGCACGAAAGCAACTTTTCGTGCATGAAGATGAATGCTTCCGTTACGGTTGCCGCGTTTGGCAAAATATTTCACATCGCCTTTTATGGGGCAGCCAATGGCGGATAGTTGGGTGCGTATTTGATGATGACGGCCGGTCATTAAATCTATTTCCAGCAAGTGGTAGTTATCAATGCTCTTCAGCCATTTATAATGAAGTTCGCAGCGAAGCGAGCCGGGCACTTCTTTGTCCCACACCCGAGAAATATTTTTTGTTTCATTCTTTTTCAGCCAGTGAACTAAAGTTCCCTCCAGCTTTTCGGGTTTCTTTTCCACCACCGCCCAATAGGTTTTTTTCATTTCCTTGCTCTTAAACATTTCGTTCATGCGCACCAGTGCTTTGCTGGTTCGTGCTAACAGCACTACCCCGCTTACCGGGCGGTCAATACGGTGGCACACCCCCAAAAAAACTTCCCCCGGCTTATTGTATTTAGCCTTGATGAATTCTTTCATTAAAACTTCGAGCGATTCACCATCTGTTTTATCGGGCTGCACCAAAACCCCTCCGGGCTTGTTTACCGCAATAAGGTGATTGTCTTCAAAAAGAATATCAGATTCGGATAAAGGCATAAAGAAACCTGTTTGAATGAATAAAGAAACCGATGGACAATAGTAAATGTATTCGAACGAAAATTTGCAGGTACCTCAGTTTGTTCTTTTTTCAATTTTAATATTCATTACAGAAGTTTTTGATAATTTTCGCTTTCCTTATATCTGCGATACCTAATAACTAAACTACCAAAATCAACTACCATGAAACAAAACTACAAACTGTCAACACGACTTCAATTACTTTTAGTGTGTTTACTTGCAGCACTCAGTTCCGGGGCGCAAACTATTCAATTAGGCTCTGGCCCGAGCACCACAGGCAACACCACGGCCAGCCCTGTTAACGGATACTATAATTTCATGCACTATCAAACGGTTTATACCGCGGCAGAAATTAATGCCCAGGGTGTGTTTGGTGCCTCTAATATTACCACACTGGCATATAACATAACTGCTATTCCTGCTGGTGGTTTGCCAAACTACGAGATAAGAATGGCAAATACTGCGTCCACCAATTGTGCCGCGCATGTGGCCGATGCGCTCACAACCGTTTACAGCAATGTTGCGCCTTCGTTTACACCTAACAGTTGGAATACTTTTGTTTTATCTACTCCCTTTTTATGGGATGGAGTGAGTAATCTGCTGGTGGATGTAGCCTTCGGCTCTGCCCCATATACCTCACCTTATGGAAGTATGTATGTGTATTCTACGACTACGGGCTCTCGCTTTGTTCGTTGCGATGCCCCCTGCACCAGTCAGGCAAATGTGGTTACTACTACGACACAAGACACAAAGCCACAGACGCGCCTTAACTTTGTTTCTAACAATGCCTGCACAGGAACCCCAACAGCCGGTATCGCTTCAGCACCGGTTTCGGCTTGCAGTGCCATAGATTTTAACCTTGTTCTCTCCGGTTATACACAAGATTTGGATATAACTTTTCAATGGCAATCATCACTCAATGGGCTTACGTATGCTGATATTTCCGGAGGCACCACGGCCAACATTCTTACTTCTCAAACAGCAGATACCTACTACCGGCAGATTGTTACTTGTACCAATTCGGGTTTATCTGATACTTCCAATGTTGTATTGGTTACTATGTCTCCGTCTAATACCTGCTATTGTACTTCGGTAGCTCTTAGTCCTGCGGATTCAAAAATTGACTCGGTTAAGTTTTTAACTATCTCAACCGGTTCATTTGCTGCTACCTGCGACACATTTACCGACTATACTTCATTAGTGGCTACTGCTCAACGAACAGTTCCATTCAATCTTCGAATCAGAAACGGATCATGCAGTGGTAATGCATATACTGCTTATGTGGCTGTTTATGTTGATTTAAATCAAAACGGTATTTTGAATGATGCGAATGAGTTAATTTATTCCTATGGGCCTATAAATACTTTAAACGCTATTCCGGATGATTCAATTATTATCCCCAATTCGGCAATGCTAGGCTTAACGAGAATGAGGATTGTAATAGCTGAAGGAGGAATAGTTCCTCCGCCTTGTGGCTACGTTGATTACGATTATGGTGAAACAGAGGATTATACTTTAAATATAACAGCAGCGCCAGGATGTATCAACCCTCCGGTGGCGGGAAGTATTTCAGGAACTTCCTCTACGTGCTCAGGAAGTACTGTAACGCTGAACTTATTGGGCCAGGATGTGGGCACCGATATTCAGTGGCAGGAATCTGCTGACGGCAGTTCTTGGGCCGACATTACAGGAGCCGACAATACATTCTATACCACTCCTGCGGTTTTGGATACCGTTTATTACAGGGTAAAAGTAACCTGCGCTGACTCCTCATTCACAAGTGCATTCACAGTTACCTTAAGTTCATTCCTATCCTGTTATTGCACAGCCGATCTTTTTGGTTTTTGCGGGGATGCCGAAATCAATAATGTAACCATTTTGGGTACTACACTTAATAACAACTCAAGCTGTAACACTACTCTAAATGGTGACGCATACACGGCTTTTCCACCAATAGGCTCTGCAACTGCCACCCTGGAGCAAACGGTTCCTTATACGTTTAATGTGAATTGTAGCGATCTAGCTATTATTTCGGTATGGATTGATTACGACCAAAACGGAGTTTTTGAAGCGGATGAATGGAGGCAGATAGCAGTTAGTGCGCTAAACGGTACCGCGCAGATTACAATTCCTTTAACTGCCCAGCTTGGCCAAACAGGTATGAGAGTTCGAAGCAGGTCAGAGAATAATCCCAACGGAGCAAACGATGCCTGCTCCGATTTCGGCTCCGGTGAAACAGAAGACTATATTATTACAATCGCGCCACCACCTCCATGTGTTACTTCCCCAGTAGGGGGAACGGCATCCGGTCCAACTGCCGGAATAGCGGGTACTACAGTTTATACATATATAGTTGCCGGATCTACTGGCAATATTGAGTGGCAGTATTCAACCACTTCCTCTACTGGACCTTTTATCCCTGTTCTAAATGCAAATGATGATAGCCTTAGCGTTACTTTCAATACTTCGGCTACTTATTGGATAAGGGCTTATGTTACAAATCCGGGATGCGACCCTGATTCGTCCAACACCCTTCAGGTTCTGATTACCTATCCGGGCGATGATGTTTGTGACGCTATTGCGCTTAATTTTGGAATAAACGGACCTTATAACACACAGTTTGCTTCAATTCAGGTTGGAGAGCCAATTCTACCAACAGGAATTTGCGCGGCTCAGGGTACTTGGTGCGATTCTGTTGTTTCAAATACTCTTTGGTTCAGATTTACAGCTCCGGCTTCTGGCAGAGTGAAAATTCAATCTCCCGGCTTTGATACTCAGCTTGCTTTGTGGGAGGCAGATAATTGTGATTCTATCCTTACTGGTGGGGCTACCCTTATTGGGGCCAACGATGATGATCCTAGTTATCAATTGCATGGTGGTGTGAATTTCTCTTCTCATATAGATTCGGCCGTATGTTTAACACCCGGAAAAACTTATTTTGTTCAGCTGGATCCTTACACATCACCGGGTGCCAATACAACGATTGTTCTTACCGATTTGGGAGGGGTGGGCGTATCTCTAAATTTTAAAACCGATGTTTCCTGTCTCGGTTTAGGCGATGGCACTATAGATATGGAAGTTTCTGGTGGTTCCGGGAGCTACACTTACCTGTGGAGTAATGGAGCCATAACAGAAGATTTATCAGGACTCATTGCAGGTTCGTATACTTTAACTGTAACTGAAACAGGATGCCCGGCTTCGGTTGTTTCATCGGCAATTGTTATTGATGAACCCACTGCTGCACTTGTAGTAACGCTCGATTCGGTTGTTGATGCTAATTGCAATGGAGCCAGTACCGGTGGAGTTTACATTTCAATAACAGGTGGTGTGGCACCTTATGATGTTACCTGGAGCAATTTTGAATTTACAGAGGACAATGTAAATGTACCTGCAGGTAGTTATTCTGTATTCGTAAGTGATTTGAATGCATGTGTTGTAAGCTTCGGCCCCGAAACGGTTGGAGAACCCGCGGCTTTAGCGGTAACGGTTGATTTAATCACCAACAGTACCTGTGCCGGTGTAAGTACCGGAGCAATAGAAATTTCGGTAAGCGGAGGAACATCCGGCTATACCTTTGACTGGAGCAACGGAGGCGTTACAGAAGATATTAGCAATTTATTAGGAGGCAGTTATGTTGTGACTGTGGAAGATGCTGAGGGATGCAGTGTAACTCAATCAGCAACAGTAGGAAACAATGCAGGTGTATCTGTAACAGTTGACTTAGTAACCAATAGCGCTTGTGCCGGTTTAAGTACGGGTGCCGTAACAATTTCAGTTAGCGGAGGAACTCCAGGATATACTTTTGACTGGAGCAACGGAGCTGTTACCGAAGATATCAGCGGTTTAGCGGCAGGCACTTACGATGTGTCGGTTGAGGATGCAGTAGGATGTAGTGCTACCCAATCAGCTACTGTGGGAAACAAT